>JAICGZ010000018.1 GCA_025922875.1 Pyrinomonadaceae bacterium
ACTGCGCGTAAAGACCTCAATTCGCTGCCCTTCATGAAACTGAATCCAGAGCGGATGTTGCCGGCCGCCGCCGACCTCGCGCAGCCGTAAGTATCCATCGTCTGTGATCTCAGTGACGGCAAGGGCGGGACGATCGAGTCCACACGCGATCACGCGTCGCGGGCTGCCGCTGCCTTTGCGCAGCATGAGATTGCCCAGCGCGTCACGTTTCCAAGCGGGCGTGACCTCAAGAATCGTGTCTGTTGCGAGGTGTTCGCGACCCGGAGGCGCCTGGAGGCCAATCCAACTGGTAAGGGCCATGGAGACCTCGGCGTGCCGGCCATTTTGAGCGTGCGAGTCCAGAGTAAATACAAAGAAGCACAAAAAGCACAAAATCGCGTTCGCTGATTTTTGTGCTTTTTGTGCTTCTTTGCGGCTGGATGAGTTTGGAGACAATCCTGCGCTACTCAGACGCCGGCGTAGAGTGAATCAAACGACGAATGCGATCGGCAAACAGCACGTCGATCTTGCACGGCTCGATTACCTTCGTGACTTCGCCCAAACCGAAAGTCGGGTGCATCATCGCTTGACCGGTGCGATAGGTACGTGTGCGATCGTAGGGCGCGCCGGCCTTGGCTGCGGAACGTTTTGCATTCTCGTCGGCCGGTGTGCCGCTTTTGAACGCGCTTCGCTCACCGCATTTCGGACAGCTTACCCGTGAGACTTGTCCGCGCTTAGTCACGGAGACGACGACGTGGCCGCGCACTTCATTGCAGACAACACAAAGCTTCTCGACACGCTCGCCTACTGTAAAAACAGGCTTATTCATCGCTCCTCCTAAAATTTTAAAATAGGTCCTATATATCTATAGGACCTACCTCAAGAAAATTTCTTACCAGCGCGGTTCACGATTGCCGCCACCGCCGCCGCCGTGTCCACCGCGACCACCGCCGCCACCGTAGCCCCCTCGATTACCACCGCGTCCACCGCCGCCGCCGTAACCGCCACGTCCACCGCCGCCACCGCGATTGCCGCGGTCCTCGCGAGGACGTGCTTCATTGACGGTCAGATTGCGACCGTTGAATTCCTTGCCGTTGAATTGCGAAATAGCTGCTTCGCCTTCCTCCTTCGAGGCCATTTCGACAAAGCCGAAACCGCGCGAACGTCCGGTGTCACGATCTTCAATAACCGAGGCCGACTCGACCGTACCTGCCTGGCCGAACAGTTGCTGTAAATCGTTACTTGAGGTTTGGAAAGCGAGGTTTCCTACGTAAAGTTTCATAGACATGTAAATGCTCCTCTCCCGCTTCTCAGGAGTGTCAAAAGAAGCTTTGATCGAAGTGGGCTCCGTTGTAACGGTAGCAGCGAAAGCTCGAGTTCGGATGCTCAAGATGAGCGGCTTCTGTAGTTTGGGTCAGGCCTCTCTCGAATCATCCAAAACGCCGCCGCCGACTCACCGAGGGAACGGGGCGCATCACCGTTGATGCGCGAGAGAAGGGATTAACGCCCAGTATGATGCACTACGAAGGCCCATACTTGCAAATCGTGGCTTGCGCTCTGGCAAATTGATGCTATACTGCGCCCCTCCGTCCAGACAGTCGTTCCAGATAGAAAGTTAAAACTCACAACCAGGTTCTGGTATGCGAGCCCTTATTCACGGGGTATGCAATCGCATCTCCAGCTCATGTAGTCCACCTCCCGCTTATTGTTCTCTATATGTTTCGAACATTCGAAATCATGAGATCCGTCGATGTTGTTCCCCGCTCGATTTCTCGCCGTTGCGGGCGGCTACACCCCCAACCAAACCCACTTACACTCTGGAGGAGAAAAGTATGAAAAAACTTTGCGCGTTACTAATTTTCGCTGGTCTTTGCCTATCCATTTTTGTTTCGCCTTCTGTAAGCAGCCAGGAGGAGAGGAAAAAAGGGGTTGGCGCTGAAATGGCCAAACTTCGCAGGACCGCTAATAAGATTGAAAACAGTTACATCGTTGTGCTTGATGAGGCGGTTGTCGGCGAGAGAGGACGACTCTCCATCGCGCCGTACATCGCAGCGGAATTGGCTACAACGCACCGAGGCAATCTCAAACACGTTTATCAACACGCGCTTAATGGCTTTGCCATTGAGATGACGGAAGAACAAGCCGAAGCTCTCAGCATGGACTTTCGCGTCAAGTATGTGGAAGAAGATGGCCTGGTGACTGCTGACGCAACGCAAAGCAATCCCCCGTGGGGTCTCGATCGCATTGACCAGCGTAACCGTCCTTTGAACGCAATCTACACGTTCAACTGGACCGGCGCAGGCGTCTTCGCATACGTGATCGATACTGGTATTCGCACCGCCCACACCCAATTTGGCGGGCGTGCTGCGAATGTGTTCGATGCGTTTGGCGGCAACGGGCAGGATTGCAATGGTCACGGTACTCACGTCGCCGGCACGATTGGCGGTTCTACGTTTGGCGTAGCTAAGAGTGTTCAGCTTCGTGGCGTGCGCGTGCTTAACTGCTCGGGTTCAGGCTCGAACTCGGGCGTGATTGCAGGTGTCGATTGGGTGAGAAATAATCGCCAGAATCCGGCAGTTGCTAACATGAGTCTTGGAGGCGGAGCTTCCAGTGCGCTCGACACGGCCGTCAACAACCTGTCGAATTCCGGAGTTGCCATCGCCGTTGCCGCAGGTAACAGCAATGCCAATGCCTGCAACTCGTCACCTGCTCGGGCAGCTAACGCAATTACGGTCGGCTCAACAACCACGACTGACGCCCGCTCTTCGTTCTCAAACTTTGGCTCGTGTTTGGATCTATTCGCGCCAGGTTCGGGAATCTTATCTGCATGGGCTACCTCAAACACTGCCACGGCAACGCTGAGTGGGACCTCGATGGCGTCACCGCACGTCGCCGGAGTGGCGGCCCTTTACAAGCAAGCGAATCCATCCGCTTCAGCAGCAACGATTCGCAATGCTATCGTTAACAACGCCACGACCAACGTCGTGACAAACGCCGGCACTGGTTCACCAAACCGGCTGCTGTATTCACTGTTCTTCTGAAGTCAATCACCCTGCTAAGAACACAAAGGGCGCAATCCGTAACCATCATGGTTATTGTTTGCGCCTTTTTGTGTTATTTTGTCGCCCACTCGTCTTCGGATCCGCAATCTGACAATTAGAGAGGTGATTCATATGAAGCGCCCAATCCTGCTCCAGCGAAGTGCTGCGTTGCTCTGCACGTTTGCCTTATTGGCGACGATGGTCGGTGCGCAAACCGCAGCTCCCGCCAAACGTGCGCTCACGCATCAGGATTACGACTCCTGGCGATCGGTACTGGCTTCACAAATTTCGCGTGACGGTAAGTTCGTGGCTTACGCGTACGTGCCGCAGGATGGCGACGGCGAGATTGTCGTACGCAACATCGCGACCGGCGTCGATTGGAAAGCACCGCGAGGTTATCGCCCGCCTGTGCCGCCGCCGGATGATCCGGGTACAAACCTTGCCGAGTTTCAGGCGGAGCAGGCTCGCTTGTTGCGCCCTGTTTTCACTGCCGACAGCCGTTTCCTCGTCTTCAGCACGGAGCCCGCCAAAGCTGAAGTAACCGAAGCGAAGAAGAAAAAGAAGAAGCCTGAGGACATGCCGAAGAATGGCCTCAGCATCATGGATCTCTCGAATGGAAGGGTGACGCGCGTCGAGAGAGTAAAGACTTTCCGCGTGCCCGAAGATGGCTCGGGTTTTATCGCGTATTTGCACGAACCAAAGCCGGAAGCGAAACCGGCTGCCGGACCAAATCCGCAACCAAGCCCAACGGGTGAAATTCCACAACCAAGCCCCTCGGGTGAAATTCCACAACCAAGCCCTTCGGGTGAAATCCCGCAACCAAGCCCCTCGGGTGAATCAACGCCTCCAACACCACGACCTTCCGGCAGATCGGCAAAGAAAAAGGAATACGGAAGCGAACTCGTCCTGCGCAATACGACGAGCGCCGATGAACGAAAGTTTAGCGACGTGCTCGACTTCACGATCAGCAAAGACGCGAAGACGCTCGTCTTTACGACGTCATCACGCAAGGAAGACACGAACGGCGTTTACGCGGTGACTACTGACAGCGATGGTCCACCGATCGCGTTGCTCAGCGGCAAAGGAAAGTATCAGAAACTCACGTGGGACGAAGACAACACACAACTCGCCTTTACCAGCGACAAAGAAGAGGGCGAAGCAAAGCAGCCGAAGTTTCGTGTTTACCACTGGAACCGCAAAGATCCGCAAGCGACTGAGATCGTTTCAATCACCTCGCCCGGCTTTCGCAAAGAGTTTGTCGTTAGCGAACGGGCTAATCTCAATTTCTCGCTCGACGGCAGCCGTCTCTTCCTGGGAACGGCTCCTCCACCCGAACCGGAAAAGAACCCCGACGAGGAGATACCCGCCGACGAAAAGGTGCTCGTCGATCTATGGCACTGGAAAGACGATTACGTGCAATCGATTCAAAAGGTGCGCGCCGAGCAGGACCGCAATCGATCGTATCGCGCTGTTTACCACTTGCAGGACAAGAAGTTTGTGCAGCTCGCAGACGAAACGATGGAGAGCATCTCGCCCTCGAATGACGGCAGCTATGCGATCGGCTCCGATAATCGAAAGTATCGAACTACAAACGACTACGATCCCGGCTTCACCGACTACTACCTCGTCAACACCGCGGACGGTTCGCGTAAGCCGCTCTTAACCAAGCAGCGCGGCAACGTCTCGCTATCGCCAAACGCGAAATACGCAATCTACTTCGACGGCAAAGACTGGAACTCTTACTCCGTCGCAGACGGCACGATGACGAACCTGACTAAAAACCTGGCGGTCAAGTTTTACAACGAAGAGAACGACACACCATCGACGCCCAACTCGTACGGTGTCGCCGGCTGGACCAAAGATGACGCGGACGTTTTGATCTACGACCGTTACGACATCTGGCAAATCGCGCCCGACGGCAGCCGCGCAAAAAGTCTGACCGATGGCGCCGGCAGGAAAAACCTGACAACGCTCCGCTACGTGCGTCTCGATCCGAAGGAGCGTTGGATCGATCCTGACGCACCGATGCTGCTGTCCGCCGAAAGTCAGGAAACGCGCGATTCCGGTTTCTATCGCGACAAAGTCAACAGCGACGCGGGGCCGCAGAAACTTCTGATGGCCGCGAAAGATTTCAATAATCCAACCAAGGCGCGCGACGCTGACGTGCTGATCATGACTGCTTCCCGGTTCGATCAGTTTCCGGATGTTTGGGTGACCAACAACACCTTCCGTGAGTTGAAGCGCGTGAGCAACGGCGATGCGCAACGGGCGCCGTACAACTGGGGCACGGCCGAGTTGGTCAGTTTCAAAAATGTCGACGGCGTACCTTTGAAGGGTTTACTTCTCAAACCCGACAACTTCGATCCGAAGAAGAAGTACCCGATGCTGGTCTATATTTACGAACGGCTTTCACAGGGCTTGCATACGTTTCGGAATCCGGGGCCGGGCACGTCGATCAATCCGAGCTATTACGTCAGCAATGGTTATCTCGTCTACATGCCCGACATCGTTTACACGATCGGTTATCCGGGCCACAGTGCAATGAAGTGCGTGTTGCCTGGAATTCAAGCCGTTGTGGACAAGGGCTACGTGAACGAGAATGCGATTGGCATTCAGGGACACAGTTGGGGCGGTTATCAGATCGCGTACATGGTGACGCAAACCAATCGCTTCAAGGCCGCCGCGCCGGGTGCTGTGGTGGCGAACATGACGAGCGCCTACAGCGGAATTCGTTGGGGCACGGGCCTGCCGCGCCAGTTTCAGTACGAGCGTTCACAGTCGCGCATCGGCGGCAGCTTGTGGGATTATCCGTTGCGCTTTCTCGACAACTCTCCGATCTTTCGCGCGGATCGAGTTGAGACGCCCTTGCTGATGATTCACAACGATGAAGACGATGCAGTGCCGTGGTATCAGGGGATCGAATACTTCCTCGCCCTACGACGACTCGGCAAGGAAGCATACATGTTTACTTACAATGGCGAGAAGCATGGTCTGCGAAAGCGAATCAATCAGAAAGACTACACGCGTCGCTTGCAGGAGTTTTTCGATCACTTTTTAAAAGGCGCGCCCGCGCCGGAGTGGATGGAGAAAGGTATTCCGTACCTGCAGCGCGAGAAAGAGAAAGAAAAATACCGTAACACGGATGAACGCGGATGAAAATCCGGATTTAATCCGTGTTATCCGTGGTTAAGTCTTAACTTCGCTTCCAGGTTCTCGCGGCGGCTGCGGCTGAGTCGCAGTTGCCTGCCGTCTTCCAGCACTACGATGTAATCACCGTTAAAGTGCGGCTGCATCTCTTTGATCCGATCGAGATTCACAATGATCGAGCGGTGGATGCGGACGAATTTCGCCGGATCGAGACGGCCTTCCAGGTCGTGCATCTTTTCGCGCAGCAAATGCGCCTTGCGACCAACGTGCAATTTCGCATAGTTGCCGTCTGCCTCGATAAAATCTATTTCGTCAACCTTCAATAACACCACCCGGCCTGAGACTTTAATCATCAGCCTCGTCAGATAACTCTGCTGCTGTATCGCGTCCTGGCGCGCGCTTTCACGTTCTTCCAGCAAGGCAAGCAGCCGCTTACTCAACCGATCGATCTCTCGCGCTTCGATCTGCGACTTTGCCCGTTTCAATGCATGAGCAAATCGCTCGTCGTCAAAAGGCTTTAACAGGTAATCGAGCGCATGAACGTCGAACGCTTTCAACGCATACTGATCGAACGCCGTCACGAAGATGATCGCTTGAATGTGCTCCGGACCGGTCTGCGCCAACACGTCAAAGCCATCCATCTCGGGCATCTGAATATCGAGAAAGATCAGATCCGGTGAGAGGGTATTGATGGCTTTGACTGCCTCACGTCCGTTGCGACACTCATCGAGGATTTCAATCTGTGGATCTTTCTCCAGCAGCACACGAAGATTGCGGCGCGCGAGTGGCTCATCATCGACAATCAGAGTTCTGATCTTCGCGGACATTTTGTTTATTGCCGATTGCCAATTGCCAATTTTGAAGCTTTCGGAAAGTAAAACAAATCGGCAATCGGCAATTTTTTAAGACGCGGTCCTCAACGGCATCAGGATCACGACCTCAACGCCGCCGCTATCTCGATTACGAATATCAAACTGGTGGTCGTCACTATAGAGTTGCTGTAGACGCGCGGCGGTATTCGCCAGCCCGATACCAGTGCTGCCATTCAATTGCCAGTCATCAGGCAGACCGGCTCCGTTGTCGTACACAGTCAATCGCAGATGACCATTTTCAGCGGCAGAACTAATCCCGACCATGCCTGACTCAGCTCTGCGACCAATGCCATGGCGCAATGCATTTTCCGTGAGCGGCTGAAGAATCAGGTTGGGAACCATGGCCTTCGTTGTCGCCGGATCGATATTGAGTTCGATCCGGAGCCGATCGGAAAATCTCATCTCCTGAATACTCAAATAGAGTTTGATGAAGTTGAGTTCTTCTCTCAATTCAACTTCATGCCTGGCGGAGTGCTCGAGCGTATGCCGCAAAAGATCGCTGAGTCCGACAAGCATGCTGACAGCGGCCTGGTTCTTATTGTCGCGAACGAGACCAACGATGCCGTTCAGAGTGTTGAATAGAAAATGTGGATGCAATTGCATTCGCAGTGAATCCAATTGCGCTTGGGCGAGTTGCGTTTCCAGCCGAGTGGCCAGCATTTCGCGTTCGCGATACTTGCGATAGTAGTCGAGCGCGTAACAGATACCGATTACTCCACCATAGACCAGCAGGTCAGAAGCAAAGGAGCCCTGCATGCGCGAAAGGAAGCGAGGCCAGAACGCTGCGGGACTCGAACCCATGTCATCGAAAGGCTTGATGCTTAAAGTAATAACTGTGGCCGCGGCACTATGAAGCGCGGAGATGAGCAAGAACGCCGGCACATGAACAAGAAGACTCGACTTCCACGCCTCACCGACTAGCGAATACCGGCGCGCGAGCCAAATTATGGCGGGCGTCAGAGGCGCCCATGCCAACCACGTCAGGATGCCCCACGAAAAGATGCGCCACGGCGAATGGCCCATCTCTGCGGCTTCCGTCTCCAGAAAGATCGGCCCAGCATAGATCACGCCGAGCATTGCCCAGACGGCAATGATGGCAAGCCACTTTATTGGAAACTTCACAAACGCGTTCGCCAAATCATTCTGTGCCTTTGTGCCTCTTTGTGGCACTCATACGATCCAGCCCCTGCTCTGGTATTCCATGTAAGTCGCAGTGGCCTGGGCCACTTCACGGCCAAAGTATCTCTCGACGACTCGCAACGCGAGATCAATCCCGGAAGACAGACCGCCCGCAGTTGAGATCTTTTCTTCCTCGACAAAGCGCAGTCCTCGTTTGAGCTTCACATCGGGAAACGTCTGCGCAAAACGATCGAAAAAGTCGTGATGTGTGGTTGCCGTCTTGCCGGCCAGAAGACCAGCCCTGCCAAGTTGGAAAGCGCCGGTGCAAACGGACATTATCACGTCAGCTGAGGTAAACATTTTGCGGAGCCACGCGTGCAGCGCCTCAGATCCTCTCTGCGCCGGGACTACGACGACCTTTGGTTGCGGCGCCGTATCGAACGTGTAGTCGGGTACGAGCTTGAGCCCGCCTGAGCCCCTTATCGTCTCGATTTTGTCTGCCACGGTAAACAACTGAAACGGCATCTGCTCGTCCATGTTTTTGCCGCGCTCTCTGACGTGGACGTCCTGAAACACTTCCCAGGGACCGGCGAAGTCGATCACCGTCGCCCCCTCAGAGATAGCGAAAGCGACGGGAATTTTTCCTTTCGCCGGCGGCGTGAGCCTCGCGGCTGATAAGAAGTTGCCCGCAAGCACGTTAGGTAGAGACCCGCTGGCCACCACGATTCCGAAAGTGGCGCTTTGATTGATGAATTCTCTTCTCTTCATATTCACCTCCTAATGCGGGCAGTCTAATGCGGATCGCCTGTGTGGGTTTTTACTTTGACGTGAACTGCCGTTTTGGTGTGATGAATCTGCGTAATCTGTGGATCAATACTTGGGAACGCGCGGATCGACGTCTTCCGACCACGCTGTGATTCCACCCTTGAGGTTGATCAATCGTCCCTGAAAGCCCGCGCGTTTCAACGCCTCGATCGCTTTCGCGCTGCGCACACCGCCCTTGCAGTGAACGATTGCTTCGACTTCCGGATCGATCTCGTTCATACGAGTCACGACCTGACCCAACGGAATCAACTTCGTCCCCGGAATCTTCGCGATCTCAAACTCATGCGGCTCACGAACGTCGACAATCTGAATCCGATCTCCACGCAAGCGACGCGCGTTGAGCTCAGTCGCCGAGATCTCATCGAGCTTCGACTCAGGTTGAGGCGCCTGGTGCGGCGCCACGCCGCAGAATTCCTCGTAGTCAATCAACTCTTTGATCGTCGGCTGCTCACCGCAAACAGGACACTTCGGATCTTTCCGCAGTTTGAACTCCCGAAACTTCATGGTCCACGCGTCGAAGAGCAGCAGACGATTAATCATCAAGTCTTCGGCGCCGAGAATAATCTTGATCGTCTCGTTCGCCTGGATCGCGCCGACGATTCCCGGCAACACGCCGAGCACGCCGCCCTCTGCGCACGAAGGCACCAATCCCGGCGGGGGCGGCTCAGGATAGAGACAGCGATAGCAGGCGCCCTTCTCGGCCCAGAAGAGACTCGCCTGTCCTTCAAACCTGAATATCGAGCCGTAAACGTTCGGCTTACCACTCAGCACGCACGCGTCGTTGACCAGATACCGCGTGGGAAAGTTGTCGGTGCCGTCAACTACGATGTCGTAATTGCGAAAGAGTCGCATGGCATTCTGGCTCGTCAGTCGCGCTTCATGAGTTTCAATCTCGATGTGCGGATTGATGTCGCGCAAACGATCGCGCGCGGACTCAATCTTTCGCCTGCCGAGATCTTTCGTGCCGTGAATGATCTGGCGCTGGAGATTCGACTCTTCGACGACGTCGAAATCAACTATGCCGATCCGGCCCACACCGGCCGCGGCAAGATACATTCCCAACGGCGCTCCGAGTCCGCCGGTACCGATCATCAACACGCTCGCGGCCTTCAAACGCCGCTGCCCCTGCATGCCGACCTCCGGCATGATGAGGTGCCGGCTATAACGCAGGATCTCTTCGTTCGAGAGTTCCGGCAAAGCTTCTTTCACATCCGACTCGATCGCGGAGCCACCGGCAATCGATGGGACAATCATGATCGTGTCGCCGTCCTTCACTGGCGTGTCGGGTCCGGAAGCGTGGCGTATGTCTTCGTCATTTAGATAAACATTGACGAAGTTGCGCAGCACGTTTTGATCGTTGTAGAGATGGCGACGCAGTGCGGCGTGAGTTGAAGTGAGCGAATCGAGCGCCTCGCCGGCTGTCTTTGCCTCGACGACGATCTGCGATTGCCCGCCTGCAAACTGTCTGAGCGGCGCTGGTATTGAGATTGTTACTGGCATGTTAGACCTCTATCACTTAAATAGGACCTATTCTTAATTCCTCTTGATTAAACTTCGACCGATCCGGCTCCTGCTCCCACGAAAACAGATCCTTCGCCTGATCAGCGACCGTCGAGACGATAATGTACGAGTAAGTGGGCCACGCGTGCTCGAGATCGTATTGCGAAGGCACTGCCGGCGAGTCAGGATGGGAATGATAAAACCCGACTACTTCCAAATCCTTCTCCCTGGCGTATCGTTCACCGCGCATCAGTTCATGTGGCTCGATTAAAAATCGGTTTCGCTTCGCGCTCTCCTCGCGCGCATTCGAAATCGGATACGTCTCTTTAACGACCTTGCCATCCGCTTCGTAACGACCAAGCAACAGCCCGCAACATTCGTACGGATAGTCACGCACGCCATGTTCGCGAATCTCCGCCAACTGTTTTTGATCGATCTTGATCACCCGTCTAATCCGTGGTTAATGCCTGTTCGACGTCTGCAATGATGTCGTCGATTTTCTCAATACCGACCGAGATACGCACGAGTCCATCGACAATTCCCAATTCCTGTCTTCTCGCCGGCGTCAGATCGCGGTGCGAAGCCGTCGCGGGATGCAACACACTCGTGAAAACGTCGCCGAGGCTTGTCGACAGCACACACAACTTCAACGCGTCCATAAAACCAAACGCGGCTTCACGCGTACTGTCACGTAGTTCGATCGAAACGAGCGCGCCCAGCCCCGGATAATGAACACGAGCGACACGCGGATGTTCCTTCAGGTAGTTGGCGAGCGCTCGTGCATTCTCACACTGACGGTCCATACGCACGGCCAGCGTCTTCAAACCGCGCAGAATCTCGTGCGCTTCCCAAACACCGAGCACGCCGCCAACGAGTTTCATCACGGTAACCAGCGCCATGCTGTCCATTTCG
The DNA here is from genome assembly GCA_025922875.1 of Pyrinomonadaceae bacterium. GTDB lineage: Bacteria > Acidobacteriota > Blastocatellia > Pyrinomonadales > Pyrinomonadaceae > PSRF01. Next base: position 11,396 of record JAICGZ010000018.1, read on the forward strand.
TCGCGAGAGATCACCAGACCACCCATCGCATCGGCATGGCCGCCCAGGTACTTCGTAGCGCTATGGACCACCATATCGGCGCCGAGCGTTAAAGGTTGGCGAAGATAAGGTGTTGCGAAGGTGTTATCGACAATCAAACGCGCACCATTCTCGCGCGCGATCTCGACACAGCTTTTGATGTCACAAACCTTGAGCAGTGGATTTGAAATCGTTTCGACGATGATGACCTGCGGCTTGATCTCGCGCGCTTTTTCGCGCACCGTCGCCAGGTCAGCGAAGTCGATATTGACCGTCTTCACGCCAAACGAAGTAAAGACATTGTTCAGCAGGCTCGTCGTAGCGCCGTAGAGGTCTTGTGAAGCGAGCACAGTTGAACCGGATTTCAAATCACATGCGATGAGCGCGGCGTGAATGGCGGCCATGCCCGTAGCGTACGCGCACGCGGTCGCGCCTTCTTCAACCTCACGCACCGCCTCCTCGAGTGCCGCGATAGTCGGATTGCCGTAGCGCGTGTAAACGAACCCCTGCTTCTCGCCGCCAAAGACCTGATCGATCTCCTGCATCGAGTCGTAGGTAAACGTCGCGCTGGCGTAGATTGGAGTCGAGACAGGCATGGCATCCGGCAGCGCTCGTCTTTCACCGCCGTGCACGAGTTTGGTTGATATGTCGGTCATTGGTCCTCAAAAGGATTTCCTCGCAAAGGCGCAAAGGCGCAAAGGAAACCCTTGCTCTTATCTTTGCGCCTTTGCGCCTTTGCGAGGAAACCTCATGTGTCACTCAAATATCGCTCGCCGCCATCGCAAAGCACCGTCACTACCACGGCCGGCCTCGCCAGTGAAACAGCGAGCCTCCAGGCAGCGACAACGTTGGCTCCCGAGCTGGGGCCAACCAGTAATCCTTCTTCACGGGCTAATCTGCTTGTCATTAATAACGCATCTTCGGTCGCAACTTCCAGCGTCTCCGCGACCAGCGACTGATCGAAGATACCCGGCGTGATGGCGGTAGCCATGTGTTTCAGACCTTCAAGGCCGTGTAAAGGCGACTCTGGTTGAACCGCCACAGCTTTCAAGACCGGGTTGAGTTCTCGCAAACGCCTGACGACGCCGACAAACGTACCGGAGGTTCCCAGGCCGGCTACGAAATGCGTGACTTGACCGCCAGTCTGTTCCCAGATCTCGTTGGCAGTCGTTTCATAGTGAGCCAGCCAGTTAGCGTCGTTATTGTATTGATCTGGATAGAAATATTTTAGCGGGTCCCCCGCGAATATTTCACGAGCGATTAACTGCGCGCCGTCAGTCGAAAGCATCGGATCGGTTTCGACGATCTCAACTCCATAAGCTTTAAGAATTCGCTTGCGGGCTGCACTGGCGTTTTGTGGCAGGCAAACTTTGACGCGGTAACCGCGCGACGCTCCGATCATTGCATACGCAATACCGGTGTTTCCGCTCGTCGCGTCGAGAATCGTCATTCCGGGTCTGAGCCTGCCGCTTCGTTCGCCTTCGAGAATCATCGAGAGCGCCGCGCGATCCTTAACTGACCCGCCCGGATTGAGATGCTCCGCTTTTGCAAAAACCTGAACTCCCTGTTCCAAAGCCGCATCGAGCAATCTCAGTCGCAGCAACGGCGTGTAACCGATGTTTGCTTCGACAGTGCCCGGTGCAACACCAACGCTGAGATCTTCCAAAACGTCCAGATGCATAATCGAACTCCAATAAAAAACCGGTCGCCACTTTCGAAAAGTGCGACCGGTTTCGCCGTCAAAATTGCTGGTCAGTTGAGAGTTAACTACTCATCCTGCCTGCACACGGCCTCTCGGTCGCGCTGCAATAGCAGCACTGACAACAGAGACAACATGCGCAAGCCTTCAACATGACTGCAAAACTATAGGCCCGCGAGAATTTGCTGTCAAGCAACAGCACTGATAGTCTGTGGCGCATGTCTGACTGGCCATCAATCCCACTCGAAGAATGGAAAGATACGTGTGCGACGCTGCACATGTGGACTCAGATCGTCGGCAAAGTTCGCCTGGCGCAAACGCCGCTCGTCAACCATTACTGGAACGTGCCGCTTTACGTCTCGGCGCGCGGGTTGACAACGACCGCGATGCCTCATGGCGACATCTTCTTCGAAATGGAGTTTGACTTCATCGATCACAATCTCGTGATCACGAGCAGCAATGGAGCGACTGCGACAGTTTCTCTGCAACCGAAATCCGTAGCTACGTTTTATCGCGAGACGATGAACGCGCTAAGTGGATTGGGATTGGAAGTTCACGTCTGGAAAATGCCGGTTGAGATACCGGATCCGATACCTTTCGATCAGGACGAGCAACACGCTGCTTACGATCGCGAATATGTGGACAGGCTGTGGCGCGTTCTTCGTTCCTCAGACCGCGTGCTGCAGGAGTTTCGTTCGCGTTTCATCGGGAAGTGTAGTCCCGTGCACTTTTTCTGGGGCAGCTTCGATCTCGCGGTGACACGGTTCTCAGGACGGCCTGCGCCGCCGCGACCTGATGCGGATGTGATCACACGCGAAGCGTACTCGCACGAGGTTATCAGCCATGGCTGGTGGCCGGGCCAGGGGCCACTCGGCAGGCCCGCGTTCTATTCTTACACTGCGCCCGCACCCGAAGGGTTAAAGGACGCGAAACTCCGTCCCGAACAGGCGTTCTACAGTGATGACTTGAGTGAGTATGTGTTGTTTTACGACGATGTGCGAACCGCACCAGATCCGGATTCCGCGTTGATGGACTTCCTTGAGAGCACTTACGAAGCCGGGGCGGATTTAGCGAAGTGGGATCGGGCTTCGTTGGAAAGGTCGTATTAGATCGTATCTAAGTTTTTAGCGGACGCCACAAAGCAGCCAACCGTTTTCCGCTCGCAGTTTGCAGCAGGCTCATTACGCCCATGTAACCAAAACCAAAGAAGAATAAGAGGAGGAAAGGTATCGTTCCCCACATGTGAAGACGCGCTGAATAAGCAATCGCCAATAAGAAATAGACGGCGAAGCCCAGCTCGAGCAGCGGCAGGAGACCGCGTTTGCGCTTGTATTTCTTCCGTTTCCACGTTGCGTCATTAGTCTCTTCAACGCGATATTTCGGGGTGCGCACGAATTCCGACTTCAGCCCGATCAAAGCCTCCAACACTGCACGAGCATTTGAAAACGCCAGCCCGATACCCAGCCCCATCACGAGTGGCAAGTGCAAGAGCCGCGGCGCGCGCTTCTCGTCGAGATACCAAACCGCCGACCCGTAAAACAAAACCACGGAGATCGAGGAGAAGAACAATAGCGGCAGATCCAAAACCATCAGGTGGTAAAACGGTTGGTTGTAACGCACGAGCAACAGCGGAAACTGCAAAAAGCTCGCGAGGATCATCAACGGGTAACTGATGTTTCCCGTCAGGCGAAAGAACATTTCCAGCTTGACGCGAAGTGGAAGCGGCGCAAGCCAGATGCGCGGATAAAGCTTCAGCCCAACCTGCATCACGCCCTTGGCCCAACGTCGCTGCTGCGCCTTGAATGCGTTTATTTCAACCGGAATCTCTGCCGGCGATTCTTCGTCAAGCAGGTAAACAAACTTCCAACCCATCAACTGAGCGCGGAAACTCAGGTCGGTGTCTTCCGTCAACGTATCGTGTTGCCAGCCACCGCTCATCTCGATCGCTTGTCGTCGCCAGATGCCGGCAGTGCCGTTGAAGTTGAAAAATCCGCCCGTGCGATTGCGCGTGGTCTGTTCGACGACGAAATGTCCGTCGAGCATGATCGTCTGCAAGCGCGTCAGCAGGTTGTAGTCGCCGTTGATGTGCGCCCACCGCATCTGCGCGCAACCAACCATTGGATCAGTGAAATAGTCGACCAGCTTGCGCAGGCAGTCAGGCTTCGGAACGAAATCGGCGTCGAAGATAGCTAGCAATTCACCTTTGGCGGATCTGTTGCCGTTCTCGAGCGCTCCGGCTTTGAACCCGGTGCGATCGGCGCGGTGAATGTAGTGAATATCAAATCCCCGCGCCGCATACTTGGCCACCACGGCTTCCGCAACCTCGACTGTTTCGTCGGTCGAATCGTCGAGAACCTGAATCTCCAGCTTCTCGCGAGGGTAGTCGATTCCGGTCACAGCTTTGAGCAAACGTTCGACAACATACAGTTCGTTAAAAAGTGGAAGCTGGACCGTAATTCGCGGCAGCTCATCCTCCGAAAATCTTCCGGCCGGGTGCGGCACGAATTTGCTATACCGCCAGAAATCGATCACCTGCTTGATGCGGTACGAGCCGTAGACGGCAAGCGTGCCGAGGATTGAGAAGTAGACGATCAGAATGACCCAATCAAAGCTATCGAGTTTGTAAAGCGGGCTGATATTTCCCCAGGTTTTGTTGACGAGGTCGTGAAAATACTGCTCGAAGAGAGCTTGCGGCGGAGGCCCGCTCGGAGTGGGCCATGGCGTTGGTGCTGGGGACTGAAAAATCATGAATTACGCTACATCCAAGGGCGCAAGATTTTACCCCAACGCGGTGAACATTGAGAAGCCGCGGGGCGAGTTCGCTAAATCCGGCGTTCGGGGGCGCTGTAGTCGCTTGGGGCGGAGGCGATGCTTTCGGGAGAGGCGAGTGTAAACGTCACTTTCGGCCGCTCGGTTCGGGAGTGTCGCAAACTCAGCTCGACAATTCCCGGCATGACATAGAAAACCACCGCGCTACCCAGCAATGCCCCTGTTAATAGGCGGGACGTGTGCGTGTTTTCCCAGAAACCAAAAAATGTAACGCTGAAATCGATAACGAGGGGAATGGCGGCAATGATTAACAGGCTGCGAGGAGGTGTCGTCGTTGTCTTCAACGAGCGAATCAGCGGATACAGCAGAAGGGTCAACGCAAAACCGGCATAGAGTCCGGTGCAACGCGAGCAAACTGCGAGCTTATGGTCCGCGATGAAGTAGGAGCGTTCCGCTGCCTGATGGCAGAGATTACCAAACGCACCATAAATCCCCTGCGCCAAGTCCCCTTGCCCGCCGGCCGCAGCCACCGGCGCAACCACAATCAGAGAAAACAGGGATACCACGGTAAGGGCGCCGATCACCCAAAACACAAACGCGCGGCGATTTTCATTTGCTGCGATCGTTATTTGCTACCCTTTCTTTTGCGCTTTTTGTGCCTTTTTGCGGCTAAAAACGTATTACCGTGTCTGGTCCACCTTCGATGTGCAGCGTATCCACAAACCGAATGTGGCGCGATTCAGTCGTCATCACTACTGAGTGTGTCCGTTTACCGGAACCGAAAAAGCGCACGCCCTTCAACAACGCGCCGTCCGTCACACCGGTGGCCGCAAAAATAATCTTCTTTCCCGGAGCCAGATCGTCCGTGTCGTAGACCTTGTTGGGATCTTTGATTCCCATCGTTGACAGCCGATCCAAAACCTCATCGCGCTTCGGCACCTTGTCTTTGTCCACTCCCAACCTGTCAGGATCGAAAACCAAACGCGCCTGTATCTCGCCATTCAAACACTTCATTGCAGCGGCCGTGATAACTCCTTCAGGAGCGCCGCCGATTCCCATCAACGCATGAATGTTTGTTCCGGCGACGGCCGCGGAGATTCCCGCCGAAAGGTCGCCGTCGGAGATCAAACGAATACGCGCGCCTGCCGCCCTCACGTCGCCAATCAGTTTTTTGTGACGCGAACGATCGAGCACGATCACTGTCAGGTCTTCGATATCGCGGCCAAGCCGTCGGGCGATGTTCTTCAAGTTATCCTTCACCGGCGCATCGATATCAACGACACCGCGCGACGATGGTCCAACGACAATCTTGTCCATGTAGATGTCCGGAGCGTTGAGCAAACCGCCGCGTTCAGCCGCAGCCAGCACCGCAATCGCGTTGTTTGCTCCCAGCGCGCAAAGGTTCGTGCCCTCGAGCGGGTCAACCGCTATATCAACCTCCGGGCACGATTCCGCGATCTCTTCGCCGACGCCAAAGCCGCCTCCGACTTCCTCGCCGATGTAAAGCATCGGCGCTTCGTCGCGCTCGCCCTCGCCAATCACGACGCGCCCGCGCATCGGAACGGAGTCCATTACTTCCCTCATCGCCTCGACCGCCACGTGATCGGAAAACTTTCGATCACCCTGGCCCATCGTCCGCGCTGCGGCGATTGCCGCGGCTTCGCATACGCGCAAGAAATCCAGAGACAGCTCGCGCTCTGTCCTCAGGTCGTCACCCATTCGTTTCAGATCTCCTGGTTGAGGCAGTCATCAGTAAATGCCTGCTCATACTAGCAGAGCAAAGTGCGATTTTGTAAATCGGGCTTGCGTCTTCGCGCTGTCTTTGCGCCTTTGCGGGAAATATTTTCGATAGACAAATGAATTTGTAGCGAGTACTCTCACGCACTCTTCGTCTCTCGGGTCCTCATCACCATGGATCGAAGAATAGAACTCGTCATTTCAAAAATGAAAACCGAACCCGCGAGCGCGTGGGACACTCCGGCGCTCGCCGCTCTGGTCAATCTCTCTCCATCGCGCTTTCGACATCTCTTCAAACAAGAAACCGGAACAAGCCCGGGACAATACCTCAAGGATTTTCGCATGCGGAAAGCGGAGTGGATGTTGCGCACTACGTTTCTTTCGGTGAAGCAGGTCCTGAAGCAGGTGGGCCTGCGTTCGAACACACACTTCGTGAACGATTTCCGCAAGCTACACGGCATGACGCCGACGGCTTATCGCCGTGCGTTCTGGCGTGCGACAAAGAAAAGGAAATCGCGAAGAAACAAACATTAGCCACTTTGGACAAAATTTAGCCGTTTTCGATAAGAAACAGCCGTTGACTACCTTCAGCGATCAGACTAGATTTCCCATCGCCCCACAAACAACAAACTCATACAAATGGAGTCTTAAGAATGTTTATCCAACCCTCACGTGGGATTCTTTGTCTATGCCTGATCCTTCTGGCTGCCCTGCCGGTTCTCGGACAAATGCCTGACACTGTTTTGGCGTCTGTCAACGGCAGTGAAATTACACAGAAGCAAGTTGACGATTCGGTGGCTGGCAGGATCTATCCCTTGCAACAGCAACTGTACGCGATCAGGAAAGCAGCACTCGAAAACCTGATTACCACCAGACTGCTCGAGCTCGAAGCTACAACCAGAAATATTTCAATCGAGGAACTGCGCCGGCAACTCACGCTGGGTGAAATCAACGTTACGCGAGCGCAGGTTGAAGAAGCTTACAAGCAGAACGCTTCGTTCTTCGCATCGATGAGTCCTGACGAAGCACGAGAGAGATTGCGTCTGGATCTGGAGACCCAGGCACGCATGAAATACTTCCGAGCGGGTCTCGAAGCGCTGCGTAAAAAGTGGCTCGTCAAATTGAACTTCGCGGCGCCGTCGTTTGTCTCCCAGTTGGATGACCGGGTATCACCGGCGAAGGGATCCACGAAGCCTTTAGTAACGATCGTTGAGTTTTCTGATTTCGAGTGCCCGTTTTGCGGCGCGGTGCAGACGACGCTCAACCAGGTTATGCAAACCTACGGCAAAGATGTGCGCCTGGTGTTCAAGCACCTGCCTTCGGAAGGTCATCGAAATTCATTGCCGGCAGCGCGAGCGGCCTATTGCGCAGCCGAGCAGGATCGTTTTTGGCAGTTTCACGATGCCTTGTTTGCTGCGGAAAACTTGTCGCCGGCCGTTATCGACAAGATCGCTATTGATCTGGGCCTCGGCGCGCCAAGGTTTCAAGCTTGTGTCAGTTCCGAGCATTCGCGCGCTGCGATCATTAAAGACATCGAGACTGCCCGGCTCTTTCGTATCGAGAGCACGCCGAGCTTTATCATCAATGGACAACTAATCAAGGGCGCCCTCAGCTTTGCCGATTTTCAAAAGATCATCGAGCGCGAGCTGGGCCAACACCCTCAGAAACAATCCTCAACCAATTAGGAGACCTCATGAAACGAATAGTTTGCTTAGTCCTCACCTCACTTCTACTTTGTGCGCTGGGTACCAGCGCAGTTATGGCCCAGAATCGAGCTTCACAGGAAAAACTGGTACGCGAAACTTACAGGAAGCTCGAGCATTACAACGCCGCCGCTCAAATGTTTCAAAGCGAGCAGACCAGGAAGCCGCTTCGTTCAGAAGCAAATCTCAGCTTTGAACTCAATGATTTTCACTCAGGCGACATCCGGGAGATTCTCAACCAGCGGTATGTTGAGCTTGTGACGCTACCCACCGGGGAGGTTATATCTCTAACTCGTGGCGGTCACTCTCTCGATGGTGGTCCACAGGAAGCTACGTTTGGTGCTGCATGGGAACATGGGCAGTATGCATCTGTCTTTGACCCGATGTGGACCATCTCGGATGTTTTTCATTTTGAAGCCGCACGGTATTTCGACATCAAGTCGTATGTCTCTTATCAAGTTACGGTGAAGCTGGAAGAGAAGTCTCGCACTTATCGTGCCCTCGCGCTTTTTCATGAAACAAACGGTGCGCCCGAATTTTGGGACGCGATTGTAAATGGGCTCGGCAACGTCTGGGAAGAAAAGCGTCCGCCTTACCAGTCGAAGACTGCTTCGATTGCCGGTGACTCCCTGGCCGCAACTACGTCAGTTGATGGTTCATTTGATACGGCGAGTTCGACGTCCACGACTCTGCCTTTCTGGCTGAGCGGAGATATCGCCGAGCATGCCTCTGGCTGGCACGGCGGTACGGCTGAATACCAGGGCCTCTGTGACGTGCTGCCCGGAAGTTTTCAACGTTGTACAGTAGCTGTGAGTAACTTTGCTGCCTTCGAGACAGGCACACTGTCTAACATCACACCGTTCTTTTCTCATAGTGGTTCGAAGGATCAGAACACCGCCAGTCGCACAGGAGCAATCGGCACCAGTGTTTCCTGTGCCTCTGCGACAGGCGTGGCCTTCAATTCGTGTTTGATCGGGACGAGTTGCGGTACCAACGCCAGTGTCTCTTTGAGTATTTTGGTTGCCTCCGCCTCGGCGACCATAACAGGCGGCAATATGTGGCGCGACGTCAATGCCGAACATTTCACCTGCAATCTTTCCAGCGCCGGCGGAACGTGCACAACACCCTCTTTCGATGGCAGTTGTCCTGTGGGAACTACTCCAAACGGATTTGGCTTGTGCTGTTTTAGTAGCGGGGGCAGCTGTAATCTCACTTTCGCGAGCAGGTGTATGAGATTTAGTGGTGAGTACGACTTCTCCACCTGTACCTGTCTCGGTTGTGACACTTGTGGCGGCTCTCCGATCGTAATCGATATCGAGGGTGACGGGATTGCTTTGACGAATCCTGAAGGCGGTGTCGATTTCGATCTCAATGGGAATGGCACAAGAGACCGTCTTGGTTGGACACAGGCGAATTCAGATGACGCGTGGCTGGCGCTCGATCGCAACGGCAATGGAAGCATCGATAACGGCGCGGAGCTGTTTGGCGATTTTACGGCACAGCCGGCTTCGAGTAACAAGAATGGGTTCTTAGCGCTCGCCGAGTTTGATAAGCCTGAAAACGGCGGGAATGCCGATGGCCTCGTTGATAGCCGCGACTCTGTATTCAACAATCTGCGTTTGTGGCAGGACCGGAACCACAATGGGCTTTCGGAACCGGAGGAACTTCATCTGCTGGCGTCGTTGAATGTCGCGGCGCTGGAGCTGGAGTTCAAGGAGTCGAAACGCGTGGACCGGTACGGAAACGAATTTAAATATCGAGCGAAGGTAAGAGACACGATTCAGGGGAGTGTCGGGCGCTGGGCCTGGGACGTGTTCCTATCGCATTAATCTCGTTCCTTCAATCCGCGTTTATCCGTGGCAGGTTTTTGCCACGGATAACACGGATCTTTATTTTTTCCAGGGTGGCAGCGTTCGGCGGGCGGCTTTTTCTTTCTTCAAACCGAGCGCCCAATCTGCCTGCATCAGCGTGTGAATATCGCGCGTGCCTTCGTAGATAATCGCGGCCTTGCAGTTGCGTAAATAACGTTCGACGGGATAGTCGTTTGAATAGCCATTCGCGCCATGTACCTCGATGGCCATCGATGCCGCCTTCTCGCTTCGAGTCGTGGCTTGCCACTTCGCCAAACTCGTCGCCTTGGCGTTTGGTTTGCCCTCGTTCTTCAAATACCCGGCATGCAGCCATAACAGGTGGCTCATCTGGTAGTCGGCTTCCATCTCGGCGATTTTTTGCTTCACCAGTTGGTGGTTCGCGATCTTCGTACCAAAAGTCTCGCGCGTATTCGCATAAGCGATTGCCGCATCGCGAGACGCGCGAATAACTCCAGTCGCTCCCGAAGCGACTGTGTAACGCCCCTGCTCGAGTGCGAACATCGCAATCTTAAAGCCTTCGCCTTCCTCGCCAACCATGTTCGCCTGCGGCACTCGAACGTCCTGCAACGAAAAATAACCGGTGTTGCCGGCACGTATGCCGAGCTTTCCGTGAATCGTTCCGGAAGAGAATCCCTTCATGGTTCGCTCGACAATAAAACACGACATGCCAGTGTGATCGCGACGGCGTCGCTTCTCTTCGTCGGTCCAGCAAAAGAAAAGAAAGTTGTCGGCGACGTCAGCCAAACTGATCCACATCTTTTCGCCGTTCAGAATCCATTCGTCGCCCTCACGCCGTGCTGTCGAACGTGCGCCTACCACGTCAGATCCCGCTCCGGGTTCGGTCAAACCATAGGTCGAAATTTTTTCGCCGCGGGCTTGTGGTACAAGATACTTCTGCTTCTGCTCTTCACTGCCCCACGTGTAAAGCGTGAGTGAATTCAAGCCGGTATGTACCGACATCACGACGCGCATGAAAGTATCCACCGCTTCGAGTTCTTCACATACCAGACCCAGCGAGATGTAATCGAATCCGGCGCCGCCATACTCCTCCGGAATACACACGCCCAACAGGTTCAAGCCGGCCATCTTCTTCAGCACTGAAGGCTCAAAATGCTGCTTCTCGTCCCATTCCTTGATGTGTGGCGCAACTTCTTTCTGCGTAAACTCGCGCACGGTCTGCACCAGCGCTTTGTGGTCTTCAGTCAACTCAAAATCGATCATTTCGTTACTCTTTTCGATAAGGTGCTAAAAATGACCGGACATCTTACCCAAGGCCACAAGAAAGCACAAAAAGCGCAAAATCGCCGGGAGATGCCTCTGTACTTTTTGTGCCTCTTTGTAGCTTGCTATACTGCGCCACATGCCTAAGAAAAATCGAGCAGGCGACGTAACCACCGTCGGTCTGGTGCAAATGAGTTGCGTGCCTGATCCGGCCGCCAATCTCAAAAAAGCGATTGCGGGTATCAATGATGCAGCGAAACGCGGCGCACAAATCGTTTGCCTGCAGGAGCTCTTCCGCTCGCAATACTTCTGCCAGACGGAAGACATCCAGCTCTTCAAGCTGGCGGAAACGATTCCGGGTCCGTCGACCGAAACCCTGGGCAAAGTCGCACGCCAGCGAAAAGTTGTGATTATCGCTTCACTCTTTGAAAAGCGGGCGGCCGGCGTCTATCACAACACTGCCGTGATGATCGACGCCTCGGGGGAAATAGCGGGTAAGTATCGCAAGATGCACATCCCTGATGACCCTCTGTATTACGAGAAATTCTATTTCACTCCGGGCGATCTGGGTTTTCAAACTCACGACACAAGTTACGGAAAGATCGGCACACTCGTCTGCTGGGACCAGTGGTTTCCTGAAGCCGCCCGCTTAACTGCCCTCGGTGGCGCCCAATTTCTGTTCTATCCGACGGCCATCGGCTGGCTTCCGGACGAAGAGCAGGAAATGAACGAAGCACAGCACTCTGCGTGGGAAACAATTCAGCGTGGTCACGCGATCGCCAATGGAGTTTTCGTCGTCGTGGTCAACCGCGTGGGTCGCGAAGGCAAGCTGACTTTCTGGGGCCAGTCATTTGTCGCCGATCCATTTGGAAGGATCGTCGCCAGGGCGTCGGCCGACAAAGAGGAAGTGCTGGTGGTCGAGTGTGATCTCTCCAAGATTGAGGAGACGAGGCAAAACTGGCCTTTCCTGCGCGATCGTCGCATCGATGCTTACGAGGGATTGCGCTTCCGCTTTGGTGGATCGCTATGACTTACGGGCCTCTGGATTTTGTCGGAAATATCGGTGTGGTCGTACTGATGGTCGCCTACCTGATGTTGCAGTTGAACAAATTAAGCAGCGCCGGACTCGCTTACTCTGTTCTCAACGCCGCCGGCGCAAGCCTGATCATCGTTTCGCTTCTTTATGACTTCAATCTTTCCGCTTTGCTGATGGAAGTCTTCTGGGTTCTGATCAGCTTCGTCGGCATCTACCGGTACTTCCGGCTCAAGGCCCTCCGGTCTCAAACACTCGATGGCTAAACCAGAAGCAAAAACTCCGGCGTCGCTCGGCTTCCGCATGCCGGCGGAATGGCATGCTCACGAATCAACCTGGTTAACCTGGCCCAAAGATCCGGAAACGTGGCCCGGTCGAGTCACACACGTCGAAGAGATCTATCTCCGGATGATCTCCGCGCTTATCCCGCACGAAACAGTCGATCTGCTTGTTGACGATGAGGAGACCGAGCAAAGAGTCCGCGCGCGTTGCGGTGCGCCGGCGAAAATTCGGTTTCATCATATCCAGACCGTTGATTCGTGGATTCGCGACTATGGACCAAACTTTCTCACTGGTCCAGGCGGTGAGGTAGCTTTCAACGATTGGATATTTAATGCCTGGGGTGATAAGTATGAAGAGTTGAAGAAGGACGACGGCGTGCCCCGCCAGCTGGAGAGTTTCCTTGGGTTGCAACGGTTTTCACCCGGCATTGTGATGGAAGGCGGTTCCATTGAAGTCAATGGAACAGGCTGCGTATTGACGACGGAACAATGTTTACTGAATCCAAACCGCAATCCACAACTCAGCCGGAACGAGATTGAGCAATATTTGAAAGACTATCTGGGAGTGACGAAGGTTTTGTGGCTTGGTGAAGGGATCGTTGGCGACGACACTGACGGCCATATCGACGACCTTGCTCGCTTCGTCGCTCCAAACGTAATCGTGACCGCACTCGAAGAAGATCCGCTGGATGCCAACTACGAAATCCTGCAAGACAATCTCGCGCGGCTTCGATCGATGACTGACGCTAACGGCCGTCCCTTCGAGATCGTCACCTTACCAATGCCGGGCATTGTCGGCGGCACGAGCACCAGCACTCGCGACCTCGATCGCTTGCCGGCCAGTTACGCAAACTTCTACATCGCCAACAACGTGGTCCTTCTTCCCGTGTTCGGTCACGCGAACGACGCTCGCGCGGTCGACACCCTGCAACAAGTCCTTCCGGATCGTCGAGTGGTACCGATCAATTGCGAGCCACTCGTCTGGGGCATGGGAACGATCCACTGCGTCTCGCAACAACAACCAACTCCATCCACAGATTACACAGATTGAATAAGCTTTTTCGCCTCGGCGATCGCCTCGTCCAAAGTACGCACACGCCCATCCAACTGCATTTCATAAACCGTGCGCGTGATCTCACCGATCTCGGGGCCAGGCTCCATTCCCAACTCGAGTAGATGCCGTCCCAGCAGCAGCGGCTCCGGTGGACGTTGCTGCACTTCCAACTCTTTGGTGCGTTGCAGAAACCACTCCTGCGCTTCAGCTCCGTACCACTTTCCCCGCGGCACCCATTCGGCATTGCGTCCCAGCGAGTCGGCCTTTGCCACTCGATACAACAGGTCCGGTTCACACCTGCGTGCTAAACGACGAAACGCTCCGTCGCCGACCTCATCGCGTTTCTTGTAAAACTCACCTGGCTTCAAGTGCTCACGCACCAGCGCTATCACCTGGCTGCGCACGTGGTAACCATCGATCGTGTGTACGTTGAGACGCTCGAGAAAACTCTCTGTTGGCGGAACGCCCGCTTCCTCATGCCCACGCGAGCGCCACCTGCCATCAATCATCTCGGTTGTCGCCGGTTTCCCAAAATCGTGCGCGAGGGTCGCCAGCATCACCGTAACCTGCCGCGGGTAAGAAAGATCGTCAATGAGCTCTCGCGCTCGATCCAGTGCAAGCTGCGTGTGCACAAAAACGTCGCCTTCGGGATGCCATTCCGGATCCTGCGGCACTCCGATCAAGCTCTGAATTTCCGGAAACAACTTTTCCACAACACCGAGTTTGCGCAACCATTCAAGGCCAATGAAGGGACGCGGCGACTGGAGCAAAAGCTTTTCAATCTCTCCCCAGATACGTTCGGCCGGAAGATCGCTGAGGTCAATCGTCCTGCAAAGTGCGACCGTGGCGGGGTCGATATCAAACTGAAAGCGAGATGCAAATTGGGCGGCACGCAGCACGCGCAAACTGTCATCGGCAAACGTCTCGGCGGAGACAGCACGCAGGATCTGTTGCTCGATATCTCGCCGCCCCTGAAATGGATCGATTACTTCACCGCTGAGTGGATCCTGAAGTATCGCATTGATAGTGAAGTCGCGACGGCGCGTTGCATCGGCAACACTCATGTCGGGATCGCCTTCGATGACAAAGGCCTTATGACCGCGTCCTGATTTACGTTCGCGACGCGGAATGGAAACGTCGAGATGACGCCCGAGTTTGTAAACCGTGAACGCCTCGCCTACGACGTTCACGGGGCCAAACTGGTCCAGGATTTCGCGCAACCGTTGCGCGTCCAACTTATAAATTTCGAGGTCCCAGTCTTTGGGCGGTGTGCCCATTAGCATGTCCCGAACACAACCACCCACGAGCAACGCACGACCTCCTGCATCGTGAATGGCTTTTGAGAGTGAGATGACTTTTTCGGGCAACTCCGGCATAAAGAAATTTCCCGCAAAGCCGCAAAGAAGCAAAGAAAAACCTTAGAAGCTTTGCCTCCTTTGCGCCTTTGCGGGAAAACTAATCCTCTTCTTCAGGCGACTCAACAACCACCTGCACACCGCGAGTAGATGGCAAGCAACTGATCACCTGCGCGCGATCGATTTTCGTCATCTCGCTGCCGGCTGCGTGCCAGAGCTTGACCCAAAAAGTTCGCGTGGCTCCGTGGATGGCGAAAGTCGAACCGTCGATCATCACCGGCACTGGCTCCGCGACTGTTCCCTGACGGAGTGCCTCCAGCAACTCGGGAACGTATGGCTTGAACTTCTCAAACTGGACCAGAACCGAGCGATCGTCAATCTCAGCGGGCGGCAATTCGACGGGCTCGATCGATTCGAGTAACAGGCGAGTCTCGGTTTGTTGATTCCTTTTCTTTACAACAGGCATAAACTCAAACAGGTTCCAGCAGCGGATTCGGATACGGCTTCAAACGCTTCTGCAAGTGTTCGGCGAGATCCGAAACCTTCACTCTTTCCTGCTCCCAGGTATCGCGGTCGCGCACCGTGACCGCTTCATCCTCGAGCGACTGGTGATCGACTGTGACGCACATCGGAGTACCAATCTCATCCTGCCGCGCATACAGTTTTCCGATGCCGCCGGTATCGTCATAGACCGCGCGCAACACCGGTTGCAGCGATCGTTTGATTGCCTTGGCCATTCCAACGATCTCCGGTTTGTTCTTCGCAAGCGGCAGAATCGCCGCCTTGATCGGCGCGAGCTGTGGACTAAGCTTCAAGATGACTCGCGTCTCGCCCTTGTCGTTGGTTCGTTCCGAATACGCATCCATCAAAACCGCCAGCACCGTGCGATTGACGCCCGCGGCAGGCTCTATCACGTGCGGATAAAACCGCTGTTTGGTCGCTTCGTCGAAATAAGACAGGTCCTCAGTCGAGTCAGGATTGACTCTATTGCCTTCTGCATCCACCGGCTTACTCGAATGCGAGCGCAGATCAAAATCAGTGCGATAAGCGATGCCCATCAACTCTTCCCACTGCCGTTCTTCTTCCGCGCGTTCCGGGAAGTAGCGATACATGATGTCCACTGTGCGCTTCGAGTAGTGGGCCAGCTCGTCCTTAGGCACTTCATGAAGCTTCAAATTGGCGGCGTCAATTCCGAGTTCCTTGAACCACTCGACATAGAGTTCAACCCACTCGTCGACAAGCTGGAGATGTTCCGCATCGGGTTTGACGAAATACTCCATTTCCATCTGCTCAAACTCGCGCGTGCGAAGAATGAAATTGCCGGGAGTGATTTCGTTGCGAAAGGATTTACCGACCTGCGCAATGCCAAATGGGATCTTGCGCCGCATGGTCGTTTGCACGTTGAGGAAGTTGATGAAAATTCCCTGCGCCGTTTCCGGACGTAAATAAGCGAGCGCAGCCGGATCGTTCTCATCAGCCGCGGCACCCAGCATGGTGCGAAACATCATGTTGAAGTGCCGCTCGTCTGTGAGGTTGGTCGAGCCGCATTCAGAACACTTGACCAACCCGGCGCGCAATCGCGCATTCGCGTCAAAGTCTGCCTGATGCGCTCCCTCCGGAAAATATCCTTCGAGTTTGTCGGCGCGCATGCGGCTCTTGCATTCGCGACAATCCACGAGCGGATCGTGAAACGTCGCTTCGTGACCCGAGTACTGCCAAACAAGGCGGTTGAGTATGATCGACGAGTCAATCCCTTCGATGTCGTCGCGCTCATAAACGAGCCAACGCCACCAGGATTGTTTGACGTTGTTGCAGAGTTCCACGCCCAGGGGGCCGTAGTCCCAGGCGCTCCCCAATCCGCCATAAACTTCAGAGGAAGGAAAAACGAAGCCTCGTCGCTTGGCGAGAGATACGATGGTGTCGATGTTTGGCGCAGGCACGAATACAGGATTAACAGAATTCACCTGATTAGTAAAATCCTGTTAATCCTGCCCAATCTTGAAAATCCTGGGATACTACTTACTCGGCGTTGAAATGTTTACGTCGATCTCTTGAGTTCCTCCACCTCCAAACAACCGGTTTCTAAAAACAAATAATGCTACCACTACGATGATCACAAAAATCACGAGCACAGCGACGACGCCTGTGCTGCCGCTTCCGCCATCTTCGGCCATGAAGATCCTCCTTGAACTTTAGACGGGAACAAACCAGGGGGCTGGTAAAGTGGGGAAGGCTCGATCTAATTTAACCACAGATCTACACGGATGAATACGGATCAATCCAGCTAGATCCGTGGTTAATATACTCTAGCGTCCGCGACGCGCTGGTTTGACATCACCGGCTTGCACGGTGGGCGTAGCTTTCGGAGCAGCGGCGCCACTGGGAACTATCCAGAGCTCGACACTATCCTCTTCACGGAATCCACCGTTGACAACCGTCAGTCGCGAAGCATCGATCCCGCGTTGGGTAATGAGATAGTCGCGCGCGCGACTCATCAGCTTCTCGACCTGGCCCAGCGGACTCATCCTTCCGCCATAAGCAAATATGTAAGCGCGTGTCGATGGATCGTTCTGCAACTCGACCGCGAGATTGTCGAGCCGGGCTTTCTGATCGTCGTTGGAGCAACTGTTACACTCATCAAATTCCTGCGCAACGATAACTCTCTTCTCGAGTGGCGCAACTACGGAAACCGCCTGCGCGCTTTGTGCGCATGTAGGATCCGACGATCCGTCGTCAGCAGTTAATGTCGCGACGATGCGCTGGCCTCCGAGTCCGGTGGAATCGACAGCGAGCGTGGGCGAACCCAAGCCGCTGATTATGCGCGCGGTGGAAGGGCTCACCTTCCAGTTGTATCTCAGAGCAGCATTTCCACTGTACGCAACGTCCGCGGTGTAAGTGATGATGTCACCTTCAGTGGCCTGGTGCGGCGCTGAGATGCTCACCGGAAACGGACAGGGAGACTTCGGTAGTGGCGGCAGCGGCCGGTAGTTTACAACGACGCACTTTATGCGTCCGGCAGGTACATCTATTTCGCGTGTCCATGATTGGCCGTTGGGCAGAGTGACCACTACGTTGTGCACTCCCGGCTCGAGATCGAATGCACGATATTCGGTAAGAGTTTCTCCGCGAGGCTTTCCGTCGATCGTAAGTAAGAGACCGCCAGGTGTAGTCAGAATTTTGATTGTGCCGAACTTGGCTCTCTTCGTTTTCGCAGAGACGTTCGAGCTCGGATGGACGGCGAAAAATGTCACCGCAACCAAAACGGCCAACGCAAACTTGAGATTGCTGTTGAGGATTAATCTGCGAATCGACGACATCTTATTCCTCCTTGCTCTCTGCTACGAGTTTCGACTTCGTATAGCGCCGCCGCAAACCTGCACCCGCCGCGAGTAATCCTGTTCCGAACAAAAGCAGTGATGCTGGTTCGGGAGTTGGTGTTGGTGTTGGGCTCGAAGGCGGTCCCGGCGTTGGTGTTGAGCTCGGATTGTTGTTGCAAGACTCACAGTCGTTAATAAAGACCAGCGGTACAGCCGCCAGGAACAATAACGGCCACTTCGGAAAACCTCCGCCGGCGATCAGTATTTCGCCACAGTCGCAAATAGTGCCTTCAACTTCGCCTTCTTCAATGATATCCAGTCCGAGTTGTTGTCCTTGTGGGGTGACTGTGACACCGGAGAGAACTGAGTCAGTCTTCGTTTCACCTTGAGAAGCCGGTGCCGTTTCATTACGCGGTCCGGTTTGTTGAGTGGAGCCTGAAGTGCCGGGGGCGATTGGATCCTGTGAAAGGAGCGTGTTGAGCCTCACGTCTATTGTGCCTGTCGAATTATTCACAGTTTGGACCACCCGGTGGATCCGTACTGGATCAGCCAGGGCAGGCGCCGCCGTTAAAAGGAAAACACATAGCGCGGCGCACAGTCGCCGCACGCTGCGCCGGGGGTTGTTACCAAAGAACTGAGCAGGGGTTAAGTTCATATCGGGCATCAAGGGGCTTTATCTACTAGGAGGACACTCTTAATAACCTAGAAACTCCAGCCGCACGCTCGTTTCCTGGGTAATTTGCTGGAAGTTTGCTGGATTGCAGCGAGATGTGTTGCAGCCTCTCGCCGTTATCAGGACATATAGAAGTGCGATTTAGCGTGCAAATCATGGGCCGTGAGAAAGTGGCCCATAAAGTTCGGAATTGGATGTTTTTTGAGGCGGGTTTCGTCTGGATATTGGACCAACCGTCTGAGAGCTGGACGCCTCCTTGGAGTGCAGCGGCCTGGCGCCGCACTCCAAGGAGGCGCCTGTTGCTGAGGGGCCTGATTACATCTCGCTATCGCTTTGGCTGGCGGCTTCGGCCTTGCGGTTCTCGTCTCGCAAAACCGCCTTCCGCGATAGCTTGATCTTGTTGCCCTCGCGCCCGATGCACTTCACGAGGATCTGCTGACCTTCTTTGAGTTCATCGCGAACGTCTTTGACACGACGATCGGCTATTTCCGAGATGTGCAATAAACCATCAGTGCCTGGGAATATTTCAACAAACGCTCCGAAGTCTACGATCCGGTTAACCGTGCCGAGATAAGTCTGGCCCACTTCGGCTTCGGCAGTCAGTCCGCGAATGCGATTCACCGCCGCGTCTGCTGCTTCGCCACTCGCTGTCGCAATCGAGATCGTGCCGTCGTCAGACACGTCGATCTTTGCGCCAGTCTCCTCGACGAGGGATCGAATCACTTTACCGCCTGGTCCGATGACGTCGCGAATCTTGTCGGGGTTGATTCTGATCTGAATAATTCGCGGGGCGAGGGCGGAAATATTTTCGCGCGGAGCGTCAAGCGTCTTCTCCATTGCGCCCAGAATGTATAGCCGGCCTTTCTTCGCCTGCTCGAGCGCTTCAGCCATGATCTGCGCGTTGATGCCTGCGATCTTGATATCCATCTGCAAGGCAGTGATACCGTTGCGCGTGCCTGCTACTTTGAAGT
Organism: Pyrinomonadaceae bacterium; assembly: GCA_025922875.1. Lineage (GTDB taxonomy): Bacteria > Acidobacteriota > Blastocatellia > Pyrinomonadales > Pyrinomonadaceae > PSRF01. Next base: position 31,098 of record JAICGZ010000018.1, read on the forward strand.
CCATGTCGCCGTAGTGATCTTCGGCGCCCGCGATGTCAGTCAGGATTGCATACTTGTTTCCTTCCATCACCAGGCCCATTGCGACACCGGCCACCGGTGCTTTCAAAGGCACGCCGGCATCCATCATCGAAAGTGTTCCGCCACATACCGTAGCCATCGAAGATGAACCGTTTGACTCCGTTATGTCAGAAACGATGCGAACGGTGTAAGGAAAGTCTGCGTCGTCAGGCAGGACGGTTTCGAGTGCGCGCCGCGCGAGTGCTCCGTGTCCAATCTCACGCCGGCTTGACGATCCGAAGCGACCAACTTCGCCGACTGAATACTGCGGGAAGTTGTAGTGCAACAGGAAGCGTCGTTTGACTTCGCCCTTCTCGAGATCATCAATGAATTGCTCGTCTTCTTTTGTACCAAGCGTTGTCGAGACTAGCGCCTGCGTCTCACCGCGCGTAAAGAGCGCCGAACCGTGAACGCGTGGCAGCCAACCAACTTCGCTCGTGATGGGACGTATCTCGGAAAATCTTCGCCCGTCCGGACGTCGACGTTTGTTCAGAATATCGTCACGGAAAATGGTTTCTTTCAAACTATCGAAGATCAGTTTGGCCATTGCACGTCGCTCGGGCTGATCCTCCGGGTACGATTCACTGACTTCCTTCTTCAGCGCATCAACTGCTGCGTAGCTTGAGCGCTTCTCCTGCGACGTCGTATCGAGTGCTGCGCGCAGTGGTTCGCTGTACTTCTCAGTGATTTCCCGCAGCATCTCGGCATCGAGCTCCTGCGGGGTCACTTCCCGCTTCTGAATCTCGAGGGCTTTGTAGAGTTCCTTCTGCCAGCGACAGAGTCGATTGATCTCCTTGTGAGCCAGCATCAGCGCCTCGACCATGATCTCTTCCGAGACTTCACTGGCCCCGGCTTCGACCATCACGATGGCTTCGTCAGTTCCGGCTACGATCAAATTCAAGCGCGATTCGCGCACTTCATCGTAAGTGGGGTTAACGATGTAGCGTCCTTCAATCAAGCCGATACGCACACCGGCAATCGGATTCAGAAATGGAATGTCTGATAGATAAAGCGCGCACGAGGCGCCGGTGATGGCCACAACATCGGGATTGTTGTCGGGATCGGCTGAGATTACGCTGGCAATAACCTGGGTCTCGTTTTTGTAACCTTCTGCAAAGAGCGGGCGGCAGGGTCGATCGATTAAACGGCTGGTCAGAATCTCCTTTTCATTTGGACGGCCTTCACGACGAAAATAATTACCGGGGATACGGCCGGCAGCATAGTTTGACTCACGGTACTCCACTGTAAGGGGGAAGAAATCAACACCCTCGCGCGCCGTGGGGGCGCTAACGGCAGCAACGAGTATCATTGTGTCGCCATAACGGATCACGACCGCTCCGTCTGCTTGTTTGGCGACGCGACCCGTTTCAACGGTCAACTCTCGCTCCCCGAGCTTTATTGATTCTTTAAGGTATTTCTTTTCTGGCATATTCTGTTCTCCTTCGCGCATTAGCACCTGACATCATCAGGTCGCGGGCGCACCAACGTATTTGGGCGCCATCGCTGTTTCGCTGTTTTGGGACCGCCACGTGATGCGGGGTAAGGTCAAAAGTGCAACATAAAAGGCGGCACGAGCCTCTTGAACCGTGAAGCTCATGCCGCCTTATTGCTCGCTCGAAGCTTGGGCCGTACACGTCTGCTTGTTTCCAGTCAATCGCCGTCACGTTCGGCACTGCCACAAGCTCTTCGATAGACGCGGGCTTTACTTAAACAGAGATTCGAAGTTATCTCTCAACCACTTACGTTTGAAGTCTCTTACCGGCGCAGACCTAAACGATTGACTACCTCATGGTAGCGTTCTATATCGGTGCGCTTTAGATAATCCAACAGGCTGCGGCGCTGCGAGACCATTTTCAGCAGGCCGCGCCGCGAATGATTGTCCTTCTTGTGTGTCTTGAAATGCTCAGTCAGATCGTTAATTCTCTTACTCAAAAGCGCAACCTGCACTTGTGGTGAACCGGTATCCGCCTCATGCGTACGGAAGTCAGAAACTATCTGCTCCTTGGTTTGTTTTGCTAACGCCACTTGCTTAAATGGTCCTCCTCGACCGCAGTAAATTCCGCTAAAAGCGGCAACCGCTAAGCTTAAAAAGCGGTTAAATTTACCATGCGCCACCAAATAGCACAAATGCACGAAAAACAGCCACGGATGACACCGATAAAAATCCGGATTTACATCCGTGTTATCCGTGGTTAAGGTTTTCATTTAGGTGTACTATCGCGGCCCATGCATCAACCCAGAATCCTAATCCTCGGCGGCGGGTTTGGAGGGCTGTTTACCGCGCTCGATCTGGCCGGATCCGGTGAGGTAACGCTCGTCAGCGAAGAGGACCATTTCCTTTTTACGCCAATGCTTTACGAGTACCTGAGCGGGGAAGTCGAAGCATGGCACATCGCACCCAGATATGACGAACTGCTCGACGAAAACGTGCGGTTCGTCCACAGCAAGGTCGCTGGAATCGACCTCGCGTCGCAATCCATCTCGCTGGAGAAAAACAAGGAAACGATGAGTTACGACGTGTTGGTCCTCGCCCTTGGGGGAATCACAAACTACGTCGGCGTCGAGGGTGCCGAAGAGTTCACGTTGCCGTTTCGCAAGCTCGCCCACGCAGACAACCTGCGCCGGCGAATGGTGACCGCCCTCGATCGTGTCCCTCCTGACTTCGCGCCGCAGGACGTGCGTCGTGAAGTCACGTTTGCAGTGGTCGGCGCCGGCGCGAGCGGTTGTGAACTCTCGACCAAAATGGCTGACCTGCTGACCGACGCGTTCAAGCGCCGCGCGCTTCACGGCCAGCCCCGGGTGCTCGTCATCGAGATGGGCGACAGGGTTGTGCCGGGAATGGGTGAACAGATCCGTGAATTCGTTGACGACGCGTTACGCCAATCTGATGTTGAAGTGCACACGAAGACGCGGGTGGTAAAAGTTGCGGGCAATGAAATCACATTTGAACACGAGGGCAAACAGGAGAGTTTGAAAACTGCAGGGGTAGTTTGGACCGGCGGCGTCAGAATGAATCCGCTGATCGAACAGCTCGACGTTGAGAAGGACCGGCGCGGACTGCTCATGGTCAGACCAACTTTGCAGTTATCACAACACCTAAATGTCTTTGCGCTCGGCGATATCGCCTTCTATCCCGACGCGACACCGACATTGGCCGGCACTGCTCAACTGGCTTTTCAGCAAGCAACCCTCGCGGCGCGGAACATCAAGGCATTCAATGCCGGAAAAGAAATGCACACGAAGCACTTCGAAGAACTCGGAGAAGCAATCAGCCTCGGTACTGAACGAGCAGCAGTGTTGACCGGCGGTAAGGCGTTCGGTGGAGCACTGGCCCGACAGGCGCGATTTGCTTTGTACACATCTCGACTGCCCACCTGGCATCATCGACTTCGCGTCGGCGCGAGTTGGTTTTTTGAAGGCACCACACCTCGGCCGCTCTTGCCGCTCGGCTTCGAACTATAAGAGTTATTTCCCGCAAAGGTGCAAAGGGTGCAAAGGGTGCAAAGGGTGCAAAGGGTGCAAAGAAGAACTCAAATTAGCCTTTGCGGCTTTGCTCCCTTTGCGACTTTGCGGGAAACTTACATACAGACTCACGCCTTGATCGTTCGCTAATCGTGCAGAAAACCTCAATAAAGCGGTAACTCGTCGCGGAACGGCCGTTGCTCAGTCACTGGCAAACTCATTGTAGAGGAGCGAAAGATGATCTTGCTTCGGAAGCTTTTGATTCTCGGTTTTGCGGCGTGTCTGTTTGCGAGTTGCACGACGGGACCAATTAATTCAAACACGGCGAGCGTGCAGCCCACGCCTTCTCCATCGCCATCACCTTCGCCTCAGAGGTCACATGCGGCCACGGTTCGAGTCACCTTGCCGCTGCTCGATGCGTTGTTAACCGATGAAAAATTTGTCAGCCGGTTGAAAACGAATCTCAAGCTTTCCGACGAGCAGATCGATTCACTCAGACGCGTGTCGTCGGAGGAGATAACGCGGCTGCGCGAAAGCAACGCTGAGGACGTTGAGAGCAACGGAGGCGACCCGCGCGCGCGGGCCGAGGAACAGTTACGCTCAATCCTCGGTGAAGAGAAAGCAAAAGAACTGGCTTCACTGGTCACCGAGTATTGGGCCAAAGGTGACACAGGGGGCGCCGCGGGCGATACGGGTCTGGAAATGTTACCGGGACCAAACGCGGTGCCCACGGACACGCGAGTGGTTGTGAACATCCCTGCGTTTCGCATGGATCTTTTTCAGGATGGAACGTTGGTGAAGTCGTACAAGATCGGTATCGGCTATCCGGACTTTCCGCTGCCGCAGGGCTTGCGCAAAGCGGAAACAATTATTTTCAATCCGACCTGGACGCCTCCGGATTCACCGTGGGTCGCAGAGATGAAAAACGTGACTCCGGGCGAAACCGTAAAGCCCGGCGATAAGAACAACCCGCTTGGACCAATCAAGATACCGATCGGCCTGCCTTCGTTGATTCATGGCGGCAAAGCGCCTTCGAAGCTCGGAAAGTTCGCGTCGCATGGCTGCGTCGGGTTGACCAGCAATCAGATAAAAGACTTCGCGTTGCTGCTGAGCAAGGCGTCGGACACCGAGGTCTCCGACACCACGATCACGTCGTACTTACAAAACAAGGAGGAGACTCAGACGATAAAGCTCAACCAGGAAATACCGGTTGAATTGCGCTACGAAACGATCGTCATCGAAGACGGGAAGCTGCACATCTATAAGGATGTTTACGTGCAGGACACAAATACCGAAGAGAACCTGCGGAGTGTGTTGGACGCGCACGGAGTGAAGTTCGACGAGCTTTCCGAGCAACAACGAACTGAGATACTCAACGCGCTGACTGCGATGTCGGCCAACCCACAAAAGGCGGCTTCAGCTTCGGCATCACCCTCGCCGGACGCTTCGCCCGAAAAGAGGACCACGAGGAGGAAACAGCCGCCGAAGAACCAGAACGAGATCGTAATTGATTTGAGTGGACTAGCTCAGAAGGGTTATCCGGCACCCGTGAATTTCGACACCGGCACCGGATCGGGAAAGGGCACACGAGGATAACTTTGTAGGGGCGGCCCTCCGTGGCCGCCCCTCTGTGGCTGTCAACGAGGGATGGCCACGGAGGGCCACCCCTACAACGAAGCAATTAAGTCACAGGAGTCGAGCACCGGCGCTTCTTCAATTGGAGCGCCTGCTTCGCCGTAATACGGGCGACCCGCCTCGATCGCCGTGAAGTATTCCTCGATCCGATCGAGCACTTCCTCAACCGTGTGCGAATGATAGATGGAAGTCCGAAACAGCGCGCCGCCTTGCAAACCGCGCGTAAACTGTCCCGCCAGTTGCTTCATGCGATTGATCGCAGGCGTTTCCGGCATGTCCTCACGCAACATGTCGAAGTACTCGTGAAGGATCGCTCGTTTGTCCGCTAGTGTCGGTTCAAAGATCGGGCGTCCGTGCATCGCGTCCTCGATCTGCCGAAAGATCCACGGATTCGCCATCGCACCACGACCGATCAGAACACCGTCACAACCGGTTTCACGAAACCTCGCAAAGGCGCCTTCGATGGTCGTCACGTCACCACTGCCTGACACCGGCACACTCACCGCTTCCTTGATCTGTCTGACAAGATCCCAGTTCGCGAGACCGCGATACCCCTGCTCCTTCGTGCGGCCGTGCAACGCGATGTGCTCAACGCCACAGTCTTCCGCAAGCTTTGCCGTCTCAACGGCATTGATCGTGTGATCGTAAAAGCCGGCGCGAATCTTAACCGTCAGCGGTATCGTGATCACTTTCTTGATTGCTTTGAGAATCTCCGCGAGCCGGCAGTGGTCCTTGAGCAAACCCGATCCGCCGCCGTGCTTCACAACCTTCGGCGCCGGGCAGCCGCAATTCACGTCGAGAATCTCCGCGCCAACCTCCTGGGCCATCTCCGCGGCCATGGACATCCGCTCAGGCTGTCCGCCAAAAATCTGGACCGCAAAGGGACGTTCATCCTCGTAGAACCGCATCTGGCGTTTCGACTTCGGGTTGTTTCGCGTCAGCCCTTCAACCGAAATGAACTCCGATACCGATAGACCAACGCCGCCACGCCGTTTCAACAAGCGTCGAAAAGAGACATCGGTAACTCCAGCCATCGGCGAGAGGATGAGTGGCGGGTTGATTTCGATGTCGCGGATCTTGAAAGGCTTGATCTCCGGCATAAGAGTGGAACACAGATAACGCGGATGAGACAGATCAATCCGTTAGAAATCCGGTTAATCCGTGTTACGGTTTTTTCGGTTTCTTCTTGTCGTCCTTCTCGTCGGTCTTTGCGGCGGCCGGTGGGGTGATTTTCAACAGCGGCTCGACGCTCGCGCGATAGGTTTCAGTGATTTTTATGAAGGCTTCGTTCCGCAGGTTCTGCAGATAAGATTCGCGCTCCTTCGGCTGGCGCTCCATCAGCATCGATTCACGAACACGATTCTCGTTGAACGTCGGTGTAGCGCTCGCCGGCACTCGAGCATCGACGCGCAGTATCTGGTAACCATCGGGGGTTCGAATGGGCTCGGTTACTCCACCCGCTTTCACGTCCTTCAAAAATTTAAGTAAATCTTCACGCAGTTGGGGAAGGTCAAACTCGCCGACATATCCTTTATCCTGCGGCGCGGTACGCTGGCCATTCTTTTCACGCTCGGAGTTTGCCGCGGCAATTGCTCCGAAGTCAGCGCCGGCGCGAATCTGCGCAATCAGCTCGAGCGCTCTCGCCTTCACACTTGCTTCATCCTTGCCGGTGGCCGATAGATAGATCTCGGAGAGCTTTACGGTCTCGGGCTTACGAAACTTGTCCTGATGCGAGTCGTAATACTTCTTCACTTCATCAGGTGAGAAACCCAGATAAACGCGGCGATCGACTTCCTGTTGAAAGACCGCCTGCTTCATCATCTCCGATCGCATCGTGCGGCGAACCTCTTCCGGATTCAGCCCGCTCTGCTGCATTGCCTGGTGGAGCTTCTCAATCGAATTGATGCCCTGCTCCTGCGCAATCTGCAACATGCGCCGGTTGACTTCGGCTTCGATCTCGCCCGCCAAATCAAGCTCTTTGCCTTTTTGCAGCAGCAACTTTTCGTTGATGAGTGTCGCGATCAATTCCGCCTGCTTCTGCGCGACTTGTTCGGTAGCCTGCTGCTCAGTCATGCCGCTCTGTTTCAAGGCTTCGATACGCTCTTTACTCTCGCGCTTCAATTGCGACAGCGTGATGACGTCGTCGTTGACCTGCGCGATCACTTCGTCAACAACCTGCATCTCGCCTTCCTGGGCGAAGATCGGGCGCGTGGAGAACGTAAGAATCACGAGGGCAGCAAAGGCCGCAAAGTATTTAAATTTCACTAAAGTACTCCTTACCAAAACACTCGTTAGACAAGATTTACAAGATTTTTCCGGATTTACATGTTCATCTCGAACAATCTTGTAAATCTTGTAGCCGGATTTTAATCGCTCGCGCGAAGCTGGAGCAACACGTCGCGAGCTACATCAAGCACGTTGTCCTGCTGATCTTCAGTCAAAACAAGCCGCAAAACACCGCTAGGTGTGAAGACTGCTCCCTCATGACTCTTCACATAACCTCCGAGTTTTTCAGGAGAAATCCGCGCCTTTTCACTAAATTTTATCGCTATTCCGTCGGGTGTCTTGTCGATGGAAACTATGCCCAACTCTTCCGCCAGGCGCCGCAAACGGGCATAAGCAAACAGCCTTTCGACAGACTCGGGAATACGCCCATAGCGATCTTCCGTCTCCGTACGGATGCTTGACAGTGTCGCCTCGTCACGCGCTGATGAGACTCGTTTGTACGTTCTCAGCCGCTGCCCCATATCGGAAATGTAATCTTCGGGAATGGCTACATCGACGCCCAGGTTGAGCGTGACGCTCGTCTCATCCTCGACTTCTTCGCCGCGAAGCTCCGCGACCGTGCGCTCGAGCATCTGCGTGTAAAGATCGAAACCGAGTGCCTCCATGTGCCCCGACTGCTCGCCTCCCAGCAGATTACCGGCGCCGCGCAATTCGAGGTCGAGGGCGGCGATACGAAACCCCGCTCCCAGGTCAGAAAACTCACGAATGGCTGCTAAACGGCGACGGGCAATGGGCGAAAGCTCCTGTTCGTTCGGTATCAGCAGGTAAGCGTAAGCCCGGCGGCTCGAACGCCCCACACGCCCGCGTAATTGATAAAGCTGAGAAAGACCGTAGTGATCGGCGCGATTTATGATGATGGTGTTTGCGCGGGGGATGTCTATGCCGTTCTCGATGATGGTGGTCGCTACCAGAATGTCATATTTGTAGTCGATGAAGTCGAGCATCACTCGCTCCATCTCTTTCTCGTTCATCTGCCCGTGGCCCGTGGCTAGTCGCGCCTGTGGCACCAGTCGTTTTAGTAGTGCCGCAATTGTTTCGATCGTCTCGACACGATTGTGTATGAAGAACACCTGCCCACCGCGCGACAGTTCGAGCTCTATCGCCGACTTTATGACGGTTTCCGAAAACTGGACCACCTGAGTCTGTATAGCCAGTCGATCGCGTGGCGGCGTTTCAATGAGCGACATGTCGCGCATTCCACTCAGAGACATGTTGAGCGTACGTGGAATCGGCGTCGCGGACAGCGTCAACACGTCAACTTTCTTTTTCAAATGCTTGAGCCGCTCTTTGTGTGCGACTCCAAAACGCTGTTCCTCGTCTACAACTACCAGCCCGAGATCCTTGAAGGTAACGTCTTTTGACAAGATGCGATGCGTGCCGATAACGACGTCGATTTCGCCCGTCTCGACCTTCTTCACAACCTCTTTCTGTTCCTTCGACGTGCGAAAGCGCGACAACAATTCGACCTTTACCGGAAAAGGAGCGAA
>JAICGZ010000019.1 GCA_025922875.1 Pyrinomonadaceae bacterium
CTTGCCAACAAACCAATTGACTGATGGCACAAAGTTGAAGCCGGAACCAACAACGCAGCCTGTACTTCGTAACGTTGAATGCGCTCGATCAACTTCGGGACGAGTTCGTCAACAACTCTTCCAGCGTCGGGAATGAAACCGCACAAACTCCAAAACACCGGATTGAGTTGACCGATAATCCCGTTGCTTTCAAATTCCAGCAATCGTGCGATGGGCAGTTGCGCGTTCACATCCTGTTGCACCGCAGCCGGATCATAACCTCGCGCCGAAAAGCGAAGATCTGAGTCTTCAACCTCGATAGGAATCTCTCTAAAACTCAAGTCGCCAACCGAAGAACTTGTGTCAAACGCCTGAGTGCCGTCGATGTAGGCGCCGGCTGACGAGATCAACGCAAGATTCAACATCGGCAGCGCGCGACGCGCAGGCGTGAACGGCGCACGGCGGTTCCGCACGAAAGGGTAATCAGAAAGATCCTCGCTATTCTGCGGTTTCCAACCGCTGAAACGCCTTCGCCAACCTTCTATGTCTTCAATAATGTCCACCGGCTTCTTCCATTCTGAGATTTCAATTGCGCAAGCTGCGAACCATCAGGAACATGACAACAAGAGCGGCAATCATAGCAAGCCCAAGCGCGTTGACCGAATAGCCGTGCAAGTTATCGAAGGCAACTCGCCGTGGATCGTCAGCCGCAATCTGATCGATTGGCAATACCATCGCTGCCCGCAACGCGCGCATGCGCGCAGCAATAAGCCAATGGCCCACGCCGGTCGCCAAAGCGATCACAGCCAGAGAGATACACTCCATGATAAAACTCACGCGGCCGGAAGCATTGCGGCGCACGATTAACGTCACGAGCAGAAGCAGCGCAACCACAAAACCCGCGAGGTTAACGACCGAGAGTGAACGCGTCACGATCGACCCGGCAATCTCGTTCGCATTTGGCAAACCAAACGATCGCAAAACGCCAAACGCAGCCGGCGCGACTACTGCGCCAAAGAAGAGCGCGGCGCCAAACCAACAAGCAAGTAAAATCAGTCGTGCGAAGCTCAGGATAATCCAACCTTTCCAATCAAAACTGGTAAGTTCAGAGTTCAGCCTTTAGGCTGCTGTTTTGAGGCCACAAGCTACAGCTTGAACTGGCTTTGCCCGAAGTCTGATTTCTCTGTGTCCTGGGCAAAGCCGCTTGAACTCTAAACTAATCAAACTCATCAACGGTTGCGAGCAGTCGAATCTTTGGCGGCACGATCTCAGGCTTCGGCAACTCTCTCGGATCGGCGGCGCTCAACAGCCATGACAGCGCCGCATCCAATTGGGCCTGATAGTCGTCGAGATCTAACGACATAAAAACACTCGCTCCAAGCCGTGCAAACTTCTCCTTCGCGCGCAAGTACATTTGCCGCGCGGCTCCCGGCCGGCCGATGTCGAGATGATGAAAGGCGACGGCCGATTGAATCATTGCCTGAAGAAACAGTTTTTCCTGTGGGCCAACTTCGCCCATCCAACGTTCTTCCCAGGCGTCGTGGGCCGCATGAAACTCGCCGGCGTTATACAGATCGATCCCCGCGATGTACTCAACCGGATACGCGGAAACGTGCGCGTCGAGATAAGCGCTTTCCAACTCACTCATGTGTTCATGCATTGAGTCGCGCGGCAATCACCTTTGCAGCAGTCGCCCCTGCGCCCGTGGCGCCGCTGATCGTAGGGGCAATCGGGTTCGATACGTCGCCGACGGCAAAAACCATCGGCACACTCGTCTCCTGTTCACTGTCGACTCGAATATAACCCTTGTCGTCCACTTCGAGTTGTTCCCGAAATAACTCAGTATTCGGTTCGACTCCGATGCGAATAAGAACACCACGCACGGCGATTTGAAACGGCTTCAGCCCCTCTTTGCGCGCCACTTCCACTGCCACAACCTCTTCATCGCCGATGATACGCTTCACAATGGATTCAGTGAAAACAGTGATGCGATGGCTCGATTGAAGCCGCTGTGCGAGTTCGCGCCGGGCCCGCAATTTCTTTCCACGGTGAACGAGTGTCACGGTCGGACAGACCTCCGCCAACAGCAAAGCATTCTCCACTGCCGCATCTCCGCCTCCGACCACACAAATATCTCGTCCGGCAAAGAGCTCGCGATCGCGAGTGCCGGATTCTATCATTCCCTTTCCCACAAATTCTTTTTCACCCGGCACGCCCAGTTGCCTTGGTCTAACTCCCGTTGCGATCACAACTGAGATCGATTGCAGATCTTCGCCGCTTTGTAACTTTAGACGCTTCGCTTTCAAATCAATGGCCGCGATTGATGTTTGCGTCCAGAGATCGAAATCAGCCGTGTCCACATCCTTTGTAAAGAGCTCAAGCAGTTCCTGGCCATTACTGGTCTCTATACCCAGATAGTTTTTGATCGGATTGTAAACGCGGTGAAGTTGTCCTCCGCACCGTTCAGCCTGTTCGAGGAGCAGCGTATCGAGGCCCAACTCGTCGCACCAGAAAGCGGTCGATAGTCCCGCTGGTCCAGCGCCGATTATGATTACGTCATGCATTCTATGGTACGGAACTGGCCACTAAGGATTCAGAGGTTTGCAGAACCGAAACAACTTCATCCGGCTCGAGGCGCGACGCGGTGAGCGTTCCACTCGCGTCAAGAAACTTCACTGCTGACGTCATCTCACGATCATCTGGTTGCCAACGCCCGTCGCGATTACTCTCTTTGCTGTTGAGCAACTGCAACGCAGTGCTCAAATCGCGGCGCTTGATGCGCGGACGCACGACAGTCTCCGCCCAGGAGTAGTAAGGATAATCGAGGCGATAAAACCAGCCGCCGCTACTCGGAATCGCTATCAGAAACAGTTCGCCGCGTGCAAATTTGGAGATCGCTGTGTATGGCGCCGAATGTTTTGTCGGACGAAAACCGGCGCCGTCAAAAAGCTCCGGTGCGAGAGTGATAACGGAAATTCCGGAATGCTCAGTGACTGTCGATTTGCCGCGCTCAAAACTCTCAATCGCAGCGGCAACGCTGTTCCAACCCTCGCGCCAGAGGTGTTCGTAAGCGTTGATGTTCGTAAGTAAGCGCTCCACTTCGGGAAGCACAAGCTCATAAGCACGCGCGTCGTCATTAACCTCCTCGCCGGCGAGGAATCGCGCCAGCGGTGAACCGTCATCGTTGTTTGGACTGGCCTGATCAGACCCTTGTATGGCAATACTGACGCGCACTCCATCGTCGCTCGAGTGCTCCGAAAAATCTCCGGCCTCAGCCGCGGCAATTAACAGACTCCGGTGAGCGAGCGCACGCTCGCCTGTCAGCACGGTCCACACGGACAACACGCCGTCAGTATCGAAGTGATTATTGGTGACGAGTTCAATACCGTTCGTTAGAGCCGCCCTGTTTGGTGAGGCGACAAGATTGAGGGCGATCTCGGTTGAGGTGTCGGCCTTCACTTCGGTTGGCGTCGCATTTCCTTCCCAGTGTGAGAAGTGGATGGCGTTGTCGACCGTTCCATCAACTGATAACTTCGGAACATTCTCGAGGGCGTCGCTGTAGAATTCGAATCTCATGGCTAGCCTTTCGCAAGGAGCTATTTTCGTCAAAAGTGTAACGCATCTGATTCTTGCGCGCCTCCCGGGAGTGCGGCGCACAAACAACAGTGCTTGTGTGGTTCAAGTGCAGGTGCTTAAGATATGTCCACTATGGAAGAGATCACCTCAACCGAACTGAAGCAGCGCCTGGATAAAGGCGACGACATTCAAATTATCGACGTGCGGGAGGACGATGAGGTCGCCGTCGGCCGCATTCCGAATTCGGTGCACATCCCGCTCGGGCAGGTGTTGAATCGCATGGATGAAATCGACGCAAATCGCGAGACGGTTGTGTATTGCAAGATGGGCGGGCGTAGTGCGCGGGCGGTCGACGCGCTTCAGCGTTCCGGGTTTGAAGGGAAACTAATAAATCTAAAGGGTGGGATTATTGGATGGTCGAATGAGGTAGATCCGAGCGTGCCGAAGTACTGAATTCCGAAGAGTAGTTTCACGCAAAGGCGCAAAGAAGAACCGCAAGAAACAGAAGGCTTTGCGCCTTTGCGCGAACTTTGCGCCTTGCGTGAAACTACTTCGTTATTCCCTCGAGTTCGATAAACCGGCTCAACTTCGTGATCACCATCCCCTCTTCACATTCCAACCGGCACGACAACGCCGGCCGATCGTTCTGCTCGTTCTCGCCTCGCTTGTGATACCAGATCTGGCAATTGGTGCACTCTCCATTCCAACAGAAGTCGCCGTACGAAATCGTGTTGATGGACAGGTATTGAAAACAACGCAGCAAACGATTCTTTTCCGGCACGCTGACTTCATTGCCCACGATCTCGAGACTGATAAACCTCTCGTAAGGATCGAGCAGATCCGCCGCGCCTTCGTCCAGGCCGCTGCCTGCGCTTTGTTCAGTCATAGGCAGCGGCAGTATAATCCCTCGCTGCTTAATTCGCTGCAAAAAACTCGGGGGTAATCAATTTGGCCTTAGTAATCTACACAAAGCCCGGCTGTCCTTATTGCCAGGAGGCACGCGACTACTACAACTCTAAAGGCATTCCGTTTCTCGACTACGACGCCCAGAACGATAAGGCACGACGCGCCGAGATGTTCTCATTTTCCGGCGGCGATCCAACGGTGCCGTGTATTGTTCAGGATGGTAAATATGTGGGCTCCGGCTGGGGAAATCCTCCTCGCGGTTGAACCGTTCACGACTAGCCGGCCGTGCGCCGGCTACTTTTGCAATAGCTGTCTCCCCTTAAATAAATTGTGCTTTTTACCAGGAAGGTATTTATGAAAAATCGCTCCCGTTTACCTTTTCTGCTAATGCTCTTCGTTTCATCTGTTCTGTCAATTAATAATACTGTCATAGCACAATCGAAGGGAGGAGCCGGCGCGCCCCAACCACCAATGGCCGAAAAGAAACCAAAGACCACGAATATTCACGGTGTAACTCTCGTTGACGATTACTTCTGGCTGCGCGAAAAAACAAACCCGGCAGTGCTCGCCCATCTTCAAGCTGAAGATGCTTACACCCAGGAGATGATGAAACACACTGAGCCGCTCCAGGAGAAGCTCTATAAGGAAATGCTCAGTCACATAAAACAGACTGACACACAAGTTCCCTATCGCTCAGGAAACTACTTCTATTACACCCGAACTGAGGAAGGTAAACAGTACCCGATCTTCTGTCGCAAAAAAGGCAGTCTCGTTGCTCCCGAAGAGATCGTGCTCGATCAGAATGAACTGGCCAAAGGTCACAAGTTCATGAGTCTCGGAGCGTTTCTTCCAAGCGATGACGGAAATTTGCTCGCCTACAGCACTGACAACACCGGCTACCGTCAATTCACGCTCCACATCAAAGACTTGCGAACTGGCGAACTCCTCCCTGAACGAATGGAGCGCGTGACCGCCCTCGCGTGGGCAAACGATAACAAGACACTTTTCTTCGTCACTGAAGACCCGGTAACCAAACGAAGCGATAAGTTTTTCCGGCACGTGCTGGGAACTGACAAGACTGACCTGGTTTACGAAGAGAAAGACGAACTGTTTGACATCGTAACCGGACGCTCGCGCGACAAGGCAGTTATCTTTCTCGATGCTATCAGCAAGACGTCAACCGAGGTTCGCTACTTACTTGCAGCCGAGCCTAACACCGGACTCAAGGTGATTCTCCCGCGGCAACCGGATCATGAGTACGACGTCGACTACCGCAACAATCTCTTCTACATCCGCACAAACAAGGGCGCGAAGAATTTCCGCATAGTCACAGCGCCGGTGAATGATCCCTCTGAGAAGAACTGGAAAGAATTCATAACACACAACCCTGCAGTGAAGTTGGAGGCCATCAGTCTCTTTGCCGATCATGCCGTGTTGTCTGAATGGGAAAACGGCTTGCAACAACTCGAAGTTGTCAACTTCAAAACGAGCCTACGACATCGCATAAAGTTTCCGGAACCAGTTTACTCGGCGAATCTGTCGCATAATCGCGAATTCAATACTCCGGTCGTCCGGTACACCTACAATTCCCTCGTCAGACCGAATTCCACGTTTGATTACGACATGAACACGGGCAAATCGACGTTGCTGAAGCAGCAGGAAGTGCCCGGCGGATTCGACGCGGCAAACTACAAATCAGAACGAGTGTTTGCCACGGCCTCAGACGGCACGAAGATTCCGATGTCGATGGTCTATCGAAAGGGAGTGAAACTGGATGGCTCTGCGCCTCTGCTTCTTTATGGATACGGTTCATACGGCGCTTCGATGCCGCCGAGTTTCTCATCAATTCGTTTGAGTCTGCTCGACCGCGGCGTCATCTTTGTGATCGGCCACATTCGCGGTGGTGGTGAGTTGGGCGAGGAGTGGCGCCAGGCGGGCAGGATGATGAACAAGATGAATACGTTCACGGATTTCATCGCCTGCGCTGAAACGCTGATTGACAAGAAGTACACGTCAAAGGACCGGCTGGTTATTCAGGGTGGAAGTGCCGGCGGCTTGCTTGTGGGAGTCGTCAGCAACTTGCGGCCGGACCTTTTCAAAGCAGTCGTATCGCAAGTGCCGTTCGTCGATGTGTTAAATACGATGCTTGATGCAAGCATACCGCTGACGACCAGTGAATACATCGAGTGGGGTAATCCGAATGAAAAGGCGGCGTTCGAATACATGAAGACGTATTCGCCGTACGACAACATTGCGAAGAAGGATTATCCGGCGATGCTCGTCAAGGTTTCTGTAAACGACAGCCAGGTGCCATATTGGGAAGGCGCGAAACTCGTGGCCAAGCTGCGCGACATGAAAACTGACAAGAACCCGTTGCTGTTGAAGGTCAATTTCGGCGCGGGCCACGGCGGCGCTTCCGGACGCTACGATGCATTACGTGAAGCGGCGTTTGACTATGCGTTCATGCTGTGGCAAATGGGCGTGACGGAATAGCCTGAATCTCGGGTTTTTCCCGCAAAGGCGCAAAGAAGCAAAGAACCTGCTAAATTCTTCTTTGCGTCTTTGCGGGAAGCCTTTCAAATGATCGGATCCACGCTGGGGAATTACAAAATCCTCGAGAAGCTCGGTGAGGGCGGACAGGGCACGGTCTATAAAGCCGTCGATTCAAAACTCGGCCGCACGCTCGTCATCAAAGTCCTGCCGGCCGAGTTGACTGCGCGCGAAGCGAATCTCAAGCGTTTCGAGCGAGAAGCACGCCTCGCGTCAGCCCTCGATCATCCCAACATCTGCACCATATTCGACCTCAACGAAATCAACGGCGTCCACTTCATCGCGATGCAGTACATCGAAGGCCGAAACGTGCGCCAGGTCGTGAATGGTCGCCCTCTTTCACTCGATAGCGCCCTCTCGATCGCGTTGCAAACAGCAGAAGCCCTGGCCGCCGCACATGCTCGCGGCATCATTCATCGCGACATCAAAGCCGGTAACGTGATGGTCACGCCCACAGGCCAGGTCAAGGTACTCGATTTTGGCCTCGCAAAACTGCTCGACGAAGATGCAGCGCGCACGTCAGGAATTCATCACACAGAGATCACTGAGGTCGGCATTCCTTACGGCACCGCAACCTACGCGGCGCCGGAACAAGCACGAGGAGATCGCGTCGATTCGCGCGCTGATATCTTTTCCACGGGCGTCTTGCTATACGAAATGCTGACCGGCACCTGGCCGTTCCAGGGTAAAACCGCCATCGACGTACGTCACGCGGTCTTGAACGATGAACCTGAGCCGCTGGCGAAAATGCGACCGGGCCGCGTGCCCGAACGCTTGCAGTCCATACTCGATAAGGCGCTCGCCAAGGATCCGCGAAACCGTTATCAAAGGATTTCATACTTTGCGGAAGATCTTCGTTCCGTCATTCGCGAACTCGGCTCGGAATCAGTGCCCGGATTAACTGAGACCGCGCCAGTTGCCCCGAAACATTTGAAACAGCAAAGTCCGGTAACGCGCGCACTACGTTGGTTAACCGGCAGCAAGAATGCCGAGCCGGCCACAAGTTCAAAACCGGGTACACGCAGTGATGGACAAGCTAGTCCGTTGACGAGTTTGGGCGATCGCGATCGCAAGAGTGTCGCAATTCTTCCCTTCAAGAACGTTGGAAACGACCGTGAGATCGATTTCTATCAGTTCTCGCTTGCGGATGCAGTGATAACCGAGTTGGCTCGTGTTCGCTCGCTGGTAGTGCGGCCGTCGTCAGTGATTGTGAGGTATCAGAACAAAACTGTTGACGCCGCCGCGGTCGGACGAGAACTGCTCGTCGACGCAATACTAACTGCTACTTTCCTCCGCGCTGGTGATCGGCTGCGCGTCACCGCTCAACTACTCGACGTGCGCACCAATGAAATTCTCTGGAGTGAGCGAATCGATGCTGAGGCAAGCGACATCATCGGCGTGCAGGATATGATCGTGCAACGTATCGTCGAAGGACTGCGGCTCGAATTGAGCCCCGACGAAAAAGTCGAGCTGGCAAGGAAAACTACTGCCGACGCCGCTGCTTCGGAAGAATACATGCGCGGGCGCGACTGCCTGGCGACGTTCATCTATCACACGATTCAGCGCGAACACCTCGACTCCGGAATCGAACATTTCCGCCGCGCGATCGAAATCGATCCGCAGTTTGCAATGGCCTATTCCGCGCTCGGCAGTTGTTACGTAAACCGCGTTTTGAAAGGCCTCGGCCAGGCCGGCGATCACGATAAAGCGAAGAACGCATTTCGAAAAGCACTGGCGCTCGATCCAAAGCTGCTCGAAGCGCGCATGCAGATGGTGTTCATCTATCTGACTGATGGTCAGAAGCAAAAGGCGCGCGCTGAAGTCGAGTTGCTGCGTCAGGAATATCCGAACGATCCGGGTGTGCAGTTTGTGCGTGGAGTGGTTGCTCGCCTCGACAGCGACTACGAAAAAGCGCTGCGCAGTTTCGATCGCATGGTGCGGCTAAATCCCGGCGAGCGCGTGCTGGCGAGCTACAACCGCGCACGTATCTTCATGTATCAGCAACAATATGAAGATGCATTGCGCGAACTCGATCAAGGCGCAGAACTCGAGCCGGAACATCCGATGATCCAGGTGATTCGCGCGCGTGTGCTTTTCTATCGCGGTGACGTTGATTCAGCCGCGAGCATCCTTCAGGAAGTTCTCCAACGTCATCCGCAAATGGATGGCGTGAGGCCGATTCTCGCTATCTGTTACAGCGCCGAGGGACAACACACGAAGGCAAATGAACAACTGACGCCGAAAGTCAGGCAGGTCGCCGAAGCTGATTACGATATCGCTTACTGGCTTGCGTCTGCTTACCTCTTGCAAGGTCGCCAGGTGGAAGCGCTCAGGTGGTTGGAGACGGCGCTCAGTCTCGGAAATGAAAATTACAAGTGGTTTGAGTCTGATCCAAACTGGGCCGACTTGCACGAGGATCCACGTTTCATCGAATTGATGGACCGCATTAAGAGCCAGGGTGAAGGGGCCGGGGACCAGTCTGAATGAAAACTTTTGTCGTGGGTGATATACACGGTCGTTGCGCGCAGCTCCTCAACCTGCTCGATATGCTGCCGCGCGATTCCGAAAAAGACACGTTAGTTTTTCTCGGTGACTTGATCGATCGTGGCGCTGATGCGCCCTGTTGCGTCAGTCACATCCTGAAACTCTGCCGTGAGAATCCTCAGCGAGTGATTTGTTTGCGTGGAAATCACGAGCAGATGTTGATGGATTTTCTTGAAGGAAGAAGTAACCTTTGGCTCACGCCGGTCGTTGGTGGTGAGCGAACGTTTGAGCAGTACACGGGTCAATCGGTAAAAGTAGATAGTGAAAAAGATCTGGAAGAAATGAGACTGCTATTCGCGCGTTCATTTCCAGTCGAGCACCTCGCGTTTATGCAGGACCTGCCTTATTACCACGAAGACGAGCATGCGATCTACGTTCATGCCGGTCTTGATGAGGGGAAACATCCGCGTGAGAGTTCACAGAATGCCCTGCTGTGGATGCGCGACATGGATTTTTACAAAAACTATCGCGGCAAGCCTTGCATCTTTGGCCATACGCCGACGCCTTTGTTGCCGTTGCGCGGAAGGCTGGGGCGTCACGGGATTTATATCTCTCACAGCGCCGTTGGTTTAGATACCGGTTACAACCATCAGTCGCCGTTAAGCTGTCTGTCGCTGCCCGATTTCAATCTCTACCAGACGTACGCTGACGGCCGTGAAGAAACTTATCAAATCACCTCGTTCATTCCTGAGACGTTGAGAGAGATGCAACGCCGAGCGGGCCTTGCATGAAATCCGTGTAATCCGTGGTTACGGTACACAGCGTTGCTCACGCAGTGGGACCAGATCAAGACTCGTCAACTTACGCGTATTCGCATCGAGCCCGATGCGGGCCGCAAGTGGTCCATTCTCGCACGTCAGTCTAATCGCACTATTGCGCGTACCGTTTCCACTTAGCGGCTCTCCAACCTTGCAACTTCCCCACGCAGCCGCGGCCGCAAGCTGCCGGCGCATTCGTTCAACATCAAATCCAGGGGCCGCGATCGCTTCGACCACCTTCGCATCCCATGCACCGAGTAGCTTAACGATCGTCTCCGCCGTCCTGGTCATCTCGGCGTCAGGCTGAAGCACCGGATTGATGTTTATGAGTTGAATTTTTGGCGGCATTGTCGGCGCGAGGGTGATGAAAACGTTGAGCCACCCGCGATCACACATCATGCGCCACTCGCCACGCAATGCGTTTTCCGGATCGATCGTTGTCGCCGGCCGGCAAGTGCCATGCTGTTCCGCCAACGTTTTCCAACGGCTTGCACGAACGTCAGCCGCAACGTCGAGAAAGAGATTGTCCGCGGCGATCCGGTTGGCAAGTGCGTCGTCCCACTTGATAATCAACTGCGAAACGTCCGATTGCGCTTTCAGTAGTGCTTGAGACGGTTGCGCGATTCGCGGCTGTAGTGCGCCGGTGCGATGCAGAGCTGATAACGTGTCGTTGAAGAGGTTATTGAATCCCTGGTAGGTCTGATTGCTCATACCGATGAGACCTACACCATACTCCGGCAGCCAGCGCATGAGAGAGCCGTAACCTGGAAGTCCACCTCCGTGCCCAACCACATGACCGAAACGACAATCCTGCGTGACTCCAAGACCATAACCATAACTCGAAGCTGAGAGCTGAAGCGGTGCGTCAACTGCCGCACGAAAGGCGCTCGCTGGCTGAGCCCGCCAGGCTTGTTGCATCTCACGCGCGCTACTCCGTTTGATTGGACCACGTTCAGGCTCATCACGCGGTGGAAACGCGGAGATCAGAAAAGCAACGTACCGGGCGAGATCGTGTGCGTTGGTCCAAAGTCCGCCCATCGCTCCAAACGAACCGTGCGCGAGTATCGGTTCGGGCTTCCACGCGTCGCCTTCACGACGATAACCGAGTGCGATGTGTTCGCGTGGCACCGAGGACATTTCAAACGTCGAGGAGTTCATCCCGAGTGGTTTCAGAATGTTGTCTCGAACGTAATCTGCGTAAGGGCGACCCGAGGCTTTGGCGACAATCTGTCCGAGGATAGCAAAGCCATAGTTTGAATATTCGAATACAGTTCCGGGTGACGTGGAAAAGGGGATGCCGGCCTTCATCCATGCGCGCATCGTTTCGCCGCTTTGGGCCAACTGCCTGTCGCCCCAGGGATTGTCTTCAGGAAAACCTTCCGAGTGCGTTAGCAGGTGGCGAACCGTGAGGACTTGCGAATCGCTTGTGGGATAAGGGAGGTTCGCGAGTTCGGGTACATAGCGAGAGACAGGATCCTCTAACGAGAGTTTGCCTTCATCGCGCAGCTTGAGTATCGCCATCGCGGTAAAGCTTTTGGTCATCGAAGCGATGCGAAAGACCGTCTCCGGAGTGACCCGCGCATTGCCTGTTTTCTCGCGCACACCCGCGGACTTTACCCAAACGAGTTCGCCGTCGATGATGACGCCCAGTACAGCACCGGGTGGCTGTTGTCGCTCCATGTAATTCTTGAATAGTCGTTCGATCTCCGGAAACGCCGCGGCGAGTTTCTGCTTTCGTTGTGCATCGGCAAACTGTGGCGGCGGAACGCTGCCTGTGGCGATCCGCTTTTGTGCGTGCGCCATTTGCGGGAGAAGTAATAAGAGAGATACAGCAATAGTTCGAGCGAAATCCATTGTGACCTCAACTTTTCGCTATGTGGCGAAACTACGTCTGATTTGAACTGATGTACCAAAGTTTATAAGCAGACCTGTATCCACACCAGTCGCGACGAGATATTGGATCAGTTGCGCGTCGTGGTGGCGAACCAAACTCGGCACCGCTTTAATTTCAACTATTAGTTGCTTCTCTACCCAAAGGTCAGGATAGTAAACCCCAACTACATGGCCTTCATAAAAAACTGGAAGCTTGCCCTGTTGTTGGCTTTCGATGCCGAGTCGATTCAGTTCAAGCTTAAGGGCGTTCTCGTACACCTTTTCAAGAAAACCAGGGCCAAGAACGTTATTTACTTTGTAAGCGCAGCCGATGACTTTGTGAGTGAGGTCATTGATCTCCATCGCATCCTCCGTGAGGTAAAGGAACGTATTCTGCAAATCCTGTCTAAGGCACGCGTTCGTATTCATACCGCCCAATGATGTTCTTATGCATGTATTGCCCTATAGACTCCGCGCTCATCATCTCTTCATATTTAGACGGCGGAACGCCTTTGTACCGGTACCTGTCGCCGCTGTTGAACATCACTTCCAAAAGGCGCCGCTTCGAATCGTAACCAACTAATCTCAACATTTCCGACTGTACTGGTCTTAACTTCATCACCCCCCCTTGGCTCAATCCATTCACTTCGCTAACATAACCAGCAATGATTACCTCGCGAGCGGGTACCGGCTGAGATGCTCACCGCCCGGATCTACGGATTTCGGGTCTGGCTAAAAAGTACATCCAGCGTATTTCTAAATAGAAAATCTTACAAGCCGATCTATGCCTCATCAGAAGGGACTGGTCTGAGGTGAGGCGCGCCACCAAAAAACAGCATCCGCGGCGAGAACCTTCACCAAAAACCGCGAAGAAAAGGGGACGCGATTACGAACGTGCGTTCTTCTGCTGTAAGCGAGCACTGGCCCACGCAATAAACAAAAACCACGAACTGAAGATCGAGTGCGATGGTTGCAAAGAGATCATCGGTTTTCTGGAGCTCCCGGGTTACAGCGGCGACAAACACAATCCGGTTGCCGTCGATTTCGACAGACCATACTGAAAGTAGAAACGATGGCACGGACGTAAACCACAGATTACACGGATGCAAGACGGATGAAGACGGATCATGATCCGTAATCATCCGTGTTTATCCGTGGTCTAAGCCTTTTTATATATTTCAGCCCCGGAAGTAACGAACTCTTCGGCTTTCTCGTTTAAGCCTGCCTTCAACGCCTCTGACTCATCAATCTGCTTTTGCGCGGCATACTCACGCACGTCCTGCGTGATCTTCATCGAACAGAAATGTGGGCCGCACATCGAACAGAAGTGGGCCAGCTTTGCGCCTTCCTGTGGCAATGTCTCGTCGTGATACTCGCGCGCGACCTCAGGATCGAGTGATAGATTAAACTGATCTTCCCAGCGAAACTCGAAGCGCGCTTTAGACAAAGCATTGTCGCGATACTGCGCACCCGGATGGCCTTTTGCCAGATCCGCCGCATGTGCGGCTAGCTTGTATGCGATAACACCATCCTTGACGTCCTTCTTGTTGGGCAGACCGAGATGCTCCTTCGGCGTGACGTAACAGAGCATCG
Organism: Pyrinomonadaceae bacterium; assembly: GCA_025922875.1. GTDB lineage: Bacteria > Acidobacteriota > Blastocatellia > Pyrinomonadales > Pyrinomonadaceae > PSRF01. The sequence continues at coordinate 13,779 of JAICGZ010000019.1, forward strand.
CAGTTCCATACCAGCCAATCATCGCGGCGCCTATAGCCGACGTGATGTGATCGTATCCGGGCGCGATATCGGTCGTGAGTGGACCAAGCGTGTAGAACGGAGCTTCGTGACAAGTCTCGAGCTGCTTGTCCATGTTTTCTTTGATCAAGTGCATCGGCACGTGACCTGGTCCTTCGATCATCACCTGACAATCATGTTCCCAGGCGATCTTCGTCAACTCGCCAAGCGTCTCGAGTTCCGCAAACTGAGCTTCATCATTCGCATCCGCGATCGAGCCAGGTCGCAGGCCGTCTCCGAGTGAGAACGAAACGTCATACGCCGCCATGATTTCGCAAATCTCGCGAAAGCGCGTGTAAAGAAAACTCTCTTCGTGGTGGGCCAAACACCACTTCGCGAGGATCGAGCCGCCACGACTCACAATTCCAGTCGTCCGGCGCGCTGTTAAAGGGATGTAGGCGAGCCGCACGCCTGCGTGAATCGTAAAGTAATCGACGCCCTGCTCAGCCTGCTCGATCAGCGTGTCGCGAAAGATCTCCCACGTAAGCTCTTCGGCTTTGCCGCCCACTTTTTCCAGTGCCTGGTAAATCGGCACGGTACCGATGGGCACCGGCGAGTTGCGAATGATCCATTCGCGAGTGGCGTGAATGTTTTTGCCAGTGGAAAGATCCATCACCGTGTCTGAGCCGCAACGAATGGACCAGCGCATCTTGTCGACTTCCTCTTCTATTGACGAAGCGACCGCTGAGTTTCCGATGTTCGCATTGATCTTCACGAGGAAGTTGCGCCCGATGATCATCGGCTCAGATTCAGGATGATTGATGTTGGCCGGAATAATTGCGCGCCCGCGCGCTACTTCGGAGCGCACGAATTCAGGGGTCACATACTGCGGTATCGCTGCTCCAAACGACTCGCCTTTGTGTTGATGTAGCAGTGAATCACGCGGAGCATCGCCGCTGTCCCACGCTGCTTCGCGCCCAAGGTTTTCGCGGATCGCGATGAACTCCATCTCGGGAGTAATAATCCCGCGACGCGCGTAGTGGAGTTGTGTGACGCAGGCGCCCGGCTTTGCTCGCAGCACTGCACGACGCATCATCGGAAAGTCTTCGAGCTTGCCGACATCTTTTACGCGCGCGCGCTTGGCCGCCTCAAACGTAAGGTAACCATCATCGATCGGCTTCGCCTCACGACCCTCATATTCTTCAACGTCACCGCGACCGATAATCCACTCTCGTCGCAAGGGGGACAATCCTTCGCGGACATCACAATTAAGAGCATCATCGCCCCATGACCCACTCGTGTCGTAAACACGAACTGGGGGATTGGAAACCAACGTGCCGTCGAAGTTGCGCGAAGGGTTCTGCTCGATTTCGCGAAACGGCACGCGCACGCCCGGCAGTTTGCCGTTAACGTACACGCGCCGGGAGTTTGGAAGTGAATGGGACGACGCATCGCCTGTGGTTAGTTTGATTCCTGCACTCATAGTTGAACATTCTCCAAGGGTACGAATGTAGTCTATAATCTCCGCGCTGGTAAACCAACCCAACCGATCTCCCGGAGACACACAAGATGCTGAAACGACGCCTAGTCGCCCTGTCACTGATCTTCTCCATGCTTTCGCTTCCCGTCGCTGCGCAAAACGGTGCCGGCGACATGCTGAGCCGCATCCGCAAAGAAGCGATGGAACGTTCGCAAATCATGAAGACGATGCACATGTTTACGGACGTCTATGGTCCACGGCTTACGGGTTCACCCAACCACAAAGCCGCGGCGGAATGGGCAGTCAAACAGATGACGGCCTGGGGCTTCGACAATGCGCATCTCGAATCCTGGGATTTCAAGCATCCGGGTTGGTTGAATGAACGGCTGACCGCGCACCTCATCTCGCCCGTCAAGGACCCACTCGTTTGTGAGGTGCTCGCGTGGACTCCGAGTACGAAAGGAACGGTTCAGGCAAAGGCGTATCAATTGGTCCTGCCGGAGCGACCAACGCAAGAGCAGCTCACGATTTTTTTGAATAACAATAAATCCAAGGTGCGTGGGCGAATTGTGCTCGCCGGTAAGGCGGCGTCGATCCCGGTCAATTTAAATCCTCCGGCAAAGAGAGCTTCCGACGAACAGATGCAGCAACGTTATGGACCAAACGCCAGGCCATTTGTTTTTCCGACGCCATCGCCAACGCCGACTCCTGCGCCTAACGCGCCGCGGCCCCTCAGTTTTCGTCAAGTTAACGAACAGCTCGATAAGTTTCTTAAAGACAATGGCGCCGTCGTAAGAGTTAACGATGCCGGGCGCGAGTTTCGACAAATTAGGGCTTTCAACAACAGCACGTTTGACGTTAACAAAGTGATTCCAACAGTGGTGATGAGCAATGAAGACTTCGGACGCATCACTCGCATACTCAACGACGGCACTGAGGTCGTGCTCGAGTTCAATATTGTGAACCGCGTCTATCCCGAAGGCGCCACGTCGTACAACACGATTGGAGAAATTCGCGGCAGCGACAAAGCCGACGAAGTGATCATGCTCGGGGGCCACCTCGATTCGTGGCATGCGGCCACAGGGGCGACAGACAACGCCATCGGTTGCACGATCATGATGGAGGCTGCGCGAATTCTGAAAACGCTCGGTGTTAAGCCGCGCCGTACGATTCGTGTCGCGCTGTGGAGCGGTGAGGAGCAGGGGCTGCTCGGTTCCATTGCTTATGTCAAACAACATTTCGGCTCTTTCGAAGATCCGAAACCTGGCTACGAGAAATTTGGCGGCTACTTCAATATCGACTCCGGCACCGGGCGTGTGCGTGGCGCCGCCGTCTTTGGACCACCTGAAGCAGCAAACATTCTGCGTGAGATTCTCGAGCCGTTCAAAGCCGATGGCATAGTCGGTGCTGCGGCTACGCGCAGCCGGAGGCTGGGCGGTTCCGACAATACTGCGTTCAACCAGGCGGGCTTGCCCGGAATCGGTATGGGCCAGGATCCCATCGAATACGGCACGCACACCTGGCACACAAATCTTGACACCTACGAACGCATTCTCGAAGACGACGTGAAGAAGGATGCGATGGTTGTCGCGTGGTCGGTTTATCAGTTGGCGATGCGTGACGATCTCCTGCCGCGATTCGCAAAAAGTGACATGCCGCCCAAACCCGCCGCGGAGCCAACGCCGCAACCTGCGACGCCTGCCATCCGTACAGACACTCAGGCAAGACCTCCGGCAAGAACATCCAGGCCGACCTCACGCCGCAAAGGACGAGGTTAATTGGCAATAACTCGCCGTCAGTTTCTTAGGCGAAGCGCAATCGCAGTTGCGGGTGCCGGGCTAGATGCGACCGGTGCGCTCGGAACAATAGTTCTAAGAAGCCCGGCCAGGAAGGTGCTCATTCTGGGTGCCGGGATGGCGGGGCTTGTTGCTGCTTATGAACTCGTTAAACTGGGTCACGATGTGACCATTCTCGAAGCACGAACGCGTCCGGGTGGACGGGTGCACACCTTGCGCGAGCCTTTCGCAGACGGCCTCTACGCAGAAGCAGGCGCGGCGCGTATTCCTGAGAATCACGAGATTACGCTCAAGTATGTGAAGGAGTTTGCGTTAGAGCTCGAACCTTTTTATCCACGGAGCCTGAATGCGGTGCGGTTTGATCGAGGCAGTAGAGAGGAAGTGCCGATCGAAGGTTACACCGATGCAATGACTAAAACTTTTGGCGGCGAGTTAGGCGACAGGCCTGAACGCTGGAGCAAAATCAAAGGTGGATCGGATCTGCTTCCAAAAGCATTTGCGGACAAACTCGCCGGCAAAATTCAATATGGCGCGGCTGTGGTGAAGATCGAGCAGGATGCTAATCAGGCGCGAGTTGTTTTCGTGAGTAGTGGGCGTCAGCAGACGCTTACGGCAGATAGCGTTGTTTGTACGATTCCGTTTTCAGTTTTACGCAAGATCGATTTGCCAGGGGTGTCAGGGCGAAAGCGGGAGATAATAAAAGCAACTCGCTACGAAGCGGTTTCGCGCGTTTACCTGCAAACAAAAAATCGGTTCTGGGAAGACAGGGGACTTAATGGGTTTGCGTTCACGAGTGGCGCAATCGAAGTCTGGCAACCGACCTGGAGTCAGCCTGGACCACGCGGTATTTTGATGACTTATGCACGCCCGGGCGAAGCGGAAAGAATCACGAAACTGAAAGAGAACGAACGCATCGCCACTACGTTGAAACAGCTCGACTCGATCTTTGATGGCCTGCGTGGAAACTTTGAGCTCGGCGCGACAAAGTGCTGGACCGAGGACGAGTGGGCGCGCGGCGCGTGGGCGTTTGTGGGTTTCGGTGATTTTTTTACAGCGTCATCGCGAGAAGGAAGAATCCACTTCGCCGGGGAGCATCTCTCACCGTGGGTTTCATGGATGCAAGGGGCGCTGTCGTCGGGATTGCGGGTTGTGAAAGAGATCGAAGAATCAGCGAAGACAGTTTAGGCCACAGATTTTCAAGGATGATCGCGATCAGAAATAGAACTCAATCAATGGCGCTCACATGTCTTCAGGAAACAGATCAGCTACGGCCATTGTCCAGCCCGGCACGGCAGGTTCCGCCTCCGCGATCTCGCCTCGACAATAAATTGTGGGATTCTCTGGATAGTTTGCGCGATACACGCAAACCACATTGTCGCTTAACAAATCAACATCCCAGACGACGAGCGTACCCGCCGCAAAGTAGTCAGCGCGTTTCGCGGCCATCTGGCGTTCGGCACGTGGTCCGTAGTCGCTTTCGCTACGAACCTCCACCGCAAATACCGGTGCACTTTCATAAAACTTCATGCCTGTTTCGCGGCCGACGTGGAAAGCCGCGTCAGGACTGAATGATTTACGATGCGGAAGATTCACTACAAAAGCTTTGTTATCGCCAACAGCACGTCCAAATTTTCGGCGTTTGCTGTAATCGTGTAGTGAGGAAAATATTGCGTCGCCCGCGTAACCCGGGAGAGCGCCTGTTGGAGACATGAGGATGATTTCTCCGTTGACGAGCTCAGCCTTGCCCTCGACCTTGTACAGATCTTCGATTGTGGCTTCGACTTTGGTGCTCATAGGTGTTGAATGTGAGTGTTGGTACATCAGTGCCCGATTGCAATCACACAGTTGAGAGTGGTCAACCGCCGATAAAGCTCATGGTCCGTGAGGGGGCCACGAAACCCGGATCGTTGATGAAATGGCGCGGCTCCTTTTTCAGTATTACTGATTCGATGTATTCAATAATCTCATCGCGCGATGCGCCGCTGCGTACCACGTCCCGCAACGAGTGTTCGACCGTTGAAAACAAACAAGTACGAATCTGACCGTCTGCGGTCAGACGTATGCGTGAACACGCGCCGCAGAATGGCTCAGTTACAGGTGCGATGATTCCGATTTCACCCGGAGCGCCGTCTGCGAAACGATAACGCGACGACGTTTCAGAACCTCGCTCGACTTCCAAAGGAACAAGCGGAAAGCGCTCGCTGATTCGATCGCGAATCTCCTTTCCGGAAACGACGTCTTCGCGCGACCACTCGTGCCCGGAATCGAGTGGCATGAATTCAATGAAGCGCATCTTCACGTTGTATTCACGAGCAAACGCGGCGAAGTCGGCAACCTCATCTTCGTTGTGCCCGCGCACGATCACCGCATTGATCTTTATCGGTTCGAGTCGAGCTTCTTTGGCCGCCGTGATGCCCGCGAGCACTTTGTCCAACACGTCCACGCCGGTCATCCGTTTGAAGACATCTCGTTTCAAACTGTCGAGACTAATCGTGACGCGGTCGAGCCCGGCATCTTTCAAACCCTGTGCACGCTCCGGCAAATAGTAGCCGTTGGTTGTCAGCGCCAAATCGTGCAGGCCGGATACTTTTAACCTCGCGAGTTTCCTGATGATCGTCTCGATGTCACGCCGCAACATCGGTTCGCCGCCAGTCAGCCTGATCTTCTCGATGCCAAGCGCCACGAATATCTCGCAAACGTATTCAATCTCTTCGTACGAGAGCATCTGCTCTTTCGGCGCGATTGGTGGTTCTCCGTGAGGGAGACAGTAGAAACAGCGGAAATTACAACGATCCGTCAGCGAAACGCGCAGATCGCGAATCTGTCGATTGTAGGAGTCCCTTAGCATCATGGAAATCATACTATTTGGGCCGCGGATTTACACGGACAGGGACGGATTGGTCATGAAGATGGAAGCCGGCAATCGGCGGGAGGTCTGAGGATGCTTCAAAGTGCGTTTCAGAACGAAATCGAAAAGCAGCGGATTGTAATCGTAAATCTCCCTGAGGCATTCACCTTCCGACCGCGTGAGATAGCCTTGCTTCACCAGCGGCCGCGTTCGGATCAGGACATTTACAGCCGGCAGCGGATAGTCGCTTCCGTTCACAAGTCTTTCGTGCAGATCTTCGCGAGCAAGAATCGTTTGCAGAGGTTTCCCGGCGCGGTTAAATTGCGTCATCGCTGATATCTCGCCAAAGACCAATCCTTCGTATCGTTTCTCATCCATCAAACGCAAAAACAGCTCGAAATTATGGACCTGCTTTCGATCTTTGCTGTCAAGATCTTCATTCGTTCCCAGCCCGGCGCAGTGAGCCACGATCACCTTGATGCCGTGGTCCAACGCACGTCGCAGCAACAGCGGATTGCCGAGTTTCTGATCTTCTTCAGCCTCTACCGCTTTCTCCTCGCCGCCATGACTCAGCAGTATCAGATCGAGTTCCTTCATCTTCTGATAAAACGGGTCGCACTGCGGATCAGAAGGATCGATTCCCATCGCGTTTGGCAGCCACTTCACAATACGCGCGCCACGTTGTGCCCACTTCTCGAGTTCGCTAATCGCATCGGGCCGGTAAGGATTGACGGAAATGTTTGGCACAAACAACTCCGGATAGCGCTCGGCCAGTTCAAACACATACTCGTTAGGAGCATAAAACTCAGTCTTCTCGAGATTGACCGATCCATCTCTGCGGTAATGTTTGTCGAATGCAAGCAGGCGATGCTTGCCGTGTCCGCGGATGTTACGCACCAGGTTCACGAGCCGTTCAACCAGTTGCGCATCAGCTTGAGCTTCGTCCGTAGCACCAGCCGAGCTCATGTAGACTTTGAATTTGAGACGATGAAATGGATGTTTCCACGTTCGCATTTTTGGATTGACGAAAGTATTCGTTCCGCCGACTCCGAGACCAGCGACGTGTACATGATGATCGATCAACTTGCCGGGATCTATATCGTCGAAGGCGCGGCTCACCAGGTCGGAGGATTTAGCAGTGAGTTTATGGTCCAACTCTTCCGGTTGTCGTTTGAAGGCGCCGCCGATGGAATGAATGAGACACATTTTGAGTTACTGAAGACACATCATCGTGCCCAGCATGGTCGCTACGAGCTCATGCCGGCCGCTCTGATACGACCCAAACACGTCCGCGCGAACGACCGTCAATGTCCTTCCAGACTTTACTACTTCCGCCACAGCCAAAAACACTTCGCCTTTCGCCGGCCGCAGGAGATTTACTTTGAACTCGACACTCAAGACTTCCGACGCTGGAGGCATCAAGGTGTACGCAGCGTATCCGCACGCTGAGTCAGCTATAGTCGTCACTATTCCTGCGTGCAAGTAGCCGTGCTGCTGGGTCAGGTCGGGTCGATACGGTAACGTTATCTCAACGACTCCCGGTTCAACACGGCTCAATTGCGCGCCGATAAGTCCCATGATCGTTTGTTTTGCGAAGCTCGCTTTGATCTCTTCCGCGAAGGAGGGATTAGGTGGCGTCATTAAGATTCAGGCCGCGGAGGAACGCGGATGATCGCAGCTTAAAGCCCGGGCATTGCGCTGTAAACCCGCCAGCTTTGCGCGCTTCATCGCACTGCCGCGAAAACGCGCCGCATAACTTTCGGGCGTGAGTTCGAGTATGTCAGCAAGGTCCGCATTCACGTTTCCTGTTCGCGGCGCGAATCGTGATTCCGCGGCAGGTTCTTCAAAACGGTTCCACGGGCAAACATCCTGGCAAACGTCGCAGCCGTACAGCCACCCAGACAAATCCATTTCCGAAGGCAACTCAGGCGCGCGCAGTTCGATGGTCGCGTACGAAATGCACCTGTTTGAATCGACTACGTAAGGCTCGGTGATCGCGTTGGTGGGGCAGGCATCGATGCAAAGCGTGCACGTACCGCAGTGGTCTTCGATGCGCTCGGTATCGTAATCGAGTTCGAGATTGAGAAGCAGTTCGCCAATAAACACCCACGAGCCATGCTCAGGAGTTATCAGATTCGAGTGTTTGCCGAGCCAGCCCAGCCCCGCGCGCACTGCCCACGCTTTATCCATCGTCGGCTGGATATCAACACAAATCTTTCCTTCGGTCTGTGGATCTTGCTCGCGGATCCACGAAAGCAGCGACGTGAGTTTGGTCTTCACCACGTCATGATAGTCGTCACCCCAGGCATAGCGGGAGACTTTTCCGGTTGTTGAGCTTTGCTGGTGCTGGTGAGGTGTGAAGTAGTTGAGTGCTACAACTACGACTGAGCGCGCCGGCGGAAAGATCTCTGACGGGTTGATACGTTTCTGGACGTCTCGCGACATCCAGCCCATCTCGCCGTGATAGCCGCGCGCCAGCCACTCGTTCAATCGGCGCCCCTCGTCTTCAAGCGAGGAGGCGCCGACAATTCCGACCTTGTTGAATCCCTCCAGGAGGGCGCGTTCCTTGATGTTGCGTGCCGAAATCACTGCGGAGGTAATGCCTGGATCGTTACTGTGACAATGGGAGTATCGCCCGCTGTCCGGCTGTATGAAACCCAGTAACCTGCCTTCGGATATCGAACCAATTTGTACTTCGATCCATCGGGTTTTGAATCGAAATCAGCACCGAATACTTGTTGTGGAGTGATCACTTCGCTCGCGCCGCTCAAGAAGTCGACCGAGATGGCAGTGACCTTGTTGGTTGCCTTATCGTAAAGGACCTGGCAGGTTTCATTTTCACCAAAAACATAGAAGTCCTGCTCTTCTCCCTTGTTGGCTGGATTGCCGAGTTTCTTGCGCACTTCGTCGGCGAGCCATCCGATTTTGACACCGCGGTAGTCGAGAAATACCGGCTCTTCAGCCGGGGTTGCGACGTTAGATTTTCGAGTGGTTTGAGCGAACGATACCCCGAAAATAGTCAGACTGATCACCACAAGCAAAGCTCGATTCAGTAACCAGAATTTTGAGGGTCTCAAAAGGCGAGTCATGGTTACTCCTTTCCAAAAATACGTGTTCACAACAAACAGGTAGGAAGCAATACCTTAGGAAGCAGTTCAATATACTACTCAGCCTCCACACGGTTTACTTTTATATGTCGCGAACAATAATCCGAAGAAATGGCGATGTCAACATCTCGAAGGCAGTCTCCAAAATCTTGACTCGGGCGGGCCGTTTGACGTAGAAGCAGAGTGCTTTTGCGGTCCCATCAATTCATCGTGGAACAAAGGAGTCGAGATTAAATGAACAGAAGCGCACTCGCGTTGTTTGTAGCACTGACCGTCCTGTTTCTGGCTGCCTGTCAACCAGCCACCGATACAAATCGTAATCTGGCCGCGGCGAGTTCGACTCCCGCAAAAGAGACGTTCGATCCCGCGGCGATCGAGGCCGAATTGTTGAAACTTGAACGGGAATGGGCGGCCGCGGCCAAGAACAAGGACGCGGAAACGGCCAGACGAATAGTTGCGGACGATGCGGTTCTGGTCTATCCGGATGGAACAACGGGCACGAAAGCTGACGAGGTTCGCACTATCGAATCCGGCGCCATCACCGCGGATGAATGGGAGATGGTGGAATCAAAGGTTACCGTGATCGATGCGGACGCGGCGTTCATCACCGGGCGAAGCACTATAAAAAATGGAAAGTACAAAGATCCTAATCAGGCGAGACCGATAGATATCAGCGGTGAGTATCGTTTTCTGGATGTCTACGCACGGCGGAATGGCAGGTGGCAGGTAGTGGCTTCACAAGCGACAAGGATCGCTAATCCTGCTCCGAGCCCGAGGACGAGTCCAACCCCTTAACAGGATTCACATGATTTTTACAGGATGTATCTTGTAAATCCTGAAGAATCCTGCAAATCATGTCCAAATGCCGGGTATTGTTGTAGAGCACTTCGGGCAACGGCCGTCGCTCGTGACCTTCACCTGTCGAATCAAGTAACCGAAGCGCTCAACTAACAACTCGTCGCACGACGGGCAATAGGTGTTTTCCCATCGACCCACTCTGCCCGGAAGATTTCCGGCGTAGATGTAGCGGAGCCCAGCTTCACGACCGATTTCACAAGCCCGGATCAACTGCTCGGCAGTGGTGTTTGAGTTTTCAGTCATCCGGTAGTCCTGGTGAAAAGCCGTCACGTGCCAGGGTATGTCAGGAGAAACTGAAGCAATGAACTCAGCAGCACGACGCAACTCATCCTCGGAGTCGTTAAAACCCGGAATGACGAGCGTGACAATCTCTTCCCAGAAGCCGCGTTCGTGAACCATCTTCACTGTATCGAGAATATTGTCGACCACGCCGCCCAGCTGCCGGTAGTTCTTGTCGTTCATCGACTTCAAATCGATCTTGTAACAATCAGTCCAGGGGCGCAGATAGTCGAGCACTTGCGGCGTGGCGTTGCCATTGGAAATGAAGGCCGTTCGAAAACCCGCGGGCCGCGCCTTCTGAAAAACCTCGACTGCCCATTCGGCGGTGATCAGCGGTTCGTTATAGCTGCTGCCGACCATCGCGGCGCCATACGCTTTGGCCATCGTGACCAGTCGCTCTGCTGAAACCATTGTCGGACTGGTACCCGCGGAGTCGTCGCGCAAAGCTTGAGACGTGAGCCAGTTCTGGCAATAGGCACAATGCAGATCGCAGCCCAGCATGCCGAAGGTCAAAGTATCGGAGCCGGGTAAAACGTGGAAAAAAGGCTTTTTCTCAGTCGGATCGCAGGCAAGGGCGGCGACGTAATTCGTCGGCACACGCAGGTGGCCGCCTTCATTGAACCTGACCTTGCAGATGCCGCGTTTACCCTCCTTGATCAAGCATCGATGCCCACAGGCATAGCACTTTAGCGCGCCCGCATCGAGATGTTCCGTCAACTCGGGCGCACCTTCGGTGGTCATTGAATCGAGGACAGCCGCGAGTGGTGCTGATTGAGTAGTTACTGGCATTTCACGTATTTGGTGCTTTGTCGTTTATTCTTCGTTGCCAGTATCATCCTACAACCACAATGCTAATCGAAGAAATCACCGTCACTGCATTCCAGCAACACACTCGTATCCTCGCGTGTGAGAACACTAAACAGGCGATCTGCATCGACCCTGGGGACGAGGCCGAACGAATCGTCGAAACTTTAGAGCGTCACGGTTTGACGCTACAGGCGATTGCTCTTACTCATGCACACCTCGATCACGTCGGCGGTGTCGCTGCGCTCAAGAAACTCAAACCCGAAGCTAAAATCAACCTGCACAAAGCCGACGAGTTCATGTACAGGGCACTGCCGGATCAACCGGCGTGGATCGGCATCCCACGGGCGCAATGGGCGGTGCTGGGCTTTACTTTTGAAGAACCGCCGGCTGTCGATGAGTATTGGACTGACGGCCAGAAATATCCGGTGGGCGAACTCGAATTCGAAGTGCTTCACTGTCCCGGTCACACGCCAGGGCATGTCGTTCTATACGAACCAACTGAACGAAAGGTGTTTGTCGGCGACGTGTTATTCGCCGGTTCGATTGGTCGGACTGATCTTCCTGGAGGTTCGACTGAGCAGTTGCTCAGCTCGATCAAGAACAAGCTGTTGACGCTTGGCGATGATGTGAAAGTTTATTCAGGACATGGACCAGTTACTACTATCGGTGAAGAGCGATTAACTAATCCTTTTTTGACGGGTCGATACTTATGACAGGACGTTCCTGTCCAAACAACCTTTAATCCGGTCATGACCTGAGGCGTTCGGCTTTCATCTCTTCCCACTTGTCCTTCTGATCGTCGTCCAACTGACTCGGTAAGGTGTCAACTGGAACGTTGTATCGCGCACAAAACTGTCGCCATAACACAAAGCGCAGATCATACTGGCCGGTGGAATCCGAAACAGAGTTATCGACTGGTGGTGGTTGGTTCTTCCCCTTGCTCATAATGCGTGAGTTTAGCGGAAATTAGTTGATCTCGGAAGAGCGTAAGTAGATGGAACCGGTGGGCGCAGCAACCTTTGAGGCCTTGAGGCACAGTTGGAAGTTTGTTGGCCATTAACATCGCGTGACCCGATTGGTCGTAAGCGAGTTTTGCAGTCGCACCCGCGGCTGGATCCATTCCTTTAAGGTCAGTCACTTTCGCGCCCGGTGTATGATGGGCCGCTCCATGCTTCGCGGCAATCGCTCTCAGCAGTTCAACGTCGTCGTCTTGTGCTCGTTCAGGTCGCAAGAGTTTCGGGGAATATACGGGCGAGGAGGCGAATTGGATTTTTCCCGCAAAGGCGCAAAAAAGGCAAAGACGCAAAGAAGAAATTCTTAACTTTGCTTCTTTGCGCCTTTGCGGGAAAAATTTAATTAAGCGACCGTGATTTCTTGCGCCAGGTAAACGTCCTGAATCGCATTCAACAACTGCACGCCTTCACTCATCGGACGCTGAAACGCCTTACGTCCCGAGATCAGTCCCATTCCGCCGCCGCGCTTGTTAATCACAGCCGTGCGCACTGCTTCCGCAAGGTCACTCGCGCCTTTCGATTCGCCGCCGGAGTTGATTAAACCGCAGCGACCCATGTAGCAGTTGGCGACCTGGTATCGCACCAGATCGATCGGATTCTCACTTGTCAGCTTTTCGTAAACGAGCTTGCTCGTCTTTCCATAAGAACCGCCCAACGCAGCTTCCACCGATTTGTATCCGGCGTTTCGCTCGGGCAGCTTTTGCTTGATGATGTCAGCCTGAATCGTGACACCGAGGTGATTTGCCTGACCGGTGAGATCCGCCGAAGAGTGCATGTCGCCTTCCGGTGTTTTGAACTTCGGATTGCGAAGGTAACACCACAGGATACACGCCATTCCGAGTGAGTGTGCTTCGGCAAAGGCTTCGCTGATTTCGGTTATCTGTCGCGTAGATTCGTCAGAGCCAAAATATATCGTAGCACCAACAGCCACAGCTCCAAGATAGTGTGCTTCCTTAACGGTTCCAAACAACACCTGGTCGAACTTGTTCGGCAGCGTGAGTAGCTCGTTGTGGTTAATCTTCACGATGAAAGGAATTTTATGCGCATACTTGCGGCCGACTGTGCCGAGCACGCCGAAGGTTGAAGCCACTGCATTGCAGCCACCCTCGATGGCAAGCTTGATAATATTTTCCGGATCGAAGTATTGCGGGTTCGGCGCAAAGGAGGCGCCGGCCGAATGTTCGATTCCCTGGTCCACCGGAAGAATTGAAAGATAACCAGTGCCCGCTAACCTGCCGTGATCAAATAGAGCCTGTAGCGAACGCAGGACCCTGGGCTGGCGATCGGAGATGCCCCAAACACGATCGACATAATCAGGCCCAGGAAGGTGCACATTCTCTTTCGGAATCGTCTGTGAGGTGTGCTCCAGTAGTTTAGAGGCGTCGGGTCCAAGTAGCTCTGCGATCCGCTCCACGGAATCCGAGCGTTGTAATTTGCTAACCATGCGTTTTCCTCCTGGTGGAATGAGGCGAATTATATCCAAGATATCTTTTAGCCGCCAATTAGCCTCGCTATCGCGAAGGCGGCGCCGGCCGCGGCACTTCCGATTAACACGGTTTGCAGCGCGCTTCTCAGTGGCCGCGTTCCCGTAAAACGCCCTTTTACGAAACCGAAGATTAACAGCGCCACAAGGGTCAGTACCACTGAGTACAACAGCGCGACCGCGGTCGAAGGTGCAAATATGTAAGGCGCAAGGGGAATCATTCCACCGCCTACGTACGCTCCGGCGATAGTTAAAGCACTGGTGACAGCGCGTTTGGGTTCAGGTTTCTCAAGCCCGAGCTCGAATCGCATCATGAAGTCGACCCAGTTTCGTGGTTGGCGTTTCAGCGCCTGAACGATGGGCCAAATTTCGTCTTCGGTGAGTCCGTAGGCCTGAAAAACTTCCGCGACTTCACGCATCTCTTCGTGAGGGATCTCTGCAACTTCTCGTTTCTCACGTTCGCGTTCTTTGGCGTAGTGTTCGGCGTCGCTCTTCGCGGCCATGTAGCCGCCAAGCCCCATGGCGATTGACCCGGCAGCGATCTCGGCGAGTCCTGCGGTGACGATGATGCCAGTGTGATCGATAGCGCCCGATAATCCGGCGGCGAGGGCGAATGGGACCGTGAGACCGTCAGCCATTCCAATGACGATATCGCGAACGACTTCACTCGACGTGAAGTGAAGTTCGATGTGGGGAGTCTGGGGCACAAGCTTTACAAGATGTTACACGATTTACAGGATTCAATCATGTAAATCCTGTCTAAAATTTTCCGAGGAGCATCAGTACGCCAATCACAATAAAGGCTACCGCCGCCACTCGCTTCACCCACTCGAGCGGAACGTAATCACCAATGACACTCCCCACCAAAACGCCCACCGCTGACACTGCCGCGAGCGCGAGGCTGGCGCCGAAGAAGACCGCCCACGGTCGCTTTGTTTGTGCAGCCATCGTCATAGCCGCCAGTTGCGTCTTGTCGCCCATCTCGGCCAGAAAAATAATTCCAAAGGTTGTCAGCAGTACTCGCAGATCCATTTATTAGTCTCCAAATCTCACTTCAAATCCGTAATCAGGATTGCATCGCGAACCAACGTACCGCGGGAGCACGCCAACTGCTTTCCGTCGCTTGACCAATCGAAGCCGGTGATCAGCAAGTCTTTGAAATCAGTGATCTGCTTCGGTGGACCACCGTCGAAAGGCTGGCTCCAAATGTTCGACACGTTGTTGGCGGTGACCGTGTAAAAAATCGATTTGCCGTCGTGCGACCATTCCATCGTTGATAAAACAGTACCGGTCGCCGGCACCTCGAAAGTCTTCACGTTTGGACCACCGTCAAAGGCCATTACGGCAAGGCGGTTTGGTGGAGCGAACGGATCCGCTGATTCAGGGTACGTGTACGCAATGAATCGACCGTCCGGCGATACACTCGACGTCGTTACGACGTGATCTGAAACCTGAACCGGCGTGCCGCCATCGATGGAAATTTTCCACAGCGTGGGCTTGGCTCCTCCGAGTGCGCTGTAAATAACCCAGCGGCTATCCGGCGACAATGCAGGAAACGCTTCACCCAGACCCGACGTCAGTCGCACAGGGTTACTGCCATTAAGATTCATCCGCCACAGGTTTCTTTTGCCATCCTGCCATGTCACAAAAACAATGTAGCGGCCGTCAGCCGAAACTACGGGTGAAACGTTAGTCAGGTTATCCGCAGTCAACTGTTTGCGATTATTACCATCGGGATCGGCAATCCAAATATCAGCGCTTCCACCTTCGTTGGAGACGTACACAATTCTTCCGTCAGGCGCCCACGATACATTGCTTCCAGTTGAGGAAAAGAAACTGCTGACATTGCCGGTGGGCAGCCTGATTGCCCTGGCTGCATCGCCTTCCGGCACTAGCCAGAGGTTTACCACGCCTATAGACGGGACCGTAGTCAACTTCTTGCCATCCTGAGTTAACCCGATTGCTCGATAGGCATTTAAATCATTGGTGACGCGCCTTACGCGCCCATCCGGGTAGTTGATCATCCAAAGCTGCGCGCCTACCGGACTTTCTCCCGCGACAACCAACACACCGGTCATGTCAGGCAACCATTGAACGCGCGCAGCAAACAGCCATGCCTCGGGCGAAAGCTCCTTTTCGCTGCCGTCTTCTACCGAGAATCCGACTACCTTACTTCGACCCCCAACTGTGGCTACAGTGGAAGCAATGATCTTTCCGTCAGGCGACCAGGATGGACCAGTGAAAAAGATTGGAGAAAAACGTTCCGGCATCTTTTTCACTACCAGGTCACGCTCGCCGCTCCCGTCAACATTCGCAATCACGAGTGCGCTCTCGCCAGCGTTCGGATAGTGGCCACGCACGAGCACAAATTGCTTGCCGTCCGGTGAAAAACTGATTGGACCATCAATCCTGTCCAGCACCTTAATCGGAGCGCCGCCGAGAACGGGGATACGATAAAGCGTGCCGGCATCGAGGTTGGCTTTCACTGCGTAGTAGAGCTCATTACCGTCGGGCGAGAACGTCATACCAAAAAATCCGACGGGTGCGGGGGGCACGATCTCCTTGTCATTCGCAGTGCTGACCTGGCGAATGTAAAGACTCTGTTTACTTCGTTCGCTCAGTGCGTAAACGATGTACTTGCCGTCAGGCGAAATGGTGGCATCGATTGCGTTGCCTGAGTTGGTTAAACGCGTAAGCTTGACGTCGGAGAAATGCGCGACCGGCTCCTCTCGATTAAGCCACTTGTAAACTCCGAAAATTCCTGCCGCCACGATCAGAGCACTCGCAATCAATGCCAGTGTGGCTCCGGCTTTATGTCGCTTGATCTCGATGCTGATCGATTCGCTGATGTTGCTGATGGCGCTGCGCGTTTGAGTGGGTCGTGGCCCTGAGAGCGCCGCAGTAGGCTCACCGGGAAGCATCACGCCCGTGCCGGCTTCGTCACTTTCAGAAGCAACAGAACGATCGAGCTTGTCCTGAAACTCGAGCTCTTGTTTGAGCGCCTTCAGATCCAGCCAGAGATCTTTGACGACCTGATAACGTTCTTCGCGATCTTTTCGCAGCGCTTTGGTCACGATGCGCGCCAATTCAGATGGGACTCCCGGCACGGCGCGTGAAAGCGGAGGCGGCTCGGTCTTGAGGATTGACGCGAGAATGTCGCTCGGTGTGTCGCCTTCAAATGGCTTGCGACGCGCGATCATCTCGTAAATGACAGCGCCCAGACTGAAGATATCCGAACGGTTATCAACGCCGAGTCCGCGCGCTTGTTCGGGCGACATGTACCCGGCAGTTCCAATCACGATGCCCGAACCGGTGCGCACCTGGATCGTTGGCGCTTCCGCGGCAACCGCGGGTGACGCCTGTTCGCTGAGTTTTGCCAACCCGAAATCGAGGACTTTCACGTAGCCATCGGGCCGCAGCATTATGTTTTCGGGTTTGATGTCGCGATGGATGATTCCGGCTTTGTGTGCGGCGGAGAGTGCATCCGCAACCTGGATCGCTATGTTCAGAGCTTCAGAAAGCGGAAGGGGCGATCGGTTCAAGCGAAATCGCAATGTCTCGCCTTCGACAAATTCAGTAGCGATGATGTGGGAGTCCGCGGCCTGCCGAATCTCGTAGATCGTGATGATATTTGGATGATTGAGGGCCGAAGCTGCGCGAGCTTCCTGCTCGAAGCGACGCAGTCGATCGTCGTCGGTAGTGAAAGTAGCGGGGAGCAGTTTCAAAGCGACTTTGCGACCGAGCCGCTTGTCCTCGGCGAGATAAACTTCACCCATGCCGCCACGACTAATAAACGAGATCACTTCGTACGAGGCGATAGTTTGACCCGGCGTCAACTCTACTCGTTCACCTGCCAGCATCGCCGCGGCCGCTTCGAAAGCAGGCTTATCGATGAAACTGCCGCTCTGTTCGTGCGACGCGATTAACGACTCAACCTCACTGCGCAAATTCTCGTCGCCGGAGCACGCCTGCGAGATAAACGGACCTCGATCTTCAGGGCGATACATAAGCGCCGAGTTGAAGATCTCTTTTACTTGTTGCCAACGTTCCGGGGTCATAAATCATTGCCGATTGCCAATCGCCGATTGCCGATTTCAACCAATTGCCCTTTAGATTACACGCGGAGGAAATGTCCGAATCCCCTCACTCGATTGACGATTTGACCAAATTGGCAATTGGAAATCGGCAATTGGCAATGTATTCATTCCAACTGGCGACGCAGCCACGCGCGGGCCATCTTCCAGTCGCGCTCGACAGTCGCATGCCCGATTCCCAGCACCTCCGCAATCTCTTCAATAGACAGGCCGCCAAAAAACTTCAACTCCACAATGCGCTCCTGCTGCGGATCCATCTTCGCAAGCTCATCGAGCGCCTCGTTCAAGGCAAGCAGATCGACTTCGGGCTGTTTCACGATCGTTTCCGCGGTCGTAATCGACACCCGTTGCTGCTCTGGACCGCCGCGCTTTACCGCCTGATGCTGGCGCGCGTGGTCCACCAGTATCCGGCGCATCAACTGCGCGGAAATGCCAAAGAAATGTGCTCGATTCTGCCATTTCGCATTTCTTTGATCGACCAGCTTGAGATACGCCTCATTAACCAGCGCCGTAGGCTGGAGTGTGTGTCCGGCGCGTTCTCGTCGCAAATAATTGGTCGCCAAACGTCGCAGCTCGCTATAGACCAGCGGCATCAGTTTTTCCAGTGCCGCCTGGTCTCCCTTACCCCAGTCAATCAAGAGCTGCGTGATGCCTTCGGGCGACTGCATACGTCTCGTCATCTCTAAGTAGCCGCAGAGTTTACAACAAATGTTTCGACATCGTGAGGGGAATGGGGCCAAACGTCCGCGTTACTAAGTGAAGGCGAAAATGCCAAATGAAATACGGAGGTCCATTATGAAAAGACATCTCAATATCCCAATGGCGATGATCATAGTCGCTGGTGTTCTCACCATCAGTGCACAAGCGCAAACGTCGAGCGCGCAAAAAGTGATTGCCACGATCCCGTTTGCATTCAATGTCGGTGAAACGCGCCTGCCGGCGGGGAAATACACGATCACGGTCGCGAACCCCACTTCGGATCGAAAGATCTTGCAGATACGAAGCGCGAATGGCCGGTCGAGTGCGATGACTGTAACGACCAGCGTCGTTGGAAATGTAGCTGACAAAACAAAGCTCGTGTTTCAACGCTACGGCGATCGATATTTCTTCGCGCAGACGCAGATGGCGGGCGACCCGACGAGCCTTGCGGCGGTCAAGTCGAAAGCTGAACGAGCAGAGCAACAAACCCTCGCCCGGACCAGCAAGAAGAGTGTGGTCGTGGTAATCGCCGAATAATTTCGTATGCGGCTGGCAGAAGTTGGGGAACTCCTTGCTGGCTGTTTGACAGGATTACAGGATTAACCCTGTAATCCTGTCTCAATGCATCTTCGCACCGAAGCAATCGCGGGCATTACCACCTTCTTCACCATGGCCTACATCGTCGTGGTGAACCCTACGATCCTCTCAACTCCCGGAACAGGCATGGCCTTCAGTGGCGTCCTGACAGCGACGGTGCTGATCTGTTTTTCGATGACCCTGTTGATGGGTCTCTACGCAAAACTTCCATTCGCAGTCGCACCCGGCATGGGCATCAATGCGTTCTTCACGTTCACCATCATCCTCACACAAAAAGTTTGGTGGCAGGTTGCACTGGGCATCGTCTTTTGGGCCGGCGTGCTCTTTCTCCTGATCTCCATCACTCCGATTCGCGAAACTATCGCGAAAGCTATTCCTGCTGAACTGAGAATCGCAACCGCTGCCGGCATCGGCATTTTCCTGACGTTCATCGGTCTTAGAAACGCCGGACTCATAGCGTCTGATCCGGTCACGTTCGTTAAACTCGGAAACCTCGGCATACAGGTATTGCTCGCGATCCTCGGTTTGATCGTGACTGTCATCCTCACGATCCGCCGTAGTCCGTTCGCATATCTTGCCGGGATTTTCTTAGTCACACTTGTTGCCTGGGCCGCGGGACAAGTCACCGCGCCTGAGAGTTTCTTCAGTGCTCCTGACTTCGAGACGGTGTTTTTGAAACTGGACATTTGGGGCGCGCTGAAACTCTCGCTGTTGCCTGCCATCATCGGCATACTATTCACCGATCTGTTCGATTCGATTTCCACTTTCATCGGCGTCGCTCATGCAGCCGATCTACTCGACGAGAACGGCAATCCGCGCAATTTGCGGCAAGGCTTGATCGTTGATTCCGTTGCGACCTTCGGCGCCGGTCTCGCGGGTACGTCATCGGGCACGGCTTACATCGAAAGCATTGCGGGGATCAATAGCGGTGGACGCACCGGCTTGACTTCGGTCTTCACGGCGCTCTGCTTCCTGCCGTGTTTCTTTCTCGCGCCGCTTGCGGGCATGGTTCCCGCTTACGCGACTGCACCGGTTCTCGTCCTCGTCGGCGCGTCGATGTTCAAAAGCGTCAACCAGATCGATTTCCGCAAAATAGAGGAAGGCCTGCCATCATTTTTGACTATAATCCTCATCCCCCTTACGTTCTCGATCACGCAGGGCATACTCTGGGGTTTTATTTCGCACGTTGGCCTTTATCTGTTAGCCGGCCGTCGCAGAGAGATTCATCCCGTAATGTTCATACTCGCCCTGATCGCGATTGGTTTACTGCTGCTGGAGCATTCGAACTTGTCAGAGGTTTTATGAGACATAAAAATGAGCGCCTCCCTGGAGGGAGGGGTCTTTCGCTAATCGTTGTTGTCTTCCTTACACAAACGGCACTTGCACAAACCCCTTCTCCGAGTCCAACACCATCAGACAAACGTGGTCTCGGCATTCAAAGCAGCGGTCAGACGCCGAGCTCTCAAACGAGTTCGCAATCACGAGAAGCCAAACCAGAACTTGTTCTCCAAACCGGCTACAACAATCTCATCGGCGCAACTCGACTCGTCTTCAGTCCTGACGGCCGCCTGCTCGCCACCGGTACCTTGCGCAGCAACACCATCAAGCTTTGGGAAACCGCGACCAACCGCAAACTGCGCGACCTTTCAGGCAGCGGACAAAACTCGATGGCGATCGCTCCAGCCGTCGCGTTCAGTCGTGACAGTCGTCTGCTCGCTGCTTCTGCTGGTGATAATTCGGTAAAGGTCTGGGACGTGATGACCGGGCGTGAATTGCATTCGCTAGCCGGCGTTCAAGGCTCAATGATGTCTGCGGTGGGTGTCTACTTCGTCGGCTTCGCTTCAGACAACCGGCTCGTGACGGTGAGTGATGCTGTCAGGGTTTGGGATCTTTCCACTGGACGCGAATTGCGCACGCTCGAGTCGGATCTAATGTCTCTCGCAAGATTCACTGGCAATGACAGTGGAGTAACTCTTTCGGCCGATGGCGCTCAACTCCTGCTGCTTACCGACGAACCGCAAGTGAGAGTTATAGATCTTGCGAGCGGACGAGAAGTTAGTCGGGTGAAACTGCCTGGCGATCAGATCGAGAGCCTGCAGCTTGCTTTTAGTCCGGA
The DNA here is from genome assembly GCA_025922875.1 of Pyrinomonadaceae bacterium. Taxonomy (GTDB): domain Bacteria; phylum Acidobacteriota; class Blastocatellia; order Pyrinomonadales; family Pyrinomonadaceae; genus PSRF01. The sequence continues at coordinate 34,953 of JAICGZ010000019.1, forward strand.
TGGAAATCTGCTTGCGGCAGGAATACAAGATAAACGCTTGAAGTTTTGGAACCTCACTTCGAAAAAAGACCAGGAGCTTGCACGGACAGCGAAGGAATTTTCTGTGGTGAAGTTCAGCCGCGACGGCCGGCTGCTCGCACTTTCTGAAAACTACACGGTAAGGCTCTGGGACGTAGCCACGCTGCGTGAGTTACCTGCTTTGAAAGTTCCGAACAGCGGTTCTTTTCCTCAAGCCGAGGCGTTCATCGCTTTCAGTGAAGATGGAAAACGAATCGCTACCGGCGGCTTCGATACGGACACGATCGTTTGGGAAGCTGAGACCGGCAAACGACTCTCAAACCTGAGCGGCCGCACAAACATGGCTTACAACGTGGCGTTCAGCGCGGACGGAAACGAGCTCGCTGCCGGAGGCCGCACGCGATGGGATCTACGCACTGGCCGGGGCGTGCGAACAGCGCCCGAAACATCAGAAAAAACTTTCGGAATGGCAAGCCCGGATGGCCGCCTACTCGCTCTGATGAAACCTAATAGTAGCGAAGTGCCAATTCTCGAAAGTCCAGGCGGACGACAACTGCATACACTGCGGCCGGCTAGTGACATCGGAACGGTTCAGCGCATGCGCTTCAGTCCGGATGGAACAACGCTCGCCGTGATTTATGGTCCACGCGACGACATACGTCCAACCCCTGGACAATCCATGTCGTTCGGCAGCCAGATCAAGATCTGGGACTTAAAGACTGGTCGTGAGCTTCGTTCGTTCGATGCGGGTCAGATTCCGATGGCGCTGGACTTTAGCGCTGACGGCCGCGTTATCGGGAGTGTTGGATCGATGGGCCAGATTTCGCTTTGGGAGGTGCAGTCGGGCAACAAGTTGCGCGATCTGACTTCAATGCCTTTTGGCGCGTTCAACCCCGCCAATATTAAACCGGGCCAGATGCCCGATATGAATGAGATCGCGGCAATGATGACCAATGTAATTGGAAACATGTCCGCGGGAACTATGGGCAGTGTAACGTCGCTCGCGTTCAGTGGTGATGGGCGCATGCTGGCGACGGGCGGAGTCGAGTCAAAGGCAAACATCGACCTCGCCGCGATGATGAGTGGGGCGAAGGTTCAATATCCGAGAAAACAGAAAGGCTCAAAGCAACCGGATCCACAGGACATGATGAGGGATCTAAAGGTTGAGTCAGTGGGTCTTGTAAAACTTTGGGACGTAGCGAGCGGCCGCGAGATCGGGGCGATCAAAGGACATGGGCGAGGCGTCAACAAAGTCGCTTTTAGTCGTGATGGAAAACTACTCGCTTCCGGGTCCACCGACAACACGATCAAAATTTGGGATGTTGCAACTCGAAGCGAAGTGCGAACGCTGACCGGTCACACTTCCAGTATCGAATCGATCGATTTCACTCCCGACGGTCGGTTGCTCGCGTCTGCCGGCGAAGATGGCAGCACGTTTCTTTGGGACACAAAAACCGGCGAGCATCTACTGACGTTGATTTCGCTCGACGATGGCGGCGAGTGGATGGTAGTCACGCCGCAAGGCCTGTTCGACGGCACTCCTGTTTCCTGGAATCAGATCCTGTGGCGCTACAATCAGGAAACATTCAACGTCGCCCCGATCGAGTGGTTCTTCAATGAGTTTTATTATCCCGGCTTGCTTGCGGACATCTTCGCCGGAAAACGCCCGCGCGTGGCCGAGGACGTATCGAAAAAAGATCGTCGCCAGCCGGTGGTGAAGTTGTCGCTTGTGGGCGGGGCTGCGGAATCAACTATCGCAACGCGCACGGTCAAAGTAAAAATCGACGTTACCGACGCGCCCGCCGACAAGGACAATCCGCAGGGCACGGGCGCGCAGGACGTGCGGCTGTTTCGCAATGGATCGCTCGTGAAGGTTTGGCATGGCGATGTTCTAAAAGGCCAGGCGGCGGTCACACTCGAACAGGAAATCACCGTGACGGCTGGTCCGAATCGGCTGGTGGCTTATGCCTTCAATCGCGATAACGTCAAAAGCAAAGACGCGCCGCTCGTGTTCACCGGCACCGACACGCTGAAGCGTAAAGGCACTGCTTACATCATTGCCGTCGGCGTAAATGAGTATGAGAACTCGCAATACAACTTGAAGTATGCGACGGCTGATGCGCGAAGCTTTGGCGACGAAGTGCGTAGCAGGCAAACTCAGCTGGGTGTTTTCGAGCGCGTCGAAGTAATCCAGTTGCTCGATCAGGATGCAACCAAGGCAAACATTCTTGCCGCGATAAAACGACTCGCCGGCGATCCTGGACCACCGACGCTTAAGTCAGGACCATTGGACACACTGAAACGCGCTGAGCCGGAGGATACAGTTGTCATTTATTTCGCCGGGCACGGAACGGCGCAGGCACAACGCTTCTACCTGATACCACACGATCTTGGTTACACGGGCGAACGCACCAAACTCACCGAACAGGGATTGAAGACGATGCTCGCGCACAGTATTTCAGACGTCGAACTCGAAGCTGCGGTCGAGGATTTGGATGCCGGGCATCTGTTGTTGATTATCGATGCGTGCAATTCGGGCCAGGCACTCGAAGCCGAGGAGAAACGGCGTGGTCCAATGAATTCAAAAGGTCTGGCCCAACTCGCGTACGAGAAAGGCATGTACATACTTACCGCTGCGCAGAGTTTTCAAGCAGCGCTCGAAGCTGCACAGCTTGGTCATGGTTATTTGACGTATGCTTTGGTTGAAGAGGGTTTGAAAACGCCTGTCGCCGACACGGCACCGAAAGATGGATTGGTGATCGCACGCGAGTGGCTCAACTTCGCGACTGAACGCGTGCCGCAAATGCAGGAAGAGAAGATGAGCCAGGGCCGTGGACTTGGGTTGGAGATCGTGTTCGCGCCCGAAGGTGAAAAACGCAGCGTGCAACGGCCGCGAGTTTTCTACCGGCGCGAACTGGAAGCTAATCCGTTAGTGATTACAAAACCTTAGAC
>JAICGZ010000020.1 GCA_025922875.1 Pyrinomonadaceae bacterium
ACGGCTTAACTTTCGGGGTTTCTTCGCGCCGTTGAGTGGTCGCATCCGCGCGTTCGGACGCATCCTGATTCCAATTGTTCGATAGCAATGTCTCGGCAGGTTCGCAATTGGGTGTTTCTCGGCGACAGTCTCACGGAAGGTGTCGGCTCCAAAAGGATCAGTCACGTTGCGGAGCTCGTTAAACAACTGCGTTCGTCCGGTAGCACGAACGTGCATGAATTTCGCTTGCGGCATGTCGAAATGGGCAAATTAAATCGCGACGTGGAATTTAACGTGGCGGGGTTTATGAATGTCGGCGCACAGCAGAACTCTTCGGATGTGTGGCTTTGGAATCTTGCTTGTGAAGGTCAGACGATTGAGTCTGACTTTGGTTGGCTGCCGCTTATCACTACGCTACGGCCCGAATTGGTGGTGATATTCAGAGGGAGTTTGGAAAGCATTATTCGGCCGGCGATGTTGCGTGATGGCGCGTGGCCGTGGTGGGTGCCGCGGTCGTGGCGTGGTTATGCAGCGATGGATCCGCGTTGTTACTTCAGCACGACGTGGTGGCGAAAGGCGAAGCAGAGTTCGGTTGATGCGCTGAAACAGAAGACGCGGCTCAGGCTGCTAAAACAGCGGCCCGGAAAGCCGTTAATGGATTTAGAGCATCTCTCCGGCCATCAAGCTGAACTTTTAAGGCAACTGCGCGGGTTGGGTGCACGTGTTCTTGTGCTCGGGCTTTTGCCGGTGGACCAGGGACGCTTCCCAAGCTCTCCCGAACATTTCAAATCGGTAAACATGCAGCTACAGCAGATCGCAACAGCCGAAGGTGCTGAGTTCTTCGACTGGGCTTCGCTGCTGCCAACGAATGGTGATCTTTTCTACCGTGACAGTTTTCATCCGAATGCAGCAGGCGCTGTCGCCTTGGCTAATACACTTCGCGGGTATCTTTGTAGGGGTGGCCCTCCGTGGCCACCCCTGTGTGCGAATCAAGGGGTGGCCACGGAGGGCCACCCCTACAAATGAAACCTGGTATTTCGGCAGTTGTCACGGCGTACGAGCGAGTCGATCAAACGCTCGCGACGCTCCGAGTCATTCAGAGTTGTGTGCCGGCGCCGGATGAAATACTGGTCCACGTTGATGCGAATCAGGTTGAGTGTGAGACGGCGATTCAAAAAGCCTTTCCGGAAGTTCGCATTCTGCGCAGCAACGATCGTGTTGGACCGGGTGGCGGGCGAAACAAGTTATTGAGTGCCGCACAGTTCGAATTCGTGGCGAGCTTCGATGACGACTCTTATCCGATCGATTCAGACTACTTCGGCCGTGCACTCAAACTCTTCGAGAAGTTTCCTGACGCTTCAGTGATCTGCGCTGCGCTTTACCACACCGGTGAATCGATCGGCCTCGATGAACGGAGCGCGAATTGGACCGCAGACTTCTCCGGCGGCGCCTGCATCTTCCTTCGAAAGGCCTTCCTCGAAGCAGGAGGATACGTGCCTTTGCCGATCGCGTATGGCATGGAAGAGGTGGACCTCGCGATTCGCCTCCATGCGAGTGGCGGCAAAATTCTAACTACGCCGTGGTTGCGCGTGTTTCATAACACCGATCTAAAACGGCATGGCGATCCACGTGTCACAGCAGGAAGCATCGCGAACCTCGCGTTGCTGGCTTATTTGCGTTACCCGGTTTCACTTTGGATTGTTGGTGTGGGCCAATGCGCGAACCGTCTGCTCTGGTTGTTGCGGCATGGAAGGCGGCGTGGAATTTGGCAAGGCGTGACGATGATTCCCGCGCACCTCCGGGCGAATCGTCGTTATCGTTTACCAGTGAGCAAGAGAGCGATCAGATCGTACTTGGCATTGCGAAGAGCGCCGGTGGCAGAGAGTTTGTGAAATATTTTCCCGCAAAGGCGCAAAGCTGCAAAGAGAAGGCGCGAACATGACCTCTTCTTTGCGGCTTTCCTTTGCGTCTTTGCGCCTTTGCGGGAAACTTTCCGGATTAATCGATTGACTCAAAGCTGGCTCTGCTGCCAACTCGGCGCCAGGGAACATTACGCGGTGCCGCGGGCGCTGCAACGCAACGGGTCGCTCAGCCAATTTATCACCGATCTTTGGATCCGTTCGGGAATGTTTGGCAGGTTTCATCCTGAGTTGGCGAAGGCCCGCATTACTGCGTCCAACGTCGCGGCATTCACATTCGAGCTGAAAGCTTCTGTCACACGCGAAAACGGTTGGAAGCTGATCACCCGCAGAAACGAATGGTTTCAGCGTCACGCTGTGGCCCAACTCGCGCAGAACAAAACCACGAATGGTGACCACACCGTCTTTGCTTACAGTTACGCAGCGGAACGGATCTTCAAGTTTGCGCGCGAGCGTGGCTGGCGAACGGTGTTGGGGCAAATCGATCCCGGTCCGGCCGAGGAACGAATCGTTGCCGGTCTCCACGAGAAGTTCGCAGCGAGGTGGGAAGCTGCGCCGAAGGAATACTGGGATCGATGGCGCAATGAATGCGAGCTCGCAGATCAGATCCTTGTCAACTCTGCGTGGTCCAGAGATGCTTTGCTTGGTGAAGGGATGCCGGCAGAGAAGATAAGCGTCGTGCCTCTCGCTTATGAAACAGCCGAGAGATCCTTTGAGCGCCGGTATCCTCACGCTTTTAATTCAGAGCGTCCACTCAGAGTTCTGTTTCTGGGGCAGATAAGTCTGCGAAAGGGAGTCGGGCAGTTGCTCGAAGCAGTCAAATTGCTTGCTGGTGAAGATGTCGAGTTCTGGTTTGTTGGACCAGCGCAGATGGAAATTCCTCAGCATCCCAACGTCAGGTCGTTTGGCGTTGTGCCGCGCCTTGAGGTCGACAGGTATTACAGAGACGCGGACGTATTTATTCTACCCACGCTTTCGGATGGTTTTGGGTTAACGCAATTGGAAGCGCAGTCGTGGAAGTTGCCGGTAGTGGCGTCGCGGCATTGCGGGGAAGTCGTTCGTGATGGTTTCAACGGCGTGGTTCTCGAAGAAGTTTCCGCGGAGGCCATCGCGGATGTGCTGCTGAGGTTTTTGCGATCGCCGCAGATCCTTAGTGGGATGTCGGCGAGATCGGGTGTGAGTGATCGTTTCAGTCTTAAAACGCTGGCCGCATCTTTACAGGATTTACATGATTAATCAGGATTTACATGTAAGTCGTGTCTGGATCGCTCCGAGCCTCACCATGCAGTCGACGCTGCTCGCGATGCTGAGCACCGGCATAGCCACAACACTTTCAATACTTCTGATCCCCGACAACCCCGCGCGCGAAGGTGCATTGTTCTACCCTGCGCTCGTGATGTCCGCGGGTCTCGCGACCGCGCCGCTCGTCACTGCGTTTAGTTATCCAAAAGCATTGCTTCGCGGTGAGTCGCTCGTCGCCCTGGCGCCGATCTACTGGCTCCTGCTCGATCTGCTCCAGGGCGTCTATTTAATGGAGGATGTCACGAGCAACGAGGTCAGGCTGGGGTTTCTCGGAATCGGCGTGTTCGTGGCGATGGTTTGGCTTGGCGCGATACGTCGCTCGTGGAAGATTCCAAGGGTGTTGCTTAGCGCCGTTTCGCAGGAGTTCTCGATCAACACGTACTTCGGCCTCGCGCTAGCGTGTTTCTTCATCGGCATGTTGAACTTCGCGGCGCCGTGCAACTTCAACGTTTTCGAGATGGTCCATTACCTGGGCCAGGAGCGTTGGGCGGCGCCTTGGGGACGCGGCCAGTTGGGCGGCTGGGATGCGTTTCTCGATCACCTGCAATACTTCGGTTATCTCCTGCCCGTTCTTACCGTCGTGATTGGCCGGCGCGTTGGAGTGCGCAATGTTCGCACGGTCATCTGCACCGGCATGTCGGTCGTGATGGCATTGTTTCTCGCGCAGAGCGGCAGCCGGCGGGTTATCGGCGTTGTAGTGGGGATGGCGCTGATCCTTTGGATCCTGGACCAGCAGCGGTTGAGACTCAAACATCTGCTTACCACAGTGCTGGCGATACTCGCATTGCTCATTGCGTTACAAGTGATGCTCGAATACAGAAATGTCGGGTTAGGTGTGCTGGTTGGTAACCGAGAAGTCCCGAGTGGCCGATTCGAAAAAAGGCAGATCCTCGAAGAGCAACATCTGCGCGTCGACGACAATTTTTACCGGCTGTGCCAGATCATTCAACTCATTCCGGAATCGTATCCATTCGTCTATCACAAGTATTTCGTCTACGTGATCGTGCGGCCGGTGCCGCGTGTCTTTTGGCCGGAGAAACCTGTCGATCCGGGGTTTGACTTGCCGGCTGCTCTGGGCGTCCAGGGCGTTTCGTTTTCCTATTCCGTGATTGGCGAACTCTACATGTCGCTCGGCTTTATCGGGATCGCGCTGGGCGGCTGGTTTTATGGACGCGTGGCGTCGATGGCGAGCGGGCTGCTTGCTCGCTGCACGACGCAGGGCGCGCTGGTGATCTACAGCATCGTGGTGATGGCGCTGTTCTCGGGTATGCGATCTATTTTGGAACTCATACTTGTGAGTTATGTCGTGCTGGCGTGGGTAGGGCTCGCGCATCTGTTTATCAAGTTGAGGCACGCGAAGGCTTGAAGGTTTTTGTACTGACTGATTCGCCCTCGCCTTATCAGGTTGAGTTGTTCAATGAAATCGAGACGCACGGTGAGTGCACACTCGAAGTAGCTTACCTGCGTAGTCGTGATCCACATCGCCTCTGGAAGTCGTCAGCACGCCGTCATGCGTCGATAGAACTCGATCGCGAGGACATGTCGCGGGCGCGTGAGTCTGCGGGTCGTGCTGATCTCGTGGTGTTCAACTATTACCGGCACGCGAATGCTGAGCGGCTGATTGAGGAGCGAGCGACGAGCGGTGCGCCGTGGTGTTTTTGGGGTGAGCGGCCGGGTGCACATCCACCAGCGTGGGCCGGGCGTTTGTTGCGCAAGTGGAAACTCTCGAAGCTGCATGCATCGCCGGTTCCGATTTGGGGAATCGGGAAGTTTGCGGTTGATGGGTATCGCGAAGAGTTTGGGAATGGACGTGCGTATTGCAACTTGCCTTACTTCTCCGATCTGCAACGCTTTAACAATCTGGTGGAGAGACCGTCAGTGCGGACGTTTTTGTTTTCCGGCTCGCTCATTCATCGCAAGGGTGTGGATCTGCTGGCGCGTGCGTTTGTGCGGCTTGCGCGTGAGGTTTCGAATGTGCGGCTGAGAATTGTTGGAGAAGGGGAGTTGCGGGAGTCGCTCGCGCAAACGCTACGTCCGGTGAGTGAGCGTGTGGAGTTTGCTGGGTTTAGAGAGTGGGATGAACTGCCCGGTGAGTATGCGTGCGCGGATGTGTTGTGTGTTCCTTCGCGTTATGACGGGTGGGGACTGGTAGTTCCTGAGGGGCTTGCCGCAGGGCTGCCGGTTATCGCGACGGATCGGATGGGTGCGGCACTTGAGTTTGTGGAGACAGGACGGAATGGATGGCTCGTTCCGGCGGGTGATGAAGAGGCGATTTTGAATGCGATGCGTGACGCGACTCAAAGTGACACGGCTAACCTGGGTCGTCAGGCGCGGGAGAGTGTCAGTGCGCACACTTTGCGACATGGGGCAGAACGCTTTGTGTCCTTCGCGTGCGAGGCGGTCGACGGTTGGTTTCCCGCGAAGGCGCAAAGAAAAGAAAAGTCGCAAAGAAAGCCCTGAACTCTTCTTTGCGCCTTCTCCGCGTCTTTGCGCCTTTGCGCGAAAATTTCTTCTGATGTGCAGTATCTCCGGCATTTTTAGCACCTGTGGCGCCAACGAATTAGCTGTTCAGCGAATGAACGCTGCTCAACGACACCGCGGTCCTGACGACGAGGGCGTCTTTCAAGCAGGCGATGTGATTCTTGGCAGTACGCGGCTTGCGGTTATCGACACTTCACGCGCCGGTCACCAGCCGATGGACGATCCGCAAACCGGAAACTGCATCACCTACAACGGCGAAACCTATAACTTCAAAGACCTGCGCAAAGAGCTTGGCGGTGAGTGGCTCTCAAACACCGACACCGAAGTCATCCTTCGTGCGTACCGGAAGTGGGGCGTCGACGCATTTCGAAGAATGCGCGGCATGTTTGCCCTCGCGATCTGGGACGACGCAAAACAGAACCTGTTGCTCGCTCGAGATCCTTTAGGTATCAAGCCGCTCTACTACTATGTCTCTAATAACCACTTCGTGTTCGCCTCAGAGTTGCGCGCGCTGCTTGCGAGTGGCTTAGTCCCGCGACGGCTCAGCGCCGCCGGCATCGATTCGTACCTAGCCAACGGATCAGTCGAATCACCGCTTACGATCATTGACGGAGTTAAGCAGTTGTTACCCGGTCACTATTTGCAAGTCAGGGTAAGCGAAGCGAAGAAGATCGAGTTAAGCGACACTCATTTTGCGAGCTCAAAAGTAGAAACCATAAATAGCGACAGAGATGAAGCAGTGGCGCGATTGCGCTCCGAGCTCGAAGAGTCGGTTCAAGTTCACCTTGTGAGCGACGTGCCGCTCGGTGTGTTTCTCTCAGGCGGAATGGATTCAAGCGCGCTGGTCGCACTAATGAGCCGGCTGGACCATCGACCAAAAACGTTCAGCGTGGTCTTTGACGAAGCCACATTCAACGAAGCGCCATTCTCGCGCGCCGTCGCTGAACGCTTCCAAACCGATCATTCCGAAATACGTCTCAGTGAAGATCGTTTGCTTGCGCTTTTGCCCGGCGCCATCGCAGCTATCGATCAGCCAACAATGGACGGCATCAACACCTATGTCGTTTCGCAAGCCGTAAAGAAAGCGGGAATCACTGTCGCCCTTTCGGGTCTCGGTGGAGATGAGTTGTTCGCGGGCTATCCGAGCTTCATACGCGCGATGAAGCTCGCCTCGATCTCACCACTGTCGAAGCGCGTTTTGCGTGCTGCCTCCGGTGTAGGGAAAGTCGCATTGAACGGCTCAGTACAGCGTCACAAGTTTTGGCAACTGGCAAACAGCAATTGCACGCCCGAAGACGTTTACCGCATCTCACGCCAGCTCTTCTCGACCGATTTCGTGACACGAATAACAGGCCGCGATGCTGTCTTTAAAACCAACGGAAATCACCATTCAAGCGACACTGTGAACGCGATCTCGCGGCTCGAGCTGCGCGGCTACATGACCAATACCTTGCTGCGCGATACCGATGCGATGAGCATGGCGCATTCGCTTGAAATGCGCGTTCCATTCGTCGATTTAAAGGTCGTTGACTACGTGCTTTCGCTGCCCGGTGAATGGAAAGCCGGCGAAAGAAACAAACCGTTGCTGGCAGATGCTGTTGGCGACCTGCTGCCTCGAGATTTTCTGGCGCGTCCGAAGATGGGATTTACGTTACCGTTCGAGAAGTGGCTGCAACACTCTATGCGCGGCGAAGTATCTTCAGTGTTGGCGAATCGCTTCGCGGGTTTGAATGCCCAGGCAGTAGAAAGCGTTTGGAACAACTTCCTGAAAAAACCGCGAGCAGTCGGCTGGTCGCGTCCCTGGTCACTTTACGTGCTCGCAAAGTGGTGCGAGATCAACGGTGTCACAGGTTCAGAGTTCAGCCTTTAGGCTGCTGTTTTGAGGCCGCAAGCTAAAGCTTGAACTGGCGTCTGATGAGAGTGTTACACGTCATACCTTCTGTTTCAGACCGCTCCGGCGGACCAGCAACCGCAATCATTCCGATGTGCCGGGCGCTGTTACGACACGGCATTGAAGTGTTACTGATTACCACCGACGCCGGACTGCGTGAAGATGAACTGCCGAATGGCGAAGTCTCCGATTACAAGGGCGTCCCCACGATGTTCTTTCCGGCGCAATTGGGAGAGTCGTTTAAATATTCACGGCCACTCGCGTCTTGGTTGCGCTCAAACATCGGCGAGTTCAACGTAAGCCACATCCACGCTGTATTCAACCACTCCTCCGTCGCCGCGGCGCACGTGTGTCGCAAAGCCGGAGTCCCTTACGTCGTCCGCCCGTTAGGAACACTCGATCCCTGGAGCATGACGCAAAAAGCTTTTCGCAAACGCGTGTTCTGGCAAGTGTCAGGAAAGGGAATGCTGCGTCGCGCCGCGGCAGTCCATTACACAACCGAGACCGAGAAACTGGCCACCGAAGCACTATTTGGTTTGAATCACGGCAAGGTGATCGCGCTCGGCATTGAGACGCAATCTTCGACCACACTCTCGCGAGATAACCTTGCGCATCATTTTCCTTCTCTCGCCGGTGATCCATACGTGCTCGTGTTATCGCGGCTGCATCCGAAGAAAGGTCTCGGCGTTTTGATCGACGCCTTTCTCTCACTGCCGCAGGAGTTTGCACGCTGGCGTCTGGTACTGGCCGGTGATGGCCCTGCCGATCACGTTTCGCAACTTCAGGCAAAAGCCGCGTCAAATGATAGGGTGCTATTCACCGGCTGGCTGGAGGGTGAAAAGAAAGACGCGGTGCTTAGCTGTGCGTCGTTGCTGGCGTTGCCTTCGTACCAGGAGAACTTCGGCTTGTGTGTGATTGAAGCATTGTCACACTCAGTGCCTGTGCTGTTGAGCCCGCACGTCAACCTCGCCGAAGAGATCGTGTTGGCGAATGCGGGTTGGATTGCGACGGTTGATAAGGACGCCTTGGCAGCGCGGCTCGCTGAGGCGCTGCGTGATGAAGAGGAACTCGCGAGACGAGGTCGCGCGGGCAGGGAACTGTCGCTGAAGTACTCGTGGGAAAGCGCCGCGGAAAGTTTGGCTGAGCTTTACCGGAAGGTTTTAGAGAATGGCAACGCGGGCATACACAGAGTTTGAATGGCAAGCGGAAAGTGCTGCCAACGGTGAATCCGGTGAGAAGCTGACTCGCGTATTCATCGAGCTCGTCAAGCAACTCGAAAGCGTGAGATCGATTTGCGATCTCGGTTGCGGAAACGGGCACATCAGCGGGCGGCTCGCCGCGCTCGGGTTCGAGGTCACCGGAGTCGATGCTTCACGAAGTGGGATTCAGATCGCGCGCCGCAAGTACCCATCGGCTACGTTCATTGAGACGTTAATCGATGGCAGCCTCGGTGAAACACTCGGAACGTTTGACCTGGTGATCTCGAGCGACGTGATCGAACATCTCTATCGTCCATCTGATCTGCTCGAGGCTGCTCGTTCACTGTTAAGACCCGGAGGCCGCATACTCATCGGCACGCCTTATCACGGCTACATCAAAAATCTTGTTCTCGCGGCGAGCGGAAAAATGGATTCGCATTTCTCAGCGCTGCATGACGGCGGTCACATCAAGTTCTTCAGCGTCAAAACTCTGTCGAAGCTGGTGAATACCCACGGGTTCGAAGACCTGAGTTTCACTTTCCACGGACGAGCACCGTGGCTTTGGAAAAACATGATCTGCTGTGCCCGCAAGACTGCCCAATAATGCTCGACCAGATCACACCGCTGATACTCACCTACAATGAAGCGCCGAACATCGCGCGAACACTTACGAGTTTGAGTTGGGCCAAAGATATCGTGGTGGTCGATAGTTTCAGTAATGACGACACGGTAAAGATCGCCCAATCGTTTCCTCGTGTGCGGGTGTTTCAAAGAGTGTTTGATTGTCACCGAAATCAGTGGGAGTTCGGGCTGCGGGAAACGGGGATCGCGACTCCGTGGGTGCTTGCGCTTGATGCTGATTACGTCGTTTCAAACGAATTGACCAGAGAGATCGAGAACCTGCTACCAAGTGCGGACACCGCCGGCTATCGCGTGAGTTTTGTCTATTGCATCAAGGGGCGAGAGCTTCGCAGCGGAATCTATCCTCCGGTGACAGTTCTTTATCGTCGTGACGCAGCCGTCTACGTTCAGGACGGCCACACACAGCGAGTCGCGCTGCAAGGCTCAATTGAGAACCTGTTGTCTCCGATGCTTCACGACGACCGTAAGTCGTTGAAGCACTGGCTTGCCTCGCAGGCAAGATACATGGACCTCGAAGCACAAAAACTGCGCGCCGCAAATCCTGCGGAACTGGATTTAGCGGATCGTCTGCGTCGCTGGCGTATCCTCGTTCCGCCGGCGATGCTGGTGTATTGCCTGGTTGTTCGCGGCGGTATCTTTGATGGCCGGGCCGGGTTCTATTACGCGTTTCAACGCGCGATAGCAGAGCTGATGTTGAGCCACAGATTACACGGATGATCAAAGTTCAGAGTTCGCCGTTAGGCTGCTGTTTCGAGACAGCAAGCTAAAGTTGTCGGAAGAATATTTCTCGCGCAAAGGCGCAAAGAAAGTCCATAGAAACGCGGTAGCGCTTTGCGTCTTTGCGGGAGATCTTCTCGGGCAGAGGGACTTTTCGTGCAAAGCCGCTTGAACTCTAAACTGTAGCCAATCCTCAAAATGTACATTCTCGGCATCAACGCTTATCACGGCGATGCAGCGGCGGCGATCGTCAAAGATGGTCAATTAATCGCCGCTGTCGAAGAAGAACGCTTCAATCGCTTCAAGCATGCGGCGGGCTTCCCGGAGCAGTCGATCAGATACTGTCTCGACACTGCGGGTATTACACTCGCCGATCTGGACCACGTCGGCATCTCGCGAGATCCTTCCGCACACCTGCACAAAAAAATCCTGTTTGCGGCCACTCGCCTCGTGAGTCAAACCAGGCAGATAACCGATCGCATCGGCAACGCCGCGAAAGTGCGAGACTTGAAAGATGAGCTGGCGCGCGTGTTCGGCATCTCTAAAAAGTGTTTGCGCGCGCGCTTTCACAACATCGAACACCATCGCGCACACCTGGCCAGTTGCTTCTTTATCTCACCATTTGAACGCGCGGCGCTGTTGTCGATCGACGGCTTCGGCGATTTCATCTCGACGATGTGGGCGCTGGGTGAAGCGAACTCGATTCAAGTGCTGGGCCAGGTCGAGTATCCTCACTCGACCGGAATTGTCTACACTGCTACGACACAGTTTCTCGGTTTTCCGCATTATGGCGACGAAGGAAAGGTGATGGGTCTTGCGCCTTACGGACAGCCGCGGTTCATCGATGAGTTTCGCGAGATCATCCGCACCGAAGAGAACGGGCGGTTTCGTTTGAACCTGGACTACTTTCGTCATCACGCTGAAGGAGTCGAGATGACCTGGGACGGGGGTTCTCCCGTAATCGGACGCGTCTACTCCGATGAGTTTGCGCACCTGTTTGGACCACCGCGCGCAACCGGCGCGGTTTTGACCGATCGCGAACGTGACATTGCCGCCAGCCTGCAACTTCGCCTCGAAGAAGCCGGCTTTCACGTTTTAAATCATCTGCACGAGCAAACCGGCTTGACGGATCTGGGCCTTGCCGGCGGTGTTGCTTACAACTCGGTGATGAACGGAAAGATCCTGCTGAACACGCGGTTTAAGCGAGTCTTCGTGCAGCCTGCGGCTGGCGATAGCGGTACCGCGTTGGGTGTTTGCTATCAGATCTACAATGGCGTTCTAAACGGCGAACGCCGTGAGGTGATGACTGGCGCCTACACTGGTCCAGAGTTCTCGAATGATCAGATTCGAGCGGTGTTGGAACAGAATGAATTGGTTCTTGAGTCTTACACTGACGAAGAACTGACGAAGCGTGCGGCACGAGACATCGCTGCGGGCCTGGTTGTTGGCTGGTTTCAGGGCAGGATGGAGTTTGGCCCACGAGCACTCGGCAATCGATCGATTGTTGTGGATCCACGGCGCGCTGAGATGAAAGAGATCCTCAACGATCGGATCAAAAAGCGCGAGCCGTTTCGCCCCTTTGCGCCGTCGATATTGGAAGAACGCGTTGGTGACTATTTTGAGCAGACGCATCCGGCGCCTACGATGCTAATGGTCTATCAAATCAAAGAGCAGCGGCGGCAGGAGATTCCGGCGGTGACTCACGTCGATGGCTCAGGCCGTTTGCAAACAGTCTCGCGGGACGTGAATGAGCGTTATTATCAATTGATTTCAGACTTCGCGGATCTGACTGGCGTGCCCGTGATTCTCAACACGTCATTCAACGAGAACGAGCCGATCGTTTGCACGCCGCAGGAAGCAATTGAGTGTTTTCGAAAGACTAAGATGGATGTGCTGTATCTCGGGAATTTTGCGGTGAGGAGAGAATAGAATAGGGTCCTGTAGGACCAATAGGACCTATAATCGGGCGATGAGAATCCTTGTTACCGGTGGCGCGGGTTTTATCGGCTCGCATCTTTGTGAGCGGCTGATTAGCGAAGGCAATGATGTGCTGTGCCTCGACAATTTCTTCACCGGCAGGCGCGAAAACATCTTTCACCTGCTCGACAATCCGCGCTTTGAGTTGCTGCGCCACGACGTGACCGAGCCGATACTGTTGGAAGTCGATCAGATCTACAACCTCGCGTGCCCTGCGTCGCCGGTCCACTATCAGTACAATCCCGTTAAGACCGTTAAGACAAACGTCATGGGCACGATCAACATGCTCGGCCTCGCCAAGCGTGTGCGCGCGCGAATCCTGCAAGCCTCAACCTCCGAAGTCTATGGCGATCCGGAAAGACATCCGCAGACCGAGGACTACTGGGGCAACGTCAATCCGATCGGCATTCGCTCCTGCTACGACGAAGGTAAGCGACTGGCCGAGACGCTGATGACCGACTATCACCGGCAAAACAATGTCGATATTCGTATCGCGCGAATTTTCAACACCTATGGACCACGCATGTTGGAAGACGACGGCCGCGTGGTTTCAAACTTCATCGTGCAAGCACTGCGAGGCGAACCGCTGACGCTCTATGGCGAAGGCGAGCAGACGCGTTCTTTCTGTTACGTCGACGATCTTATCGAAGGCCTCGTTCGGCTGATGAACGTCGATGGCTTGCACGAACCGGTGAATCTCGGTAATCCAGGTGAGTTCACCATCAAGCAGTTGGCGGAAGAAGTTATAAAGGTTTGCGGCTCACAATCCGGCTTTACTTATTTGCCTTTGCCCGCCGACGATCCGCGCCAGCGAAAGCCTGACATCACACGCGCGCAAACCTTACTCGGCTGGAACCCGACAATACCCTTGCGTGACGGTTTGAAACGAACTGTTGAGGATTTCCGGAGCAGAGTGAAAGCTTAATTGAGGATTCTTCTCCTCAACCAATGCTTCTACCCTGATGTGGTTTCTACAGCACAACACCTCACAGATCTCGCCGCCACACTCGTCACACGCGGACACGACGTCACAGTCATCACCAGCGATCGCGGCTACGACGATCCGGCACAACGCTTTGCGCGCCGCGAATACTTTCGCGGCGTCAGGATCATTCGCATCCCTTCTTTGTCGCTGGGGAAGAAGAATAGATGGCGGCGGGCTTTCAACTTCGGCAGTTTCCTGCTGCTGTGCTCGCTTCGTTTGCTTACGCTTCGACGTTTCGACGTAGTTATTGCACTCACATCACCTCCGCTCATCTCGTTTCTCGCTGCACTCTTCGTGAGATTGAGAGGTGGGAGATTCTGTTTCTGGGTGATGGACCTTAATCCGGACGAAGCCATCGCAGCCGGTTGGCTCGATGAAAACTCCCTCACAACTCGCCTGCTGCAACACATGCTGAACTACAGCCTCCATCAAGCCACATGCACGATCGTGCTCGATCGTTTTATGAAAGAGCGTGTGGTGGCGAAGGGGATCGATGCTGAACGGATCGCAGTCGTGCCACCGTGGGCTCACGACGACAAGGTCGCTTATTCAGGCGCGGGCAGGGAAGCGTTTCGCCAGAAGCACGGCTTGTCTGACAAGTTTGTCGTGATGTATTCGGGGAATCACAGCCCGTGTCATCCACTCGATACTCTGCTCGATGCAACTCTGGCTATCAAACCGCATTCGGAAATTGTTTTCTGCTTCGTCGGTGGTGGCAGCGAACAGGTGAAGGTGCGTGAGTTTGCTGCCCGGCATGGGCTGAAGAACGTGATGTGTTTGCCTTATCAACCGCTGAGCGATCTCTCAGGCTCGTTGTCGGCGGCGGACCTTCACGTGGTGGTGATGGGCGATGAGTTCGTGGGTATTGTGCATCCGTGCAAGGTCTACAACATTATGTCGATCGGAGCGCCCGCTCTGTACATCGGTCCGCAGCCAAGTCACGTTAGCGATATCTCATCGCAGCACGGCAAGTTTTTTCTCACGCGCCATGGCGATGTTGAGGGTGTAACGGCGGCAATTCTCGAAGCAAGGAAGCTTCAACAACGACAGCCCATCTTTTCGTTTTCAAAACAGATTTTACTGCCACAGTTCGTCGGTTTGATTGAACAGGATGTTCGGGATTTTTCACGATTGACAAGATTAGACCCGGAAATCTTGTAGGAGAATCAAATTTGAAAACCTACTTCGCGCTCTTCTCGATCGCGACTGCGGCGTCACTCGTTACAACGCCGCTCATCAGACGATTCTGTCAACGATACAACTTCCTCGACATACCACTTGATGGCCGGCGCATTCACCGCACCGCCGTTCCCCGCCTCGGTGGGCTGGCGCTCTACCTCTCGTGCCTGACGGCGCTCTCGCTGCTGCCGTTTGTCGACAATCTGCTGACGCAGACGTTGAGCAGCTTGAAACCAGAGTTTCTGACGTTGTTCATCCCCGCAACACTAGTGCTGCTTCTCGGCGGATACGACGATGTAAAAGGCACGAACGCCGTCGTGAAGTTTGCCGGACTCGGGCTCATCGCCGCGTTGTTCTACGCGATGGGCGGTCGTATCGATGCGCTATCGATACCTCTCTTCGGCTCAATGCAGTTGCCGCCGCTTTTCTCGTTCATCATCACAGTCGTCTGGCTCGTAGGCATCACCAACGCATTTAACCTGATCGACGGCATCGACGGTCTTGCGTCAGGCGCTGCGTTGTTTTCCTCGCTCGTCATTCTCGGCGTTTCGATCTCGCAGGAACGAACGTTGATGATCGTTGTGTCGCTTGTGCTGTGTGGCGCGCTCGCAGGGTTTCTACGTTACAACTTCAACCCAGCATCGATCTTCCTCGGAGATTCAGGATCGCTGTTCACAGGCTTTCTGTTAGCGGCTTTGTCAGTGCTGGGAACGCAAAAAGCGACGACGGCAGTCGCGATCGTGGCGCCGATTCTCGCATTCGGATTCCCGATGGTTGACACAGCGATGACGATGGGCCGGCGACTGCTCAGTCGTAAGCCTGTGTTTCAGGGCGACACCGAACACATACATCACATGCTGTTGGCGCGCGGTTGGTCGCAGCGGCGGGCGGCGCTTGTGCTTTACGGCGTTTGCGCACTCTTTGGCCTGGCGGCGCTGATATTTCCCGCGACCGGATCGAAGCTCACGGGTTTCATGATGTTTGTGATCTCAGTGGCGGTGATCATTGCCGTGGGCCACTTGAGATATCACGAAGTTGATGAGTTAAGGGCGGGCGTGAAGCGCACAGTAGGTGACCGCAGATTGAGAGTCGCCAACAATATCCGCGTGCGGCGTGCGGCACTCGCATTATCGAAAGCGTCCGATCTTCATGAGATGTTTGAAGCGACGCGTCACTTGCTCGACTTTGGTGAGTTCAGTTTTGCAAATGCTCAGGTGGGCCAACCCGGACGCGCCGACATGAATGAGCGTGCTTACCAGGCGAGTCTTCAACGTCATCCGAAGCAGTTGCTCGAGTTTCGGAACGGGCGAGTGTTCTGGTCGTGGTCGGGTGATGAGATGAATGATGTTAACCGTTCGCGTTCTGAATGGAGCTTTCGTCTGCCGCTGGTGAAAGATGGTGTCGAGTGGGGCTGGCTGAATTTTTATCGCGGGTTTGATGCGGAGCCGATGCTGGTGGATACAAACTATTTGAGCGATCTGTTCCGGCGTGAATTTACGGATGCAGCGGCGCGGATCTTTACGGCTCACGAAGCGCCGGTGGCTGCAAAGGCGATGGCAATGACTGCGGAAAAGGTCTCGGGTTAGCCGAGAGTAGGTTTCCCGCAAAGGCGCAAAGGCGCCAAGCTTTGCCCCTTTGCGTCTTTGCGGGAAAGACTGTTTTGAACAAAATCATTTTCAGTGCACTGGCCGGTTTGATAGTAATCGCCGCGATTCCCTACGGCACTGTCGAGCCGTGGTGGAAGGCGGCTTTTGTTTGTGCGGTGTTTGCGATCTGCATCGTGGCGATCCTTGAAAGCCTGGTAACCGGTTACTCGCGGATCGACGGCCTTTCAGTCTTACTCCCGATGCTCGCTTTATCAGCGCTTGCGTTTGTGCAAATGCTGTCCCCCATCAGCGCCGATCCCTTTCAAACGCGCTTCTTCGCGCTGCAGATGCTCGCACTCACTGCGTTCCTCGCTCTGCTTTATCGCTATACAAACAGTGAGCGGCGTGTCCGCATACTCGTGTTCACGATACTCGCCGTCGCTGTGGCGAGCGCCATCTTTGGAATACTGCGGCAAACGACACAACAACAAACCGGCTTCCTTCTTCCTCTACTCAAACAAAACCAAGGCTACGGTCAGTTCGTCAACAAGAACCACTTTGCCTATTTGATGGAGATGGCGTTCGGGCTTGGCCTCGGAATTATTCTCGGCGGCGGTGTCAAAAGAGACCGCATCATGATTTACGTCGCATTATTGTTACCCATCTGGACCGGACTTGTGCTGGCGAATTCACGCGGTGGAATTTTAGCGATGCTCGCACAAGTTATAGTTGCAGCTTTGTTGCTACTGAGTTCCCGTGCGTACATCGCGCGTTCAGTCGCTCTGAAGGGAGCGCTGCTAATCATCCTTGTTGCCGGTGTGTTGCTCGGCACTGTTTCGGTTGGCGGCGACCGGCTTGTCAACAATTTTGCAGCGGCTGGAACGGAGCTGAATACCGAAACCACGCGTGAGGGCGCGAGCCGAAATGAGATCTGGCGCGCCAGCTTGAAGATGTTTGCCGCACATCCGGTTCTGGGAGTCGGTCTCGGCGGTTACTGGATCGGCATCACTGCGTATCACGATGCGTCGGGACTGATGACCCCACAGGAAGCGCACAACGATTACCTCGAATTACTTTCGAGTGGTGGGTTGATCGGTTTCGCGCTCGGAGTCTGGTTTGCAGTGCTTGTGATTCGTGCTGCGCACAAGAACGTTTTTGCTGATACGGGATTCACCGGCGCAGTGAGGTTCGGCGCGGTCTTGGGCATTGCGGGAGTGGCTGCTCACAGCCTGGTGGATTTTGGTCTGCACATGATCGCAAACGCGGTCGTCTTCCTCACTTTGATCATGATGATCACGCGAAGGAAATTCGTTGACCTAAACCCTAAAGAACCGTAGACTTACCGGCAACAAGCGGGCCAGTAGTTGTCTCGAAGTTCTTTCTTCAAAGAAGGGAAACTAGATGAGCTTAAAACGACGTAATGGTCCCAGAGCAATTGCGGCGTTACTACTTTTCTCCATTTTACAAATCGGTCTTCAAGTGGGTCTCGCTGAGCCCATCCCACTGCAAATCGTTGGCAGATTAAAGACCAGCAATAATCAACCGATCACTATTAATGGTCTAAGTGCAAACACGGGCGCTTCGGTTCTTAGTGGAGCTACGATCGAGACCGGCGACGATCAATCCGCAACCGTCGATCTTGGACCACTTGGATCCATTGAGATTTCTCCCAACAGCAAGGTCATACTTACTTTCGAACAGGGAACCGCGAAGGCGACTGTCGTTTCCGGATGTGCAGCCGTCAAGGCCGAAAAAGGTACGACAGGTGAGATTGTCAACGAGCAGGGTTCGGCTCGTAAGACCGATCCGGCTGCTGGTGGCGTGCTTGATATGTGTTTTCCAGAACGCGCCGCTACTACCCCACCTCCGGCTTCAGATGGCGCTGGTGGTCTTTTCGGGCTTGGCAGGGCCGCCACGATCGCGATCCTCAGCGCCGCTGGTGCAGCAGCGTTGACGCCTCTATGGTTCCAGGACAATCCCAGCGGCTCAAACCCGTAGTCTTCAATAATCTTCGCGCCTTGTTTGTAGGGGTGGCCCTCCGTGGCCACCCCTTCGTCGCTGAATATAAACGAGGGGTGGCCACGGAGGGCCACCCCTACAGTTGATGCGCATCGTTATCAGTATCCTTGCGATTCTGGTTTGCTTGTTTTTGATTCAAGCTACCGCACGCATCGGCTTTTCACGTTTACTCTCGCGTTACGCGCTGATCGCGAATTCCATTCCCGCCGCTGATGAAGCTGTTCGTCTCAGTCCTTCCGATCCGGACGCACATCGTACTCGTGCCGCAGTTCTAAACCGTCTCGGAATGACTTCCGAGGCAGTAGCGTCGCTTGAGTCAGCGACAAAGCTACGCTATCGCGACGACTACCTGTGGCTCGAACTCGGAAACGCTCGAGAAGAAATTGGCGATACCGCAGGCGCGCTCGTCGCCTTCGATCAAGCAGTGCGTTGGGCCCCTTACTACGCGCACACACACTGGCAACGCGGGAATCTTCTGCTGAGGATGGGAAGAACTGCCGAAGCGTTTGCAGAACTCCGAACCGCTGCTACAGCCAACAGAACTTACTTGCCCAATCTGATCGACCTCGCCTGGGGCATGTCTCGCGAAGACCTCAAAACCACCGAGCAGTTAATCCAGTTAAACGACGATCGAGAACGACTGGCTCTGCTCCACTTTCTCACACAACGAAAAGCCTTTCGCGCCGCGTTTGAGGTTTGGAACAGACTCAATCCGGTAAAAGTTGATGGGCCAACAGTCTTCAATGCCGGATTCGAGGAGCCGATCCTGTTAAATGATGCCGCGTTTGGTGGGTGGACTCTCTCGCCGGAACAAACCAAAAACAAGCTGGCGATCGATGTTTCGGAAAAGTCCGCCGGCACAAGAAGTCTTCAGATCAGTTTTGGTGGAGAGTGGAATCCTGGAACGTCGTTGCTGTCGCAGACGGTAATAGTCGAGCCGGGAAAAACCTATCGCATGCTCTTCAGCGTCATGACCAGGGATCTGATGACTGGCGGACCGCCACTGTTAACGGTGAATGACGCTGTGAATAATCAGTTGCTGGGGAGGTCAGAGAACTTTCCGTCAGGCACGAGTCCCTGGCTGAAGTTAAAGTTTGAATTTACTACACTGGCAACATCGGAAGCCGCTGTCATACGATTGCAGCGAAACAATTGCGACTCATCGCCGTGTCCGATCTTCGGCGCCTTGTGGCTGGATGAGATCTCTATCGAACGGAAAGACGCAACTGCAAAGTAGATGTCGACTGTTGAGCCATTAATTCTGAGCGTTGAAACCGCAACGCTGTCCGGCAGCGTGGCGCTCTCGCGCGGTGAACACGTTCTTGCGGCTTTCGCCGGAGATTCAGGAGTTTCTCATTCGAACACACTGCTAAATGATATTGACAAGCTCCTAAACGAAGCTCAGGTCGACTTGTCAGCGATCGATCTTTTTGCCGTTGCAACCGGACCGGGAAGCTTTACCGGTCTTAGAATCGGTATCGCAACGATCAAGGGACTTGCCGCAACATTGGAGCGGCCGTGCGCCGGCATTCCCACGCTTCAGGCGATTGCGCTCGCCGCGGGTGAGTCTCCTCGTTCAGTTGCGCTGCTGCCAGCCGGTCGCGGTGAGGTGTTCGCGCAACTCTTTTCTATAACGAAAGACGGTTTCGTAACAGCATTGGATGAAGCGACGCACATTTCTCCGCAAAGATTGATTGAGATGTATGGTTCACTCGAGAACGTTCTCTGGTGCGGCGACGGCGCATTGACACACAAGACACTGATTGAAAGGGAAGCACACGGGCGGATCGCTCCACCGATTCCCGTTCTTGCTACGCACGTCGCATCGCTGGCGTTAGCGCAGTTTCGTGAGGAGCAACTCGTACAACCGGACGCGTTGCAAGCGATTTACGTGCGACCCTCCGATGCGGAGTTAAAGTTTTACTAGTTATATGGCCGAGCAACGGAAAGCTCCCAGTCGTGACGAAATCATCATCACTCGCATGTCCGAGCATGATCTGCTCGAAATCGTCGAGATTGAGGAACAATCCGGGTTGAGCAAGTGGGGCTGGGCGGCGTACTACGCAGAACTCCAGAGTGGAAACCGTGACCTGATGTTGATCGCGCGCGTTGCACGTTCCTCGATCATAGAATCTCCGATCGCGGGCTATATCGTCGCCAGGGAGACGGCCGGCGAACTGCACATCAACAACGTTGCGGTCAGGAGTGAGTACAGGCGCCGTGGAATCGGGGCCGCGCTGCTCGACCGGGTCATTGCAGAAGCACGACGGCGCAAAGTAAATGCGGCGTTTTTAGAGGTCCGCAGCGCAAATCAGCCGGCCCAGGCGCTCTACGAAAAAAGCGGTTTCAAAGCTATCGCCCGGCGGGCGAATTACTACTCCGAACCTCAGGAAGATGCCGTAGTCATGAGCCTTGTGCTGGGGTAAATTACCCGCTTGCCTTTGACAAAGTTGTTGGGCTAACATTTTTCCCGTGCGAGACAATCCTATCGAGGTGTTTAGGCCTGACCTCGGAAACCATCCTGCCCACTCCCATTCGTCTGAAAGGAGACATGCACGAACATGGACATCGCAACCACGGATAGTTTGAAAGAAGAGTTGATAAATCGAGACCCAGAGTTTAGGGAATTAGCCAGAGAACATCATAAGTACGAAGAACGCCTTAGTGAATTATCAGCTCTTTCCTATCCGAGCGACGAAGAACAACTGGAGGAGATCACGCTCAAGAAAAAGAAACTAGCTTTGAAGGATCAAATGTATTCAATGATGTTGCAATACCAGAAAACTCAGAGCTTGAGTCACTGAAACTGCCTGCCAGTTTCTCCGAGCTAAAGAATTGAAGGGGGACGTGGAACTAAGAGTTACACGTCCCTTTTTAGCCACAAAGGTGCACACAAGGCACAAGATATGAGGTGAGCGGTTGGGAATAGTTAAAGAGAGTATTCCTTATATTGTGGTGCCGGTGGTGCTGGCAGTGGCGGCGGCGGTGCTGGGGTTTTGGTACGTCGCTGCGTTCCTGATTCTTGTCGCGCTTTTCATGGCTTACTTTTTCCGCGATCCGAAACGCGTGCCGCCGACGGATCCGGACGTGGTTGTCTCGCCTGCTGACGGACGAGTCACACGCGTTGCACCTACATATCAGGGCGCAGACTCACCAATCGTGATAAGTATTTTTTTGTCACCGCTTGACGTGCACATCAACCGCTCACCCATTCGGGGAAAGATCGTCGACGTGCTCTATTCACCGGGCAAGTTTCTGATGGCTACAAATGAAAAGGCCAGCCTGGTAAACGAGCAAAATGCGTTGACCATCCAGGGCGACAAGATCACAGTTGTTTGCAAACAGATAGCGGGAATACTTGCGCGGCGAGTGGTCTGCTGGAAAGGGAAGGGCGATAATCTCCGTTTGGGAGAGCGCTTCGGCATGATCAAATTCAGCTCACGCACCGATGTTCTGCTACCGGCGAATGTAAGGATCACGGTAAAAGAAGGCGAGCGTGTGCGCGGGGGCACCACAGTGATTGGGAGAATCTCATGAGTGATTCAGAGGAACGCCCGAATCCTCCGCGAAGAGGTTTGCGGAAGGGACTCTATCTCATACCGTCAGCGTTTACCGCGGGCAATATCGGTATGGGCTTTTGGTCCGTGATGGAGTCGCTCCGGGGATTTCAATTGCTCGACAATGCGTCGCCCGATCTGGTCGGCGCAGCAGCGCATTTTGATAAAGCGGGAATAGCGATTGGGTTTGCTTTGTTGTTCGACATGCTTGACGGGCGCATCGCTCGCCTCACAAAAACCACTACCGAGATTGGCATTCAACTCGATTCGATCGCTGACGTAGTGACGTTTGGTATCGCTCCGGCGGTGCTGGCTTACGTCTGGGGATATGGAGGGACACTGCCGGAGGGAAGTGACCTGCATCGTCTCGCGTGGTTCTTGTCGTTCATGTATCTCATCTGTGGTGCTTTCAGGTTGGCGCGTTTCAACGTGCAAGCCTCGCGGCCGCGAATCCTCGCTGAAGGTACGCCGAAAGTCGACAAGAAGAGTTTTGTTGGTTTGCCGATACCCGTCGCGGGCGGCTTGATTGCTGCGTTGGTGCATTTTTCCCCCGCGCCGCTCATCCATTTCGGACCGGAAAGGGCGAGGCTTTATTCCGGACTGCTCATGGTGCTCGTTGGATTCTTGAGCTTGATGATGGTTAGTACGCTGCGCTTCTCGAGTTTTAAGACGGTAGGGACGCGCAGTCGCAGCATGCGCACAATCATCCTCGCACTCTCGGTTGGAATGCTGATCTTCCTCTACTCGCGGTACGTGCTGCTGGCGATCGTGATCAGCTACATCCTGCACGGATTGCTTTCACGCTTTGCGGGAATTTTCTGGCGCCGCGGTGATTCAACGGAAGCGAAGATTGAACCGAACCCGGTGAGTCGATCGTCGCGGTAGTTGGCCTTCTTTGCGCCTTCTCTTTGCTTTGCGCCTTTGCGCGAAAGCTTTCCTCATGTCACAGGTATTCATCAGCTATCGCCAGACCGGTGACGAGCAGAAGAAGCGTCTATTTACTTGCCATCGCCTTTCTAATCGTTTGACTTTGAAGTTGAATCAGTAGGACGCGCGAATGCTAGTAGCCCATGTTCAGTTGTGAGAATCACAGCGTCGCCTACGAGGATCGGTGATGCGGAACTCGTCAGCTCGTCGCCGGTGGGAAGGGAATTGACCTGCTTTCCGTCTTTCAACCCGAGCACAACACCGGCCGAACTTGAAAGAGGTGTGAAGAGGGCTGCTTCTTCCACTGTTAACGGTTGTGCCGAGATGCGACCTGGCAACTGCTTCTTCCAGAGCTGCGCGCCCTTGAGATTTAGGAAATAAGCAAAATTGTCTAATGATGCGGCAAGTAAGCCATCACCGGTAAGCACGACAGCTTCAACGCCGGCGCCTGTTCGCTTGCGCCACTTCAAGCGGCCTCGATCGGTGCTCACTGCGTAAACGTATCCATCGCCTGAGCCGAAGAAGACGCTTTTACCATTGACGGCTACTGGACCACGCACCGCGCCTTTCGTTCGATATCGCCAGAGCACGCGTCCGGTTGCTTCGTCGAGAGCCAGCAGTGTGCCGTCTTCACTCCCGAAGTACACTCTGTGATCTTTCAGCACTGGCTGACCGTTAAACGGTGAAGAAAACGGTATGGACCACAACACGCCTCCGGTTCGTTTGTCGAAAGCATATGCTCGACCATCGCTTCCACCGGCGAACAGCTTTCCACCGCTGATCGTGAGTGCTCCACGAAGCGGTCTTACTAAAGGAGTCATCCAGTGCGTAACACCGCCTTCACGACCAAGCGCACGCAGCACGCCGGCTGGTTGTCCGACAGTTTCCGATGCGACGTAGATCGCGTTTTCATCAGCGACCGGTGAAGCGGATAGTTCGCCACCCATCTCTGAACGCCAGAAGAGTTGACCGTCTTTCGCTTTGAGTGCGACGATCGCGCCGCCGGCGAGTGGTAGATAGATTCGTTCGTTGTCGAATGCAGGTGTGAGATTAAGTGTGACGGTTGATTCATAGCGCCAGCGAACGGTGAGTGGTTGTGACAGGAGAACCTCGGCGTTAACACCAAACGCCGGGATCAGGCCAAGTATCAGTAAAACAGTCACGAATTTTACGGATCTGCGCAGATCAGAAAACAATCCGTTTAATCCGCGGCTAAAATTTTGAGTTCGCACCATACGAAAGTATAATCACCCACTCTTTCCAATCCATGACCAAAGCACTACATGAAACCGTAATAATACTTGACTTCGGATCGCAGTACACACAGCTCATAGCACGTCGCGTCAGAGAAGCAGGCGTTTACTGCGAAATTCTTCCCTACAACGCATCGATCGATCAAATCAACGCCAGGTTGCCCAAGGGTTTGATCTTTTCAGGCGGTCCTTCGTCCGTTTACGACACGACAGCGCCAAAACCTCATCCGCAGTTACTCGAGTCAGTCGATTGTCCAACGCTCGGAATTTGTTATGGCTTTCAAGTCTTTGCGCGTGAGTTGGGCGGCGCTGTGGCAGCTTCTCCAAACCGCGAGTTTGGTTACGCGCGTTTGAAAGTCGTGGATGTGACCAGTCGACTGTTTCAAGGTCTGCCGGAAGAGCTCGACGTCTGGATGAGCCATGGAGATCACGTCACGGAAGTGCCTTCGGGTTTTCATGTGACTGCACTGACTGACGACGCTTTGAATGCGATGGAGGATCAATCGCGCGGCATCTACGGCGTGCAATTTCATCCTGAGGTCGCACACACGCCGCTCGGCGCGCAGGTGCTGCGCAACTTTCTGTTTTCCGTGTGCGGGTGTCGCGGTGATTGGTCGCCCGAAGCGGTTATCGGGGAACAAGTCGAGCGCATTCGCAATCAACTCGGTGAGAAGGGAAGAGTAGTCTCAGGTTTGTCGGGCGGAGTCGATTCAACTGTAGCCGCCGCGCTGGTGCACAAGGCGGTTGGAGATCGACAGACTTGTATCTTTGTTGACAATGGGCTCTTGCGTGAAGGCGAGTTTGAGACGACACTCGCGCTGCTCGGGCAGAGCATGAAGTTGAACATCGCGGGAATTCGCGCCGGGCATCTGTTTCTCGCCGCTCTTGAAGGCGTCACTGATCCTGAGGAGAAACGAAAACGGATCGGAAAAGTCTTTATCGACGTGTTTGAGGAAGAGGCCCGCCGCGTTGGCGACGTGGGTTACCTGGTCCAGGGCACACTCTACCCTGACGTTATCGAATCTGTTTCGGTGCGTGGTCCATCAGCGGTGATCAAGAGCCATCACAACGTCGGTGGTCTGCCGGAAAAGATGAACCTTAAACTGATCGAGCCGTTGCGCGAGTTGTTCAAGGACGAGGTGCGACTGATTGGCAGAGAATTGGGAGTGCCTGAAGAGATTCTTATGCGGCATCCGTTTCCCGGTCCAGGGTTGGCGGTTCGCATTCTCGGAGACGTCACTGAGGAGAAGATCCGGATCGTGCAGGCTGCCGATCGCATACTCGATGAAGAGTTGCGGCGCGCCGAGTTGTACAACTCGGTCTGGCAGGCGTTTCCCGTGCTGCTGCCTGTCTCGACTGTAGGCGTGATGGGCGATGAGAGAACGTATGAGCGCGTAATCGCGATCCGAGCCGTGACCAGTGTCGATGGAATGACTGCCGACTGGGCGCGACTGCCGCACGATCTACTGGCGCGAGTTTCAGCACGAATCGTTTCAGAGATACGCGGCGTGAATCGAGTTGTCTACGATATTAGCTCTAAACCACCCTCGACGATTGAGTGGGAGTAAGATGAAGTTTCCCGCAAAGGCGCAAAGAGCGCCAAGGTATTCAGGGTCCGGAATTCAACTTTGCGTACTTTGCGCCTTTGCGGGGACAAATTTTAACGAACCTAACGACCTCTAATCCAAAATGCAGGACCGCCAATTCGTACACCTCCATCTTCATACTGATTACAGCCTTCTTGACGGCGCGATTCAAATCAAACCTCTTTCAAAGCGAATTGAAGAATTGAAGATGCCCGCCTGTGCCATGACCGATCATGGCAACATCTACGGCGCGATCTCTTTCTACAACGCGATGAGGTACAAAGGGATCAAGCCGATCATCGGCTGTGAGACTTACATCACACGCGGCAGCCGTAAAGAGAAAGCAGCCAGCGCGCCCGGTGAGAAGGCAAACTTTCATTTGATCCTGCTGGCGCAGAATTACGAGGGCTATCAAAACCTCGTGCGCCTGACTTCGAAAGCCTACACCGAAGGCTTCTACTACAAGCCGCGCATCGACAAAGAACTGCTCGCGGAGCACAGCAAAGGTCTCATTGCTCTTTCTGCCTGCATGTCGGGTGTTCCTTCCGCCATGCTGGCGCAGGAGAAGTGTGATGAAGCCGCGAAGGCGGCGCTCGAGTTTGAAGAGATCCTCGGGAAAGGGAATTACTTCCTCGAGATTCAGGAGCACGGTCTCGACGCACAGAAGCGCATTCGCAAGAACCTCGTCGATCTCTCGAAACGCACCGGCGTGCCGCTCGTCGCGACTAACGACGCGCATTACCTGATGCCCGACGACGCGCGAGCGCATGACGTTCTCCTCTGCATCGGATCCGGAAAGACTGTTAACGATACAAATCGCCTGCGCTATGCCAGTCCGTATTTCTATGTCCGGTCCCAGGATGAAATGTGGCGCATCTTTGGCGATGAACTTCCCGAAGCGCTCACGCGCACAGTCGATATCGCCGAACGCTGCGAACTGAAGCTGCCCGAGAACGTCAATCATCTTCCTCAGTATCCAATACCGCTGTCGGAAGAAGGCCTCAGCGCCGATGATTACTTTGAGAAGGTCGTTCGTGAGGGATTTGAGCGCCGGCGCCAGCAAGTCTTGGATACGCTCGCCGCACGCGGGGAGTTAAAACAACCTTTCACTGATTATCAGACTCGCCTCACAAGCGAGATCCAGATGATCAAGCAGATGGGGTTCGCCGGTTACTTCTTAATCGTCTGGGACTTCGTTCGCTACGCCAAAGAGCACTCGATTCCGGTTGGACCCGGTCGCGGTTCGGCAGCCGGTTCCCTGGTCGCTTATTGTCTCGACATTACCGACATCGATCCGCTCCAGTACGATCTTCTCTTCGAGCGATTTCTCAACCCCGGCCGCGTTTCGCTTCCTGACATCGACATCGATTTCTGCGTCAGAGGTCGAGGCGACGTCATTAATCACGTTGCGGGATTGTATGGCCGCGACTCAGTCTGCCAGATCATCACGTTCGGAACCCTCGCGTCGAAGGCGGCGATCAAGGACGTGGGCCGCGCACTCGAAGTGCCTTATGCAGAGGTTGAGCGGATTGCGAAGCTCATCCCTCCGCCAGTGCGCGGCCGCAATGTCAGTCTGAGCCAGGCCCTCGAGCAAGTGCCCGAATTAAACCGCGAGATGGAAACGAACCCTCAAGTTAAAGAGATACTTGAGATCGCGCAGAGGCTTGAGGGTTGCGCCCGACACTCATCGGTCCACGCCGCAGGCGTCGTTATCTCGCCGCTGCCACTCCAGGAACTAATCCCGGTCGCCGTTTCGGGAAAGGAAGAACTCACCACTCAGTATGTCATGTCGGACCTGGAAAAGACCGGCATGCTTAAGATGGACTTTTTAGCGCTTACCGCTTTAACTGTTATAAATGACTGCTTAACCAGCATTAAACAGCTGCTTGATAAAGAGATTAAGTGGTCAGATATAGCGCTTAACGACGCTAAAGCGCTTGCTGTGTTTGCTGAAGGGAGGACTGAGGCGGTCTTTCAGTTTGAGTCTTCGGGGATGCAGGAGATTTGCCGGAAACTGAAGCCCAAAGGGCTCGAAGATCTCGCCGCGCTCAACGCACTCTATCGTCCCGGACCACTCGACGGCGGCATGGTCGATGAATTCATTCAACGGCATCACGGGAAGAAGAGCGTGCGCTATCTCGTGCCCGAGATGAAGGAGATCCTTAACAACACCTACGGCATTATCGTCTACCAGGAGCAGATAATGCAGCTCGCGCAGAAGCTTGCGGGCTATACACTTAGCGAAGCCGACCTCATGCGACGCGCGATGGGCAAGAAGAAGCGCGAAGAGATGGCTGTCCATGAGGAGAAGTTCATTAAGGGCGCCGTCGAGCGAGGTATCAAACAAGAGAAAGCCGAGAAGATATTCTCGCTGATGGCGCAGTTTTCCGACTACGGATTCAACCGCAGCCACAGCGTCGCCTATGCTTACCTGGCGTTTCAGACTGCCTATTTAAAGGCGCACTATCCAGAACATTTCTACGCCGCTGTGCTTTCGAGTGAAGCTCAGGACGCAGCTAAAGTGTTTAAGTACTCAAAGGAACTTCGAGCCCAGAAGATCGCACTCCTGCCGCCCGACGTAAACGAAAGCTATTCGGGCTTCACGCCCTTAAGCGGAGCGATCCGCTATGGGCTTACGGCGATTAAGGGGCTGGGCCACTCGGCTGTTAAAGCTATTACTGAAGCACGCGAAAGTGGTCCCTTCCGGTCATTTTTCGATTTTGCCGAGCGTGTCGAATCGTCGAATCTGAACAAACGGGTCCTCGAGAGTCTCGTCAGCGCAGGCGCGTTCGACTCGCTTAAGGACGGCAGATCGATCGGCGATTGGCGCGGTGGCTTGCACGGCGCGATCGACGCCGCACTGTCTCGAGCGCAACGAGTTAAGCGCGAGAAGCTCCAGGGACAGAATGGCCTGTTTGGAGGAATGCCGGAAGAGATCGACTTTGCGAATGAGCTACCACCGACGCTCAAAGGCTGGACCTCAAGTGAAATGTTAGCTGCGGAAAAGGCAGCACTCGGCTTTTACATTACCGGGCATCCACTCGAGCGTTATCTCGATGTCCTGCAAAGAGTGAAGGCGATCGGATCTTCAGAACTGCCGGAGTTGAACAGTGGAGTTCGCGTCACCTCAGGCGGGATTATTAGCGATCTGCAACTGCGCACCACAAAGAAAGGCGACAAGTTTGCGCTGTTCCGTTTAGAGGATGAAGCAGGCAGTACCAAGTGCGTGTTGTGGCCGGAGGTCTACCGGAAACACTCGGCGCTGATGCAAAATGAATTGCCCGTGATCGTTATCGGACGCCTGGAGTTGAGTGAAGACAATCCTCCGACGATCATCGTCGATCAGGTGCAGAGCATTGATGCGACTGTGCGAAACGGAGAGTTCCTCGTTTTGCGCACGCCACAGCATGAAGATTTCCCAACGTTGTGTGATTCGATTCTGAGTCTCCTGAGCGCCAATCCCGGTGATTGTGAAGTCGCTATGGAGACATTGATCGATGGCGGAACGGTTGTCAGGATCAAACCAAACAACGCATTGCGGGTGCGCCGAAGTGCTGAACTGGAGCAGAGCCTCAAAGAGTTAGGCTGCCACATTACTTTCGAAACGAGTCACAAATTTGAAACCAGTCACAAAGAAGCACAAAAGGCACATTAAAAGCGATGGCAAAGAAGAAAAAAGAAAAGGGTGGGGAGCCTGAACCGGCGCGACCGGTGGAGCAGAGAACTGCGTTCGAACGCGTGCAGCTTGCGCGGCATGCCGATCGCCCGTACACACTCGATCTCATCGAGCGGCTGTTTGAGGATTTCGTTGAGCTGCACGGCGACAAGAGATTTGCCGAAGATCCGGCAATCGTCTGTGGCCTCGCTCGCTTTCATGGCCTGCCGGTTATCGTCGTTGGTCATCAGAAGGGGCGCGACACAAAACAACGCAGTTACAGAAATTTCGGTATGCCCAAGCCGGAAGGTTATCGCAAAGCACTCCGCGTGATGAAACTGGGGGAAAAGTTTGGGCGTCCAATCTTTACGTTCATCGACACTCCCGGCGCCTACCCTGGAATCGATGCAGAGGAACGCGGCCAGGCTGAAGCCATCGCTTACAACCTGCGTGAGATGGCTAAGATCAAGGTACCAATCATCGTGACGGTGATCGGTGAAGGTGGCTCCGGTGGGGCACTCGCGATTGGCATCGGCGATCAGGTCCTCATGCTCGAGAATGCGACATATTCAGTGATCAGTCCGGAAGGTTGTGCCGCGATTCTCTGGAAGGATTCCTCACAGGCCGATCGCGCGGCTGAAGGGCTGCGACTTACCGCGCAGCATCTTTACGACGAAGGAATCATCGACAAGATTATTTCCGAACCGGATGGTGGGGCTCATAACGATTACGATCAAACCGCACGATACCTGGATTCAGCATTGAGCGAGCGATTGGCGGAAGCAGTCAGTTGTTCACAGGAAGACAGACTGAGTCGTCGTTACAGCAAGCTGCGAGGCTTCGGTCGTTGGGGTACAGACGGCGGCAAGGAGACTGGTCCAGCACCCGCAGGTTGATCTCCGTGAGAAGCCTTATACTAACTCATTCCGCCAATCACGTTACCATCTCGTGAAGCACCAGGTCCTAGGGCGAAAGAGAGATTCGTTTCTCGTTGATCGAGCCGAACTCCCCAGCCTCGCTGGATCAGCACCGGCGGGACATCTGAAGCTAAGGTGTTGCCAATATCAACAAGTTGACACAACGAGACAATGAAGTGCAGTTCTGATCTTCTATGTAGAAGAAACTGTGTTTTGTGTCTGGCGAGTTTTAGAAGGAGTTCTGAGCCACAATTGTAGGGGCGGGCCTCCGTGGCCGCCCCTCGTTTAGATTGCGTATTCCCGTGAAGAGGGGCGGCCACGGAGGGCCGCCCCTACAAAAATGTGCCGTTACGTCTAGAAGGGAATATCTTCGTCAGATAAATCAGCCTGCGTATCCGCCGCTGTACGACCGCCACCTGCGCTGGCTGACGCAGCTCGCTCGCTAATCGTGTCGTCACCTCGCGAACCGATGAACTGCATATCAGTCCCAAAAACTTCAAGCGAGTGGCGCGGCTTGCCGTCCCGATCGATGTATTCTTCCACGCGCAGACGGCCTTCGATGTAAACCTGTTTACCTTTTTGCAGATACTGTGAGGCAGTTTCCGCCAGCCGGTTCCAGAGGGTAATGCGAAACCATGTTGTGTGGTCCTGCATTTCGCCGTTGCGATCTTTGCGCCGCTCGTTCGTAGCCATGCTGAAACTACAAACGGGAGTACCCTGGGCGGTATAGCGCAACTCGGGATCGCGACCGAGATTTCCTACTAAAATTATTTTGTTGAAGGACATGAGGAGCCTTTCTTTCTAGTAAATTCTGGACCGATCGCGATACTACTAGCGAAGAAACGAAGAATCAAGCAAACCAAAATTTTTATGTGATAAATCTTCAAGCATGGCGTGAAGGTGCGCCTTCACTTGCGAAAGTGTTGCTATCGCATTCGGTAAATGATTTCTGGTAGACTGTCGGCACTGTAATCGATTTGGAAGAATGAAGCCCCGAGTATACATCGAGACTTTTGGCTGTCAGATGAATGTCGCTGATTCGGAGCGCGCCGCGACCGGTTTGCGCGCATCGGGTTATGACCTTTGTCACTCGATTGACGACGCCGACGTGGTGTTGCTCAACACTTGTTCCGTCCGCGAGAAGGCAGAGCGAAAGGTTTACACACGCATCGGTGAGGTGCGTGCCGCTCGCGCCGGCAGAAAAGGTCTACTGGTCGGGGTGATGGGCTGCGTGGCCCAACTCGAAGGCGAAGCAGTTTTTGATCACGCGTCATCCGTGAACATGGTGATCGGAACGCGCGCTACGGATCGCATCTCCTCGTTAATCGAACGAGCGCGTGACGGCGAGCGAAGAGTTCTGGATCTGGGTGAGCGCGGAGATCACGATTCGTGGGATGTTTCACCTGTCGAGCGACACTCGCCACACGTTGCTTTCATTCCCATCATCGAAGGCTGCAACAAGTTTTGCTCGTTCTGCATTGTGCCTTACTCGCGCGGGCGCGAGCGCAGCCGTCCGGCAAGTGAGATCGTTGCCGAAGCGAAGAAGCTTCAAGCCCTCGGCTACAAAGAGATTCATCTCATCGGACAGAACGTTAATAGCTACAGGCCGCGCGTTGAAGATGGACTCGAGGGATTTCCAGGAGCAACGCCGTTTTGTCGTTTGCTGCGTGCAGTCGCGGCCACCGGCGTGGCGCGTATTAAGTTTACGACGTCATTCCCGCGTGATTTTCATCCTGACATCGTCTCAGCTATTGAAGAAAACCCGAACCTGTGCGATTGGATTCATCTGCCGGTGCAGTCAGGCAGCGATCGCGTTCTCAAGCTGATGCGCAGAGGCCACAAACGCGCCGACTACCTCGAACGAATTCAACGTATAAAAAATTCGAGCAGGCGACTCGCGTTGACCAGCGACATCATCGTCGGCTTTCCGGGTGAGACTGACGAAGATTTCCGCGAGACGCTCGAGCTGGTTAGAGAGTGCGAGTACGACAGTCTTTATATTTTCAAATACTCGCGACGTGCAGGAACACCCGCGGCCAGTTTTCATGATAACGTTCCGGAGACGGAAAAGACTGCGAGGTTCCTTGAACTCGAAAAAGTTCAGCGTGCGAGGCAGGAGAAGGTGTACGAGTCGTATGTTGGGCGCACGCTTAGCGTTCTGGCAGAGAGACAGAGTTCGCGTTCAGAAGACGATCTAACGGGACATTCTACGTGTCACAAGGTAGTTAACTTCTCAGGCCATCGCGGTCTTGAAGGTGAGATAGTTGACGTGCTGGTGACGGCAGCAAAGACAAACAGTTTGTATGGAAATTTAGTTAATGGTTCAGAGTAGAGTAGGGGTACCTGCGTATGGAAATCGAAGTTAAGATCCGAGCGTTAATGATGGATCCCAACAGCGGAACTCCAATAATTATTTTAAAAGACGTTCAGAGTGATACGATGCTGCCGATCTGGGTAGGCGCTTACGAAGCGAACGCGATCGCCCTGGAGATCGAAAAGATCGCGCCGCCCAGACCGATGACTCACGATCTTCTGCGAAACCTGATTGTGCAGTTAGGGCTGCGGGTGGATCGTGTGGTAGTGACAAGCCTGCGCGACAACACGTTCTTTGCCGTGATCGAAATGCGCAACAGCGAAGGAGATCGGATGATTCTCGATTCGCGTCCGTCGGATGCAATCGCATTAGCTCTGCGAGCTGATTGTCCAATCTACGTTGATATGGAAGTGATCAAAGCATCTCGAAATACTTCGCCCATCGATGAGAGTGAAGAGTCAGAAATGAGTTCGAGTGAAGAGGAATGGCCTGACGTTATCGGCGAGGCCGGGGATTTACCAATGTAATCTCTGTGCAACCTCTGTGTTCTCTGTGTCTCTGTGGTTGATGTTTCGATAGAATTACCACAGAGGCACAGAGAACACAGAGGTTGCACAGAGAAGAGGAAATACTGGATTGATTCTATGGAGCGTTAGTTTGCCACTGTGCAGCGAATGGTAATCGCCATCGCCAACCAAAAAGGTGGGGTAGGGAAGACCACTACCGCCATTAACCTCGCCGCCGCGTTTGCTCGCAAGGGAAAACGTGTCCTCCTTCTCGATCTCGATCCTCAAGCCAATAGCTCAATCTCCTTTTTAGATCCGCTAACGGTCGAAAGATCGATCTACGAGCTGATGATGGATGGGCAGGCGCCGGTCGAGGAGTCAGTTTACGCAACCCCGGTTGAAAATTTGTCTATTGTGCCGGCGCGAATCAATCTCGCGAAACTCGAGTCGAAGTTAGTAGGCGACTTCGACGCGCCCTTTCGGCTCAAGGACCGTCTCGAACCTTTCCGCCAACATTACGAAGTCATCGTTATCGACACACCACCAACACTCGGACTGATCACGGTGAATGCGCTGGTTGCCGCCACACACGTGCTGATCCCGATCCAGTCGTCGTACTTCGCGCTCGAAGGCACGGACGACCTTTTGGAGACGATTGAGAAAGTTAAAGCGCGTCCCAATCCGAACCTCGAACTGCTCGGTGTGCTCGTGACGTTGCATGACAAGCGAACCACACTCGCACGCGAGGTTCACGAGCAGATCCGTTCGGTGTTTGGTCCAAAGCTGTTTGATACAGTGATCACGAAGAGCGTCAGACTGGAAGAGTCACCTGCCTACAAGGAGTCGATCTTTAGTTTTGCTCCGAACTCATCCGGAGCAATTGAATACGGAAAACTTTGCGAAGAGGTAATAAGCCGTGTCTAAGAGGGGACTACCAACCGGACTCCAAATGCGCCACGACGCGCATTACGTCGAAGAACTGTCACAACACCGGCCGGCCCAGGTCGGCAGGATGATAGCCGTTGATAAGCTGGATCCAAATCCGGAGCAACCACGTGTGGAGTTCGGCGACCTCACGGAGTTGACGGCATCGATTGCTGAAAAGGGTGTGCTCGAACCCTTGCTCGTCAAACCCAATCGTCTCACCGGGCGCTGGATGATCATCGCCGGCGAACGTCGCTGGCGTTCTGCGCAGAGAGCCGGGCTCAAGGAAGTGCCTTGCGTGGAGATGGAAGTTGATGATGGCACGGTGGCCGAGATCGCGCTGATTGAAAACATGCAGCGCAAGGATCTGACTGTGTGGGAAGAAGCGGATGGGTTGCTGGCGCTGTGCGAGCGTTTTGGTTATACGCACGACGATGTGGCGCGCAAGGTTGGTAAGAGCAGGACGACTGTGACGGAAGCACTGGCGATCGCGAAGATTCCGCAGGATGTAAGAGAAGTGTGCCGGGCGGCTGATATCAACGCGAAGTCATCCTTACTTCAGATCGTGCGCCAGCCGGACGACGATTCAATGAGACGTTTTGCGAAA
This sequence comes from Pyrinomonadaceae bacterium, assembly GCA_025922875.1. GTDB lineage: Bacteria > Acidobacteriota > Blastocatellia > Pyrinomonadales > Pyrinomonadaceae > PSRF01. Next base: position 34,123 of record JAICGZ010000020.1, read on the forward strand.
GAGATCGCGTCGCGAGGTTTGAATCGGAATGACGCGAGGGAAGTGCGACGTCAGGAGATGGGACCACGTGTAGTACCCGATAACAAGCCTTACGTCTTCAAATACGCTTCACCCGATAAAGACTTCAATATCGAGGTCAAATTTCGTGCAACGCAAGTCTCTGACGCTGAGGTTGCTTTGATTCTCCGTGCCGTTGCCGACGAAATCGACGACGAACCAGCACAGGACTAACAAGCATCCTGCTAATCCTGAAAAATCCTGCTCATCCTGTCTGCCTCTTTTTCTCCGCCGCAGCACGCTTCTGTAGGGACTTCGCCCAACGCTCGAACGTCGGCTGGAGTGGCTTGAAGAGGCGTGCCCTGAAACTGTGCTTCTTCTCATTCCAGGCCTTCAACTGTTTCTCCGTGTACATCCGCACAGCGGGCTCGAGTTGAGTCTTCTTAAGCGAATGCTTCAGCGTTAAATGGTAATGCTGGCCGACCAACGAAAACACCAGCGCCACCAGGTTACTTTTAAAAGACAGTCTGGGAACGATTCTCTTGTGAAACGGCTTGTTAGCCGGCAATAGAACGTTAACCGCGATTTCGAGCCAGGCGCCTTTAGGACCCTGGCGTGGATGATAAAGTCCCGGTAGTTCGGTTGCCTGAAACGCGCCTTTGATGCGTGGATCGGTGATAAAGGGCACTAGCCTGATGCGCTCGATGCCGCGCGTGTGTTCACGGGGCAAACTATCGAAGGCATTCTCGATCTGTTCCAAAGAACCTTTCGGCAACGAGCCCTCGTACTGGTTTTCGATACGTATAGCCACAGTAATCGCTTTCCAAAAACAATAGTAGTTCGGAGTGTGTCACTTTAGGGGAAGGTGGCGAGTGGGTCAAGTGACGATCCTCGCGAGTATTTTCATTCTCTGTAAAGTTTATTGTCTTAAAGTAATAATAAGTCTGATTCATGGACTCGGTACACGGCTTATGGAATAATTCAAAACCATGGAAATGGCCCAGTTGGAATACTTCTCGCGAGTTGTACAGGAAAAGAGTTTCTCTAAAGCCGCGGATAAAGTGTTTCGCACGCAGCCGGCCGTAAGCATCGCGATTCGCCGTCTCGAGGAAGAGATCGGTTTACCGCTCCTTGATAGAACACAGAAGACTCCGGTGCTCACTGAAGTTGGGCAGGTGGTTTATGACTACGCACAGCGCATTCTTGGTCTGCGCGATGAGGTGGGCCAGGCAATTGAGGAGATGCAGAGTCTGAAGCGTGGACGTATTCGTGTCGGGGCGAATGAGAGTACGTCGCTCTATCTTTTGCCCGAGCTCATTCTGAAATATCGCGAACAGCATCCCGACGTGAAGGTAGAGATCTTTCGTCATGTGTCGAGCCGGCTGCCGCGCGAGGTATTGGAACGCAACGTAGACTTTGGGCTGATGGCGTCGGAACCCACGGATCGAGACATCGAGGCATTTCCGATATTGAAAGATGAGCTTATTTTGATAATGAATCCGAAGCATGCGCTTGCCGGGCGCCCGTCAGTGAAGATCAAAGACCTGGGGAAGGAATCGTTTGTCGCTCACAATGTTAATTCCGGCTCGCGCGTGAAGGTGATTGAAGCTTTCGCGCGACAACACACACCTTTGAATATCTCGATTGAGTTAGCGACGATCGAAACGATTAAGCGCTTCGTTCAAAAACGAGTTGGACTCGCATTCGTTCCGCGCATGTGCGTGCGTGAAGAGTTGGAACGAGGGGTTTTGGTGACTGTACCTGTTCGCGGTCTCACTCACAATCGAACGCTCTGGGCCGCCCACCGTCGTGGTGCAAACTTCTCACCAGCCGCCGCCGCGTTCTTAAGCGTTCTGCACATGCGAGCTGAAGCCTGTGCTTGATCGCCGCTAGTGCAGGGCTAAATTCGCTCTAAAAAATTTTCCTCGAGTGTGCGCCTTTTTCAAACCTTTTATCGCTAATACAAGTGAAAGGTGAAAGGACGCTGAAGCGAACGAAATGGCGTCCACTAAAGGAGAACGAAGATGACTTTCTCGATACTGTTATCACTCATACTTACGTTAGGTAGCGCGGGAGGCCCGACCGGCGACTTCGATACCACTGCCGAAAGTGAATCTGTGGCAACAAGCACGGCGACCACTGATACCGTCAAGCGCAGCAAAGGGAACTAGGAAAATACTGGACTTCTGCCAAAATACAACTAGACAAAAGCAACCAGGAGGCTTCACCAGCCTCCTGGTTGCTTTTGGCCCGGGCTTTTTCCTCATAATTAGCCTCATAATTAGCCCTTCCCAAAGCTTTGTTCAGGTGATATAAGCCGCTCGTTTCTGCCGTTACTCAAATCCTAATCTCCGGAGGCTAAAATCATGGGTGCGAATTGGGGAGTTACAAAAGTTGCTTACGATAAGCTGGAAAAAACATTGGAGTCGGCACCTCCCGGATGGTCGGTGTTTGCTGTTCTTCCGTATGGGACCAGCGGCACTGAGTTTATAGTGATCTTTCGGCAGAGCTGAAATAGTCTGTGACGAACCCGCGCGAGTCCTTGAAGTGAAATGAGAGCAACCTAACGCGGCAGCGTATGTAATTCGTCACTCTCTGACGTGAGTAGGAAAGGCGCTGATTCAAACTGAAATGGCATCCACTAGAGAACGAAGATGACAACAGGACGCTTAATTCAGCCTCCCGTTTTCGTTCGTCCTCACAATCTCACCACCACCAGCCGCGTCCGATAATACATATTATGTCGCCTCGGGCTTTGCCTCAAAAACCGCTCCTGTCTCAAAAATATTCCGTTTGCCCCAAAAATCATATTGACCGATTAAGGAAGGAGTCATTCATGGAAATCGACGTTCCAGATAACACACGCGAGGACGAGGAGTCGCAGACGCAAAATTCAATGACGAAGATTCTTGATGCGTTGGAGGAATCTTATCGGAAGTATCCGACTAACGAAGCTTTGGATACAGCAATTAAGAACGGCGAGATCCCATCTATGGTAGGGTTTCAATTTCCTCGGAAAGACGCGCCAGAACGCGAGTAGCCGCTTTTTCCATGCGCTTCAGATCAGATTGAACCATGTCGTCTTTGAGGTTATCGGTAATTATGTAAGTAGTTCTCTGTGCAGAGTGATAGCAAATGTTATCCGCCTGCTCTTTCGTGAGACAGCCGTTCTTAATGA
>JAICGZ010000021.1 GCA_025922875.1 Pyrinomonadaceae bacterium
ATATTCGATGGCGTAAACCACGGCTCGGGACACGGGGGAGTTTTTGAGATACGGGGCCCTGAGATCGAAGTACCGTTCAGCTTGTCAAATTTCTCCATAACCAGTCCGTTTACCTTCTCGGGCCATTTGACAATATGTCCAGAGAACTGTTTTTTTGGGCCCATCGTGTTCAGCGCGGACTTGATCGGCAGCGGAACTGCCACGATTGACCTACTCGTCGGTATCCTTAACGAAAGACCGATATACACGTTTCAAAAGGTTACCTACAATTTCGAGGTCCCTGAACCTATATCAATAATGCTTCTTAGCGGAGGTTTGGCGGGAATGGCGTCGTATCTACGGCTCAAAGGGCGGCGGCTTTGAGCGTTTGGGCTGCTTTGCACGAAAAGTACTTCTTTAGGAGAAGAACGCTCGCGCAAAGGCGCAAAGCGCTACCGCGTCTCCAGGGGTTTTCTTTGCGCCTTTGCGTGAGAAAAGTGTTTCGCACAGAGGTCTCCAAATGTGATTGAGTACTTTTGTGCAAAGCTCGTTTGGGCGTTAACGTCTGCGCGAGAGATTTCGCAGAGCAGGCCGAGCAAACCGAAAATACTGAAACAAAACACGGGGCACGAATATTGCAGCGAAAGCTAAGGCACTTTGCGGGGTGATCCAGTTCAGGGCAAAGGTCAAGAGTTGACTGCGGTTATGAGTTTTGAATAGAGTGTCGCAAAAATGAAGAAGCGGCTTGCATCCTTATTCCTCTTGCTGGTGCTGGCAGGTAGCACGGTCGCCGGAGTACCTCTACATTTTGGCGACACCGAGTGCAGCATGCACGGCATGATGGATTGCTGCAAAACCGCCTTGATGACGAACGACAGTCCTCAAGTTGCCGCGGCCAAACTGTGCTGCGCTGTGGATTGCCCAACCAGCGGTTCGACTTCGTCCAAGGTTGCGCCGCTGAGAGCTCCTGCATCGGTACGCGTTCCGACTTACATGGTCACTCCCAGACCATGGCTCACTGCGGGAGTGTTGTTTGGCCCAAGTCAATATACTCATGGTCCACCAGGCTCTCCGCCAACTTACCTTCTGAACCTCGCATTTCTGATCTAATTCTCCGAAAGCCGTAGTGTGTCTTCCTTTTCGGTCCAATCCGCATTGGACTGAGAAACGGCTTGCGCAAACGTGTATCTGCACGTACGTCGTGGTTTATGGACGTCACTGCGCCGAGCTGGAGCAGGTCATGACTTACGACCAATCATTAGAATTTGTTGTTCATCACCGGTGGAGGAGACTATGAAAAAGTTTGCTATCGCATTGACCTTTTTGGCACTTGCCGCGCTGATCGCGGCGTGTAGTTCACAACAGGATCCTTCGACAGGGAAAATCATAAAGAGCGCACCCGCCGGAAACGGTCTAACCGTTTCGCTTTCAACTGCGGATGGAGTGCTGAGGCATGGAAACAGTCAGTTCACTCTGACTTTTACCGATGCGTCAGGCACGCCTGTAGATGTTGGTGCCGTAGCGCTTACTTTTCACATGCCGCAAATGGGAACGATGGCTGAAATGAACGACCCAGCTTCGTTCACGACTACATCGACTCCTGGCGTCTACAGCGGCAAAGCGGAAATTGAAGTCGCTGGCGAGTGGCAGGCAAGAATCACTTACGACGGACCGAAGGGACGCGGCCAGGCGACGTTTCCGGTGACAGCTCAATAGCATGATCCACCGGTTGATAGAGTTTAGCTTACGTAACCGCGGCCTCATTGTCGTGATCTATCTCGGCTTGGCCGCCGCGGGTTACTGGGCGCTATTACGAACTCCGATCGATGCGATTCCTGATCTGTCAGACAATCAGGTGATCGTCTTCACCGACTGGTCTGGACGATCACCGCAAGAAGTCGAAGATCAGGTTACTTATCCCCTGGTCACGAATCTTCAAGGACTGCCGGGTGTGCGTGTCGTGCGCGCGAGTTCCGCGTTCAGCTTTTCGATGATCAACATAATCTTTGAAGACAACGTTGATCTCTATTGGGCCAGAACACGAGTACTTGAACGACTGAACCTCGTGACCAGGCAGTTGCCCGAAGGTGTGATTCCGACTCTTGGTCCGGACGCCACAGGTGTGGGCCAGATCTTCTGGTACACGGTGGAAAGCGATCGTTTGAACTTGCGTGACTTACGCACATTGCAGGATTGGTACGTCCGTTATCAGCTCAACTCCGTGCCCGGTGTCGCCGAAGTAGCGAGTGTCGGCGGCTACGTGCAGCAGTATCAGGTTGACGTCGATCCAAACAAGCTGCGCGGTTACAACCTCCCGCTTTCAGTCGTAGTGGAAGCCGTTGAAAGGTCCAACAATAACGTCGGCGGCAATGTGGTTGAGCAGGCAGGACAGTGGGCGGTAGTTCGCGGAGTTGGTCTGGTTGAATCCACAACCGATGTCGAGAACATTGTTATCGGTGCGCAGAATGGCATACCCATCTACGTACGCAATGTGGCCGACGTGAAAATTGGTAACGCATTTCGCACAGGAGCGCTCGATAAAAACGGCAAAGAAGCAGTTGGCGGAGTGGTAATCGCACGTTATGGCGTAAACACTCTGGAGGTTATTGACGCAGTCAAGGAGAAGATCGCCGCGTTGCAGGCCGGATTACCGCAAGGTGTGCAAATCGTTCCTTTTTACGATCGCACGCAGCTGATTCTTCGCGCCACCTCCACTCTCAAACGAGCACTGATCGAGGAACTGATCCTTGTAACCCTGGCCCACATAGTTTTCCTCGCTCACTTCCGTTCGATCCTGATCGTGACCATCCCATTACCTCTGGCAGTGTTGCTTTCGTTTCTCTTTATGAAGGTGATGGGTATCAGCTCAAACCTTATGTCGCTCGCAGGAATCGCGATTGCGATTGGCGTGTTGGTTGACGCCGGAATAGTGGTAACGGAAAACGCCTTTCGCTTCCTCGAGAAACGTAACGTCGATCCCAAGGATCGACGGCGAGTATGGAATACCGTGCTCGATTCTACAAAGCTGGTCGGTCGCCCCGTTTTCTTCTCGATGGCGATCATCATCCTTGCATTTGTTCCTGTGTTCGCGTTAACGGGGCAGGAAGGCAAACTATTTCACCCGCTCGCATTCACGAAGACGTTTGCCATGATCGGCGCGACGGTGATCGCGGTCACGCTCGTACCGGTGCTCTGCACATTTCTCTTAGGCGGCAAGTTTCACTCCGAACAATCGAACCCCGTGATGCGCTTTCTGCAAGCTCTCTACCGGCCGGCGCTTCGCTTTGCACTGAATCATCGAGCGATCACTATCTCGCTGGCGGCGCTTCTATTCGCGAGCGCAATCGTGATGACTCTCGGTATCGGCAAGGAATTCATGCCGCCCCTGAATGAAGGCGATTTGATGTACATGCCGGTTACCGACCCGGCAATCTCAATTGATGAGGCACTCAGAATAACCAGTAAGCAGGACGAAATTCTAAAGAGTTTTCCGGAAATCGAATGGGCTGTCGGCAAAACAGGTCGTGCTGAATCTTCAACCGATCCAGCGCCGGTGAACATGAACGAAACAATTGTTCACCTGAAACCGCCCGAGCAATGGCGGCCAGGTATGACACGTGAGCGCCTGATCGCTGAGATGGATGAGAAGCTGCGAATGCCCGGCGTCACGAATATCTGGACTCAACCGATCATCAATCGTATCGATATGCTCGCGACCGGAATCCGATCTCAGGTTGGCGTCAAGATTTTTGGGAACGACTTGAAGACCCTCGAAGAACTCTCGCGGAAAGTGGCTGAAGTTGTAAAGCGTGTTCCGGGAGCAGTTGATGTTTATCCCGAGCAGATAAGCGGCGCCCCTTATGTTGACATAAACATCGACCGCACGGCCGCAGCTCGTTACGGCATAGATGTGGGCATGATCCAGGATGCGATTGAAAAGGGAATCGGTGAAACGAACCTTACGGTCACCATTGAAGGAAGAAGACGGTTTCCGGTTCGCGTCCGATACGCACCGCAGTTCAGGGGCAGTCCTCAGGCGTTGGGCCAGATTCCGATCACCGCTCCGACTGGTGCGCCAATTCCTTTAGCTCAGCTTGCCGGCATACGAACGGTGGAAGGACCATCAATGATCTCAAGCGAGAATGGTCTTTTGCGCGGCACTGTTTTATTGAACGTTCGCGGCCGAGACGTTGGCAGTTTTGTCGATGAAGCAAAAACTGTGCTAGCCCAGCAAGTGCAGCTTCCAACCGGTTATTACATCGCCTGGAGTGGTCAGTACGAAAATCAACAACGCGCACGGCAGCGATTGCTGATCGTGATTCCGATTGTACTGTTGGTCATTTTCGGACTGCTTTACGTCACGTATCACTCAGCCCTCGAGGCGGCACACGTCCTCATGGCCGTACCGTTTGCGCTGACTGGCGGAATTTATCTGCTGTGGCTGCTTGGCTACAACTTCTCAGTAGCTGTTTGGGTTGGCTTTATCGCGTTGTTTGGAACCGCAGTGCAGACAGGTGTCGTGATGGTTATCTATCTCAACGAGGCCGTCGAACGAAAGCGCGAAGAAACAGGACAACTCAACCGTGAGTCATTGAAGGAAGCTGTCATGGAAGGCGCGTTGTTGAGACTGCGCCCGAAGGTCATGACCGTATCAACCGTAGTGGCTGGGCTGTTGCCAATCATGTGGAGCACGAGCGCGGGTTCTGAAGTGATGAAGCCTTTGGCAACCCCCGTTCTCGGCGGAATGGTTTCAAGTCTGCTGCACGTTTTGATCGTAACGCCGGCGATTTTTTATTCGATTCACGCGCGCCGGTTAAGAAGGCATGGCGCTAGAGAAGCCGTGGGAATTGAGCCAGAAAAGGTGAACGAGCCCGTGCTCGAAGAAAGTTAAGGTGTTACCAATGCTGAAACGATCGTTATTAATCATCCTCGCCTTTGCTGTTCAAGCAAGCTGGTTTGGATCACGCGCTTTGGGTCAAGACACACTTCCGCCTACGGATACGCTTTCGCGTTATTTCGATCCGAAGAGCGGAATGACGGTGGACCAAGCTGTTGCGTACGCGCTGTCTCACAACACTGAGTTCCTGGCGGCTCGTAGAGAAGTCGATGCCGCGCGTGCTTTGGTGAAGCAGGCGGCGTTGCGTGCGAACCCGATGATCGAGGTTGCGCGCAAGGAACAACTCAACGGGCCGGACAACCAGACGATGGTCGGCGGCACATTGCCGCTGGAATTGGGTGGACGCCGGCCGGCACGAATACTGGTGGCGCAGCGTGAGCTCGAGATGAAGGAGCGGTTGTTAGTAGACCGCGAACGTCTGCTGGCCGCGGAAGTAAAGACAAAGTTTGGCCAGGCTCTCGGCGAAATGTTAAAGCTCGCCTTCACCGAAAACCTGTTGACAACAACGGACCGCGGTTATCGACTCGTCAGGGCACGCGTCACTGAAGGCCGCACTGCACCGTTGGAACAGAACATGGTCCTGGTAGAGGTCAACAGGATCAAATCTGTGCGCGAGACTGAAGACGGGAAGGTTCAGATCGCGCTGCTGGAATTGCGAAATCTAATTGGAATGACTCCCGAAGAACCGCTTCGTCTGCGCGGAGATCTTAATCCTGCTGTCGAGCCGTTACCGTCCGTTGCGGTCGTAACTCAGGTGGCACTCAACCAGCGACCAGATGTTCAGGCCGCGCGCGTTGCTGAAACACTCGCCGAAGCCCAGATCGAACAGGCGCGAAGCGAGGGTCGCTTCGATGCGAGCCTCAGCACCAGATATGAATTGATGAACTCTGGTTTTCCACAAAGAGGTTTCGATGACACGGGAGCACTGGTGCCGATCAATAACAGGATGCATTTGCTGACGGTGGGTGTGAATGTCTACTTGCCGGTCCGCAATCGAAATCAGGGAGCGGTCGAAGCGGCAGTAGCGGAAAAGGAAGCAGCGACTCGGCGACGAGAGTTTGCCGAATTAACCGTCAAACGCGAAATTGCGGCGAGTTTCGCGCGTTACGAACAGTCAATGAAAGCTGCGCAGATCTATCGAGTGGGCGTCAGAGATCAAGCGAATGCGAATCTCGAAGTAGTAAGACAGACATACGAGCTGGGTTCCAAAACGTTATTGGACTTTATTGCAGAGCAGCGGCGCTTCATAGAAGTTGAGAGCAGCTTCATTGATTCGCTTTTGGAGACATACCTTGCACGTGTCGATATTGAGCGTGCAACTGCTTCCCCCAATTTAATAAGCAAATGAACGATGACACCGAAATCGAGAATGCCGATGTCGCTGCACCCAGGCGACGCGTCAACCGCACCGTAGTCGTTGCTGTTGCCGGTGTGGTTTTGATTATCGCTATTGCTGGTTGGATGTTGCTGCGCTCACGGCCGGATGGAGCAGGGAGGCCAGTGCCTGCTCCTCGCGATATGCCCGCCGAACAAACGTCCACGCCAACCACAGAAGAATTGACTATTAATGTCGCTCCCGAAGTAATGCAACGTGCAGGTATCAAGATTGAGCCGGTTGGTGAGCAACTCGCGTCTGAGACTGCGGGCTCAGCGGTGACGACAGGAATCGTGCAGGCGAATGCGTATCGAGCGACTCCGGTGGTGTCTCTCGTCGGCGGAATTGTGCGTCGAGTAAATGCCGAACTCGGCCAAACAGTAGTTCGGGGACAAACCATGGCGGTGGTTTTCAGCGATGAATTGGCCCAGGTGCAGTCGCGCTACTTAACCGCGCAGGCAGATCTTGAAGAGCATCATAAGCACCACGCCCGTATCATAAAACTAGTCGAGATCGGCGCCGCGAGCAGAGAAGAATTAGAACAGGCCACTACGAAGCTTCGATCCGCCGAATCCGAATTAGCATCGCAGCGACAACGCTTGTTGCTGCTGGGTCTTTCACCACAGCGAATCAGTTCACTGCGATCTTCGGAACAGGTTAGTTCCGAAGTGAGTTTGCCTTCGCCGGTGACCGGTACTGTAATCGCGCGCGCGGTAAATCCTGGTGAAGTAATTCAAGCAGACAAAGAGATATTGCGAGTTGCCGATCTTTCAAGCGTCTGGGTGATTGGTCAGGTTTACGAGAAGGATCTGGCGCGTATAAAAGTCGGTAGTGGCGCAAGCATCACGTCAGAGGCATATCCCGGAAGAGTTTTTCGTGGCCAGGTGAGTTATGTCGACCCCACACTCGATCCGGCGACCAGAACAGCTCAAGTCCGAATCGAGCTTGCGAATCCGGGTCAGACGCTGAAGATAGGCATGTACGTCAATGTGGCATTTGCCACTTTAGGTGGAGCAGGCTCGACTGTTGCGACAGTGCCGGCAAACGCGGTTCAGAATATCAACAACCAGCAGGTTGTCTTCGTCGCATTAAATGAAGTGAACGCTTTTGCGATGCGGCCCGTGCGCGTTGGCCCAGAGGCGAATGGTCGTTATCCGGTATTGGAAGGGATATCGGTCGGTGACCGCATCGTGACTGACGGAAGCTTTCTGCTTCGCGCGGAATGGCTGAAAACTCATCCGAGTCAGTAGTACATATATAAACAATAAACCTCCTTACCGAAATTCGTCCAAATTTTCATATCAGAATCCAATACGTCAGATCATTTGTCTTTATTCCTGTGGAGTTTTGCTTTTTACTCAACGAATAAGCCCCTTTTTGTTATGAGTAATAACACGCAGGGGCTAATTTCTTTCGAACTCAATGCGCCATCGCACTTTGTTTTCGCGATAGTTCCGCGTAAACAATCGAGTTATTGATCGATTCTTGAACTTCAGATCCTGCGGATGACCTTTTCTCATAAATCGAAGTCGTAGGTGTTGTCACTCATCGCAGACTTCCGCAATAAGTAATTACCCTCACGTGAGATCCGGCTCATCAGATCTACTAACCACGAACAGGAATACCTGTTGCGTTTCCGCGATTGACGCAATCTGAAATCCAGGCGGTTGTGAATGCGCTTCGGCAGTGCAGCGTAACGGCGGAGATCCGTCCAGGCAATTAACCGAAAACGTTACTGCTGCGGCACGTCCAAACCAACAACCAAATACAAAACCGAGGAGGAACTCCCCATGTATGGAAGAGTCTTAAAGTCAATGACCGTAACGCCCCTTCTCATCTGCTTCCTTTCAATCGCTGCAATAGCCCAATCTGTTAACACGCGAGTCAACGGCACAGTGGAGGATCCGAACGGCGCCGTCATATCGGGCGCGACAGTGGTCCTAACAGACAAAGCGACGAACCGTCAGGTCACCACCACTTCCAATGACGAGGGCTTCTTTCGATTTTCCGACGTCCGCGCCGGCTCGTATATGCTCTCTGTAGAACGTGCGGGCTTTAAGAAATCACAGGTTCAAAACGTCGTAGTGCATGTGGATCAGTCGGCGACAGTGAATGTCGTTCTCGAGTTGGGAGATATCAATGAAGTCGTAACCACGACTTCAGGTGAATCACAACTCGTAGTGAATACGGACAACGGCGAACTTTCCACAACCGTGCTCCAGAGACAGATTCAGGATCTACCGCTCAATGGCCGAAATCCGCTAACTCTCGCTGGTCTACAAGCCGGAGTAAACACAAGCAGTACAAATCGCGGCGCATCCGTCAATGGTTTACGCGGATCGTTTACTAACCTGACCTGGGACGGAATCAATATCAACGACAACTTCGTGCGTACTGATAGCTTCTTTGGTGTGGCCTCTCCGAGCGTAGTAAGCGTTTCGGAATTCACTTTAACGACTCAGAACAGTGGTCCAGGAGACGGCCTGGGCGTGGCGCAAGTTAAGCTGGTAACACCGCGCGGGAGTAACGACTTTCACGGCAGCTTGTTCGAGTTTCACCGGAATGATTTCCTCGACGCGAATAGTTTCTTCAACAATCGCGCAGGCCTGCCAAAAGAGAAGCTGATCCAGAATCAGTTTGGGGGCAATATCGGCGGCCCATTCGTGCTACCAAGATTTGGTGAGGGTGGTCCCACTACGTGGGGCAGAAATAAACTTTTCTTCTACTTCTTTTACGAAGAAACTCGGGTTGCGGAAGGCGCTTCACGCCTTCGCACGGTGCTCACCCCTGCCGCCCGTACAGGACAGTTTACCTACCGGCGTCTGGACAATCAGGAACTACAAACAGTTAATCTTCTGGGCCTGGCTGGCCTTCCCGCCGACGCCACAATGGCGAATCTTATAGGCAAAACGCCATTACCGAATTCAGGAGAGACTGGCGACAATTTCAACTTCAGCGGTTTTCGTTTCAACAGTTCCGCTCCCAGCACTGATCGGTCATTGGGATTTCGAATCGATTTCGATGCGAATGTGAACCATCGCTTCGAAGCTGTCTACAGTCGCTTGACGAGTGCTTTTCCGAATGACGTCTTCAACGACATCGGCGAGGTTTTTCCTGGGTTGCCGGGAGGCGGTCAATCCAGTGTGCGTCCGCGCGGATCGTTTGCATGGATCTGGACGCCCTCGGCGAACTGGACGAACGAACTACGAACAGGCTTCAACAACTATGATGTGGAATTCGTCAATCGCGAACAATTCGCGGACGGTTTCCAGATAGCTATTCCCCTGGTATCCAATCCAGTCCAGAACTTTCAACCACAAGGTCGCGACGTTTACGTTAAGGAATTGATGGACAACGCCACGTGGGTTCGAGGCGATCATGTCTATCGACTAGGCGGAAACCTTCGCTTATTGAAGGTGCTTCCTTTCAATGATGCCGGGAGGCTGCCGTCGTATGACATAGCTTTTGGCTCCGGCAATCCAAATCCTTTAATTCCATCGCTGTTCCCCGGCGGAATCTCCACAACGAATTTCGACAACGCCAGCAGCATCCTTGCTTTGCTTACTGGTCCAGTAGATAGCGTCGACCAGACTTTCCAGGTAAAGGATCGTACATCGGGCTTCGTGCCGGGATTGGGCGAGCGGAGAGATCTGCGCAACTTCAATATCGGTTTGTATCTCAACGACAGTTGGCGCACGCGTAGAAATCTGACTCTGAATTTCGGTTTACGTTGGGAATTCCAGTCTGTGCCGACAGAACAAAATGGATTGGCCTTGCTTCCTACCGGTGGTCTCTCTAACCTGTCCAATCCCAATGCAGTTTTGGATTTTGCCGGGCGGGGAACAGGCCGCCCGTTCTTTAATAGTGATTGGAATAACTTTGCCCCGAGCTTTAGTTTCGCATGGGATATCACGGGAGACGGCAAAACATCGCTTCGCGGCGGCTACTCGATCTCATACGTGATCGACAACAACATCACCACAGTTCGAAATGCCTTCCGCGGCAACGATGGCCTTTCGCAAGGAGTTCAGATAACAGGTATCGCTGGAACAATTACCGGGGCGGGCAGAGTGCCTGTGCCGGAACCCGCTTTTGAGGTGCCGCGCACAATTGCAGAAAACACCGCTCTCGATCCTCAGGCGGCCCTGTTTACGATCGATCCAAACCTCCGAACACCTTACGTCCAGCAGTGGAACATCGGGTTCGAGAGAGAAATCATGCGCGACACTGCCGTGGAATTTCGTTACGTGGGCAATCACGGTGTGAAGTTAACTCGAGGCATCGACATTAATCAGGTAAGGATCTTCGACAACGGATTCCTTGAAGACTTTCGTCGCGCACAATTCAACCTAGCGACCTGTGGGCGACTCAACCCAACTGCGGCCCAGTGCGCTAATAGACAACCTCTGGAACTGCTACCCAGGTTTGGCCTCGCTGGTTCTTTAACTAACGGAACAGTGGTAGGCATTGTCCGGAACGGCGAGGTCGGAGAACTCGCATCGTTTTATTTAGTGCGACGAAACACTTACTTCAACGGCGCAAATGGTGGTGATCCTTTACTGACACCATCGTTTTTCTTACCTGTCAATCCGAACGCATTCGTCGTGGATGTAATCGGCAACGGATCGTACTCCAATTACAACGCCTTTCAGGCTGAAATCCGGCGGCGACTCAGCAGCGGACTCTATTTCCAGGCGAACTACACCTTCAGCAAAGCTTTCAGCGATTTTGAAGGAAGCCAGACAAGCTTCAGTCCACTCCTCGACAACGCCACCGGTGGCGTCGTTGAAAAGCGACGAATCAGCGACGACATAAGTCACGTCATCAAGGCCAACGCTGTGTATGAGCTGCCGTTCGGTTCAGGCAAGCGTTTTTTGAACAGAGGCGGCCTGATAGATGGGATTTTGGGTGGCTGGAGCGTGAATGGAATATTCCGATGGCAAAGCGGCGAGCCGATTTCGATCGTGTCCGCACGCGGCACGCTCAATCGACGTGGTCGCTCGGCCATCAACACCGTAAATTCGACGTTGACCATCGGCGAGCTTCAGGACCGCACCGGGCTGTTTTTCGATCCGACCACAGGACAGCCATTGATTTTTGATCCGGCTTTGATTGCGGCTATTCGTGCCAATCCCAACTCGAACGCGTTTCTCACCAATCCAGCTTCGGGCACATTAGGAGGTTTACAACTCACGCCACTCAGTGGTCCAAGTCGTCTTGATTTGGATATGAGCCTGATCAAAAGAGTTTTCTTCGGAGAAAACACGAATATTGAATTCCGTGCGGAGGCGTTCAATGTTCTTAACCACACGAACTTCGATATCGGCCAAAGTCAAAACATAAACAGCGCAAACTTCGGCAGAATTACTGGGGCGTTCGATCCAAGGATCTTGCAGTTTGCGCTCAAGTTTAATTTCTGACGCAGTACCGTTAACGACTTAAGCCGGGGGTGCTATCTTTCAACAGGGTAGCGCCCCTCCGGTTTGTCAGGCTTCAACCGCTTCAACCGGCTTTGCCCGAATAGTACCTCTACTGAGAAGATCTCGCGCAAAGACGCAAAGCGCTACCGCGTTTCTATGGGCTTTCTTTGCGTCTTTGCGCCTTTGCGCGAGAAATATTCTTCGTCCATCGATGCGTTTGGTTACTTTCGTGCAAAGCCGCTTCAACCGTAAGCGATCGCTCACAGAAGGAGTTTCAATTCGGGTCAACTACCATCGCCATCTATTTCTTGACCATGCGGGAATTCCCTGCGAGTTTCGCAGCATCAGCACTTTCTCTCCCCTTTTGATCTCTCTCGCGATCAGAACATCACTCCCTTCGAGCTTTATTCTGGAGCCGGTAACTTCAATCTGCTCGCCGGGCGCAAATGAAAATCCCCGCTGGGTCAGGTAGCTCGATGGTCCGACATGAACAGTGAGCGTTTCAGCTTCGAAACTAACGACAAGGTGTGTTCCAGTCCATCCCATCTTTCCCATGTGGGTTTCAACTTTAGTTATGGTCCCGGGCAACGTGACTTCGGTAGCAGTGTCATACCGTGGCATTCCATGCATCTGCCCTTTTCGTTTTTGAGCATAGGCGATGGTCACAGCCAATGAGAACGTTACCGTTAAAAATAATACGACCCTCCAAACTTTCTCTCGTTTCATTTCTCCCTCACTTTCCTTCGCAGTTCACCTGCGGCTCGAGCTTCGTTGCTCCTTTAATTGAATTGGAAATCAAACAGTTCTTCTCCGCCTTTTCAAAAATGCGGAGCGCGCGTTCAGTATCGCGGCTATGTTTGACTACCAGTCTTGGCCTCAGCGTAATGTGCGTGATCATCAAGCCTTGCCCTTCGACTTTCTCCAGCTTCCCCTCCGCGTCCGCCCGGAACTGCACAAATTCGAGTTTTGAGTTCTCAGCGATGGCCAGGAATGTCGTCATAAAGCAAGAGTTCACTGCCGCCACGAAAAGATGTTCCGGAGTCCAAACGCCTTCGTGTCCTTTGAATTCCGGTGGAGCATCAACATCTAAATTGGGAAGTGCCGGTGCTCGCAATTCACCGTGACGTTCTCCTGTCCATTCCACTTCTGTCTTGTACAAATATTGATTCTCCATGTTTTCACTCCTGCAACGGTTGGGTTAATCGGTGGCTGTTAGCGATCTGCGCTCTGAGGACTCCGCGAATCAATTGACACGCCTGTTTCACCTCCGGAATCGCAAGCGAACAGTAGATCTGTTTGCCATTCCGACGAGTAACGAGCACGCCTGCTGACTTCAGAATTGAGATTTGTTGCGAGATGCTCGTCTTCGAAATCCCTAAAGCGTCTTGCAGCTCGGAAACACCTCGCTCTCCTTTCCCAAGTAGATCGAGAATGCGTAGTCGTCCAGGGTGTGCAAACGCTTTGCAGATTTGCGCCTGGCGCTCGAATATTTCATCGTCCGCAGTGGTTCTTGATGTATCTGCCATTAGTCCTCCCGCAAACATGCCGGGCAATTACCGAGCCAACTTCATCTCTGCGTGTTAATCGCAAAACTAACCGCAGCACGTGCGTAAGAATCCGCAATCGATTTCACAATTGCGGAATTTTGCAACTGTGAAAGTGTCGAAAGCTCGCTAAAAACGCCCCCGATCCGAGACTATCGATGCCGGAATGTTTATTGCAGTGTCGCTTCAAGTAAGGAGGCTTCAATACCATGACAATCGAAAGGCACTTGAGATTGATAGCCGGCAGCTTTGTTCTGGTGACCGTTGTATTGGGCTACTTTCATAGTCCTTACTGGTTTCTCTTTACCGGATTTGTCGCGCTCAATCTTATTCAATCGGCATTTACTAACTGGTGTCCGATGATGACAATCCTGCGTCGCCTGGGTGCGAGTAGCCACGAGTTGAAGGCTTAGCTGACGATGAACAGGTAACTGCGATGTTCAGAAAAACACGAGTCACTCGCGCTGTCGGAAAAACTCTAACCCTCGTTCTACTGGGTACATGTTTTCTACCGCCGACCGCATTCAGCCAAATCAATGCGACGCCGCGCGACGGTCTCACACTAATAGACGCCGTCGAAATAGCTCTCCGGCGAAATCCGTTAACGCGAGCGACAAGTGCGGGCCGCGAACTGGCCGGTGCTGAACTGTCTGAAGCGGAGTCTCGTCGACTCCCTGCGCTGATAGCGACCGGCAGCTTCACCAGAAGTAACAACCCAGTATTTGTATTTGGCAGCTTGCTTGAACAGGGACAGTTTGGTCCCGAAAACTTCGCCGTCGATTCTCTGAATCATCCAAATGCAATCAACAATTTTCGTTCGTCTTTGACGTTGCGATTTCCGGTTTTTGATCGGCGCGAGACAGCAACGCGCATCGCAAGCGCGCGAATACGACAAGAACAGGCTGAACACCAAACTAGCCTCGTCGAGCAGCAGATTCGCTTCGAAGTGATTAAGAGTTATTACGGTGTGTTACTGGCCCAGGCCAAACTTAAAGTGGCGGAAGACGCAGTAAGAACTGCCGAAGCGGACGTCAAACGCGCGCGCGACCTGGTCGAAACTGGGGTTGTGGTCCAATCGGATTTGCTTGCCGCACGTGTGCAGTTATCACAATTTCGCCAACAGGATATTCAGATGAGAGGGGAGTTGGTAACCGCGGTTGCCGCATTGAACACTGCCCTGGGCTTACCTATCGAAACTCCGCAGCAACCATCGGGCGAACTCGTTGATCGCAGATTCACGGTTGATGGAATCGAGGCACTCTCCGCGCAAGCATTACAGAACCGTCCGGATTATCAAAAGGCTGTTTTGTCGTTCCGTGAGACTTCCGCGCAACTACACGGAGCTCGAGGGGAATGGTTGCCTCGAGTAGACGCCTTCGTCTCCACGGGCATTAGCACCGAACATCTTACGAGTGGCAGTGGCGATTATGCCGCCGGCGCGACGGTGAGCTTCAACGTGTTTGACGCCGGACGGAAGACACGAATAGCACAGGCCAGGGCTGCACAATCGATCGCCAATGCGGAACAGGAACGACTCGCGAATCAAATTCGCTTCGAAATAGTCCGAGCCTACCAACAATACGTCTCGGCGCGTGAACGCCTGGAAGCAGTGGCGGAAGTCTCGGCCCAGGCGAGCGAAGCGTTACGCATCGTGCAGGACAGATACCACGCCGGAATTACTACCATTACAGAATTGCTTCGAGCGGAGACTGCGTTGGTTCGAGCGCACTCGGATGTGCTTGCCGCTCGCTACGATCAATATCTGAGTTATGCCAACGTGCTCATGGCCACTGGTCAATTGAAAGATGCAGGAGTGTTTGGTTCTTGAGGAGATTAGCTGTGAAACGAATAGTTTTAGTGATCTTTACGACATTGATGGTGATCTCTTGTGCTGGAAAAGTGGAGCCGGAGCCGCCTGCGGCAATCGTCTCAGGGCTGAAGATGGAGACGCTGAAAAGTTCGATGGTCGATGATTACTACGAAGCCGTTGGCACAGTGAAAGCAAAAAACAGCAGTATCGTTGCCGCGAGAGTAATGGGCAACATAGTCGCGTTGCACGTCCGCGAAGGCGATACGGTGCGAGCAGGCCAAACCTTGCTCGAAATCGATAGTCGCGATGCAGGAATTCAATTGCAAAAGACTCAGGCTGGGATGCGCGAGGTTCAGGATTCACTACAGGAAGTTGAAGGGAATATTCGCGCGGCGGAATCGGCGCGTGCAGCTGCACAAGCAAATGAGACGCTGGCGAAAACCACCCTTAAACGTTACCAAATGCTTTTTGAACGTCGATCCGTCAGCCCGCAGGAGTTTGATGAAGTACGCACTAAGTATGAAGTTGCTCAAGCTGAAAGCGAGCGAGCAGATCGTCTGTTACAAGCTGCAATCGCTCGCCAGAAGCAGATCAGAGCGCAAGTCGATCAGGCGAAGGCAGACGTAGCGAATGCCCGAGTCTACGTTGGCTATTCACGCATTAGTGCGCCAATCGGCGGCGTTGTCGTTTCCAGGCAAGTCGACGTTGGTTACATGGCGACGCCTGGCATGCCGCTTCTTACAATCGAGAACAGTTCTCATTATCAACTTCACGCATCAGTGGAAGAATCACAACTCGGGAAAATTCATCTCCATGATCAAGCTCAAGTCACACTCGAAGCACTGGAGAATAAAGAACTGTCTGGCGCGGTTGAAGAGATTGTCCCAGCCGCCGATCCGGCGACTCGCAGCTACATTGTGAAAATCGGTTTGGTGAATGTAGATGGCGCGCAGTTGAGGTCCGGATTGTATGGCAAGGCGCGCTTCATCATCGGTCAGCGAAAGACACTGGCGATTCCGCAGGCGGCAGTCACGCAACAGGGCCAACTGATCGGTGTCTTTGTTGTCGATCGATCCGGCACGGCGCGTCTGCGCCTGGTGAAAACGGGAAGAGTTGCTGGTGATCGCGTCGAGGTGCTGTCGGGCCTGAATGAAGGCGAAGAGATCATAAGCGAGGGTATTACGACAATACGGGACGGGATTCGTGTCCGTGAAGTAAGTAAAGACCTGCCACGAATGGCGGCTAAATAAGGTTATGAAAGAAGCACTCGGACTTGCCGGCCAATTCGCGCGAGCCTTCATCGACTCCAAACTTACGCCGCTGATCATCTCCGCTTCAATCCTGCTCGGAATCGGAGCAGTACTCCTTCTGCCACGTGAAGAGGAACCTCAGATCGTCGTTCCCATGATCGATGTATTCGTGCAGATGCCAGGTGCATCAGCGAAGGAGATCGAAGAGCGCGTCACGAAGCCGATGGAGAAACTTCTGTGGGAGGTGCCAGGCGTTGAGTATGTTTACTCCACTTCCTCTCCGGGCCGCGCGATGGCAGTCGTTCGCTTCTATGTAGGAGAGAACGAAGAAGCGAGTATCGTTCGTCTGAATCAGAAGATGTTTGCAAATCTCGATTTGATTCCACCGGGAGCAAGTCATCCGCTGGTGAAACCTCGCTCGATCGACGACGTTCCGATACTCGCTCTAACATTATCAAGTGACCGCTACGATCACTTCACCCTGCGTCGCGTTGCCGCGCAGCTTCACGATCAAATTAAAGAAGTCACAGACGTTTCCGAAGTAAAGATTATTGGTGGTCAACGCCGTCAAATTCGAGTGACTTTGGATGAGGCACGAATGGCGGCTTTCAATGTTGCGCCCGCCACTATCGTGCCGATACTCGAACAGTCTAACCGCCAACTGCAATCGGGCAGTTTCGCCTCTGGCAATCGCGAGTTTCTGGTAGAGACAGAAGGGTTTTTTGAGTCTGCGGAAGACGTTGGAAATGTGGTGATTGGCGTCTCAAGCAACCGTCCGGTTTATTTACGAGATGTAAGCCAGGTTGACGATGGGCCCGAGGAACCTGCTGACTATGTCTTCTACGGCGCCGGTGAGAAAGCCGGCTCGACATCAACAACGCAGCCCGCCGTCACGCTTTCAGTTTCAAAACGGAAAGGCACGAACGCCATTACGGTGGCCGATCACGTTTTGGAAAAAGTCGAAGTGCTCAAGGGGCAATTGATTCCAGGGGACGTGAACGTCGCAATCACGCGGAACTACGGTGAAACTGCGAGCGAGAAGTCGAACGAGCTCCTGTTACACATGATGATCGCGATCTTTTCGGTGTCGGCATTGATCTGGCTGGCGCTGGGTATCAGGGAATCAGGGATCGTCGCGACTGCGATTCCCGTAACGCTCGCCCTCACGCTCGCCGTGTTTTATTTCTACGGGTACACGCTTAATCGCATAACGCTCTTCGCGCTTATCTTTTCAATCGGCATCCTCGTCGATGACGCAATCGTGGTCGTTGAGAACATGGCCCGGCATTACGCATTACCTGAGAATCGCGGCCGGTCACGAATTGATATCGCGGTTGAGGCCGTTGCCGAAGTCGGCAATCCGACCATCCTGGCGACATTTGCTGTGATAGCCGCCATTCTGCCGATGGCCTTTGTTAGTGGATTGATGGGGCCTTACATGCGGCCGATCCCGGTGGGCGCGTCTGCCGCAATGGTCTTTTCGTTGCTCGTTGCTTTCATTGTTACGCCGTGGGCCAGTCTGCGATTACTCCGAAAACATGTACAGCACAAAACCGGCAGTCGAGAGGGTTGGACCACACGGGCATACCGGCGCGTAATGGGCAAGCTGATTCATGACACTAAGTGGCGCGTTGGTTTTCTTTCACTGGTGGCCGTCCTGTTGGTCGGGTCATTCGCCTTGGTGCTTTTTAAGTTTGTTAAAGTCAAGATGCTCCCTTTCGATAACAAGAGCGAGTTTCAGGTGATTGTCGACATGCCTGAGGGAACCACTCTGGAGCAAACTGCGGCCGCCACGCGCGAAATGGGCGAATACGTTCGCACGGTTCCTGAAGTAACTGACTATCAGATGTATGTTGGTACTGCCTCGCCCTATAACTTCAATGGCCTGGTACGTCACTACTTTCTGCGCAGTGGTCCGAATGTCGCCGACATTCAAGTGAACCTCGTTCCGAAGGACGAGCGGAAGGCACAGAGCCACGAGATAGCTAAACGGATAAGACCGGGTATTCAGGAGATTGCGGCGAAATATCAGGCCCGCGTGAAAGTAGCCGAGGTCCCGCCTGGTCCACCAGTTTTGCAAACCCTGGTGGCTGAAGTCTATGGTCCGGATTACAAGCGACAGCTCGAAGTTGCGCGCGAGATTCGCGGCGTTTTCGATTCCACTCCGGGAGTTGTTGATGTCGATTCCTATATAGAGGACGAGCAAACCAAATTCCAATTCGTTGTTGATAAGGAGAAGGCCGCTCTAAACGGTGTTTCGGCGGAGCAAGTGGCCGCCACATTGCGGATCGCCGTCCAGGGCGCAAACGTTGGTCTGGTTCATCAGCCACAGGAGAAGGAAGACGTGCCGATCATGCTGCGGCTTCCACTCGCCGAGCGATCAAGTGTCGATAGCTTGAAACGTGTCAAAGTAATCGGACACAGCGGTAACCTGGTGCCACTTGGTGAACTGGTTCGTATTGAGCAAGGCGTTAACGAACAGAGCATCTATCACAAGAACCTCATGCCGGTCGTTTACGTCACCGCCGATGTGGCAGGCGAAGAAGAGAGTCCCGTCTATGCGATCCTTAAACTGAATGACGCGATCGATCGATTAAAGCTGCCTGAGGGTTATCAGCTCGAGCGCTACGTTGCCAGCCAGCCATTTATGACGAACAAATTAGCGATGAAATGGGATGGCGAATGGCATATCACCTACGAAGTCTTTCGCGATCTGGGTCTTGCGTTTGCCGCCGTGCTGGTCCTCATCTACATACTCGTGGTCGGCTGGTTTCGATCGTTCAAGACGCCCTTCACGATCATGGCGGCTATTCCATTCTCGCTTGTTGGCATTCTTCCGGGTCACGCGGTGATGGGTGCGTTTTTTACCGCCACTTCCATGATCGGCTTCATTGCCGGCGCCGGAATTGTTGTGCGGAATTCGATAATTCTCGTTGATTTCGTCAAGCTAAGACTCGATCAGGGGATGCCGCTCGCGGATGCTGTCGTAGATGCCGGCGCAGTGCGGTTTCGTCCAATGATGTTGACTGCGGCGGCTGTGATCGTAGGTTCGGCCGTGATCTTGTTCGATCCGATCTTTCAGGGTCTTGCAATCTCATTGATGGCCGGCGAAGTTGCCTCACTCTTTCTTTCGCGTATGACGGTACCAATTCTTTTCTACTTGACTGAACGTAAGAACCATGAAGAAGTCATAGTAGTAGAAGAAGGTGTGAGCGCCACAGCAGAAGCGACTAGTGCTGATGTCCCTGTCGCTGAAGAAAGTAATGGCGATCAGGAGACGGTGTCAGTAGTGCATCTGGTGACTCGGGATTGAGTGGTGAGGTCACGGTTGTGCTCAGAGATGCTTTCATCAACATAAAGTCCCCTTAACTATTTGGGCTGCAAGTGCCGCTTGAACCGCCGTCGCAGGGGAGTTAACTGGAGGAATCTCTAAAACAACGACGTATCTCGCAGGTTGATTATCGACTGTATAGGACCACGCATACGCGCGCTGTGCCTTGGAATGACCATATATTTCAAATATGGCTACTTCACCCTGCCAGAGTTTCGGTTTGTGAAAAATCAGAAAAGATTCAGAGACGGTGACAGTTGCGATGTATTTCGATTCACAGTGGTTTAGTCGTTGAATGGCATTCCGCAGTCGCGCAACGTAGTCGTCTGGCGGTGCCGTGTCAGTTTGCATATGTTAATCCTGATAATCATGCATCAATTAGAGAATTCTGGATAATCACCTAAGTACCAGCTAACCAAACGCCGGACAAACTGTACAATCGTAGGAACACCTACGACCCACAGGTAATAACACTCATAAAAACGTTCGCTACAAGCGCGCGTGTGTGGTGAGTAGAAACACGCATATAAAATAGGTGCTCACACTCACGCTAAGCGTAATTCCGGCAAATAGAATCCTTCATCTTCAAGTTTTTGAAGCGTGATGCGCGTTACCCCTGCCTCACGCGACGTCCGAGCGTACCCAGATCAGACTCTTGATTTCCCTGGACACTTTGGTACGGACGGGTATGGAGGGAAAAGTGAGAACAAATCTGAGACCACTTATCCTGGTTGTGTTCTCGTTTTCGCTGAGCCTTAACTGCGCGGTGGCGCAGACAGGGGTTACTGCAAGTGGAGGCGTCAACGATACTGAAGCTCTCTATCTGACAGCAAATGGCCTGTATGAGCACGGTAAGTTTGAAGACGCGATTCAAATCCTCGCGCGCATAATAAAAATTCGTCCCGGTTGGGCGTTAGCCCACAACGGACTTTGCGTGAGCTATACGAGAGCTGGACACCCGAATAAAGCAATAAGAGCCTGCAAACGTGCACTCAGTTTAGAGCCCAACCTGGTCAGCTCGCATTACAACCTGGGCGTTATTTACGACAGTACCGGCCGCGATGCTGAAGCAGTCGATGCTTTCAAACACGTGCTCGATGTTGCACCTGACCATAAGGCCGCGAGGTATAGCCTGGCAGGAGCTTACGCGGATCTGGGGTTATCACAGCCCGCTATTCAGGAGTACCAGCGCGTCGTTCGTAAAGATCCAAATTTCCGCGATGCCTATTTCGGCTTGGCAGCACTCTACTACAAATCAGGTAACTACGAAGAAGCAGCGGAGACGCTGCAGCATATCATCCGGCTGACGCCCGGTGACATTGAGACTCGGACCAACCTGGGCGTTGCGTACATCGCTCAGCGAAAGCTTCGTGAGGCTGTGCATGCTTTGACCGAGGCTATTCGTCTCGATCCTTCCGCAGCAGCGGCCTACCACTACCTGGGCTATGCTTATCTCAGCCTCGGCAAAAAGCAGCGAGCCCTCCAGGCCTTTCAATCCGCCGTCAAACTGCGATCGACGCACGCCGAGTCACGCTATTTTCTGGGCTTAGTTTCCCTGGCCCTCGGCAAACGCGATGACGCAATTGCGCAATATCGGGAACTGGAGCAACTCGGTTCGTCGATGGCTAAACAGCTTTACCAGGTTATCTACCAGGATAAAGTCATCACTGTAGAACAGGCGAAAGGTTTACCTTAACTGGGTTTCATTTTAGACATTCAAAAGAAGGTGGTCTCATGTACAACTGTTTACGTTATTTACTGGCATTATTGCTTGTAGCGTCCGCGACCATATCCCTGAAAGCACAATCCTCGGTTGATGGTGCTATCAAAGGTATCGTCGCTAATGCGAACAAAGAGGTCATAGCAAATGCGGATGTTGTCGTCCGTAACACACAAACCAATAAGGAGGTCATCGGCCGCACCGATGATAGTGGCGGCTTCCGTATCGTTCAACTCGAGCCAGGAACTTATTCGGTTGCTGTGAATTCACCAGGATTTGCGCCGTTCAACTCAAATCAAGTCGTGGTTGAGGTCGGCCGGGTCACAACGCTGGATATAGTGCTGAATGTTGGTCCCGTGCAAGGTTCTGTCGACGTGGCGGCGGAAGCACCCGTCATCAATACAACGCAGCAGAATTTTTCAGAGAACATCAATCAGGTGACGATTGACAACGTCCCAACCAATGGACGGCGTTGGTCCAATCTCGTGATGTTAACTCCCGGCACCTCTCCTGACGGTAATTTTGGATTGGTTAGTTTCCGTGGAATCTCCGGCTTGTTAAATAACAATACCGTCGATGGCGGAGATAATAATCAAGCCTTTTTCTCCGAAGAGCGCGGCCGCACTCGGATTCCATATGCAATCAGCCAATCCTCAATTCGCGAGTTTCAGGTTAATACGTCGAATTATTCGGCTGAATACGGACGTTCAGCAGGAGGTGTCGTCAACGCCGTGACGAAAAGTGGCACCAATGATTTTCACGGCGATCTTTTCTATTACATTCGCGATAACAAACTCGGCGCACGAAATCCACAGAGCTTTCAAACGGTGCTGTTGCCAGGCGGGACGACCGACATCGTGGCCTTGAAACCTGAAGATCGGCGCCAACAGTTTGGCGGGTCAATTGGCGGGCCTATTGTACGTGACCGGCTCTTTTTCTTTTTCACGTATGATAATTCGCGACGCAACTTTCCGGGGCTGGCTGCATTCTTTAATCCCAATTACCTTTCCACCGTCGATCGTACGACTTTAAACAGCCGCGGATTGAGCGACACTCAAATCAATGCGAGTTTGAGTTTCCTCAACAGCTTGACTGGCATCGTTCCGCGTCGACAGGACCAGTACATCATCCTTCCGAAGATAGACTGGCAGATCAATGACTCCCACACCTTTGTTTTCACCTACAACCGCCTGCGTGCAGATTCTCCCGCCGGAGTACAAACTCCTGCGATTGTTACACGCGGTATTGCCAGTTTTGGTGACGATATCGTGAATCTCGATTTCACGAATCTTCGCTTAACTTCGATCCTTTCACCGACGGTTCTCAACGAGGCCCGTTTTCAATATGGCCGCGACAATGAATCGCAAGTTCCGCAAAGCCCGGCTCCGGGCGAACCAACGACCGCACCTGGTGGTCGTTCACCGTCGGTTAGTTTGACGGGTGGCGTCACTTTCGGCACACCAAACTTTCTTCCACGAGCTTCTTTTCCGGACGAAACCAGATACCAGTTCGCGGATACGATGACGATTACCGGTGGAAATCACACGTTCAAGTTTGGCTTTGACATCAATCATGTCAACGATGTGCTTGATAATCTGTTTGATGTGAACGGCGCTTACAGCTACAACAACATTAACGACTTCATCATTGACGATGTGAATCGTCGCTCGCCAATCCCAAATGTAGGTTGTGTTCGCAGCACGAGAACGGCCGGCAAGTGCTATACAAGCAATTTTAGCCAGGCCTTTGGACCATCACGTTTTGAGTTTTCAACAACCGACTACAACTTTTTCGTCCAAGACGACCTTCGCGTTTCCAACCGGTTGACGCTCAACCTCGGCTTGCGTTACGAGTACCAGCAATTGCCTGAGCCCCAGATTCCGAATCCGTTATATCCGGCGACGGCTCGGTTCCCAGCCGACAAGAACAATCTCGGTCCGCGATTGGGTTTCGCCTATGACGTTACCGGCGACGGAAAAACGTCGGTTCGCGGTGGGTACGGAATCTACTTCGGTCGCATTATCAACTCGACCATATCAAACGCCATTACCAACACCGGAACCAGCGCGGGGCAAACTCGTGTATTCGTGAGCCAGACGGCGACGAATGCTCCGGTATTTCCCAATGTGCTCCAGTCGGCCGCGGCAGCGGGTACACCTAGCATCATCGTGTTCGCAGAGAACATGGCGAATCCTGAAATTCATCAAGCTGATCTGATCGTCGAACGCCAGATCGCGAGGAACACGGTCGTATCGGCGTCTTATCTGATGAGTCTTGGGCGCAAGCTGCCAACATTCGTAGACGTCAATCTGCCGTTTCCAACACAAACAAGGACGTTTACTGTAGTGGGTGGGGATCTCGATGGACGTCAGTTCACGATTCCGAGATTTTCGGGCCGAATTGATCCGCGTTTCGGATCGATAACTGAGATCAGAAGTTCAATCAAATCTGAATACCATGCGCTTGTACTGCAAGCTAATCGCCGCTTAACAAGTGGCTTTCAGTTTCAAACAAGCTACACGCTATCGCGCGCAACTGATACCAATCAGATCTCGCAAACCTTCACGACGACAAATGTACCAGCCAACCCTTATGATTTGACTTCCGAGTCAGGGTACTCAAATTTTGATCGGCGTCATAAGTTTGCGGTAAATGCTGTCTGGAGTCCCAGCCTGGCTTCCGACAGGAGTGCTTTTACCAGGGCGATATTTGGTGGGTGGACACTGGCGCCGGCGGTTACGATCTTTTCCGGATTGCCGTTCACCGCAGAAGCTGACAACAATTTGACTGGGTCCAGCGGCGGCGGGGCTCGGGTGCCATTCATTACGCGAAACAGTTTCCGTGCTCCTGCACAAGCGACTGTCGATTTCCGGCTTTCGCGGCGCTTCCGTTTCAGTGAGAGTGTCAATCTCGAAGTCCTGGGAGAAGCCTTCAATCTGTTCAACAGAGTGAATGTGACGAGCGTCAACGACCAGCTATACTCACTCGACTCGAGTAACCCGAACAATCTCAGATTGATTGCTGAGCCGGACTTTGGCTTACCCGGAAGCACTGGTCTGAATAACTCGTTCTTCTTCCGCGAGCGGCAGATCCAGCTTGCGGTCAGGTTCCATTTCTGACGGATCGAGTTTGAGTATTACGCCCCACTACTTAAAAGTCACCGGTGATTGAGCCTTGTGCCGCAATCAGCGCAATTGTAGGGGCGGCCCTCCGTGGCCGCCCCTACAGTTGCAGCCCTTGAAGTTCTGACTTTTAAGGCAAAAGTCACGCGTTAATCATTCCGCCTGATTATCTTGAATGCTTCAGCGAAGAGACGGGGCCGGTCGGAATCATTGGCCAGAATTAGACTCAATATTGGAACGCGTTGCTTGGAATATGCTGAGGCTAGCTGCTCCACCATGGATCGGAGTGTTGCATTGACTGGATGGTACTTGTATTGGGATTTGTCAGTTGAGTGAATAGCAAGTCCAATCGTTTCGAGTGCCGTCAACTGGTGCTGCATGGCTTCGGTCTCAAAACCCAGCTCATTTGCGATTTCAGTCGCATTAAAAGATCTGGATTGCTGATCATGCAAGAGAAGAAGAACTTCCAATCGAAGAACTGTTCGGATCTTATATTTGATAAATCTCCTGAGCTCTTCAGAAATATGATTTTTCGACGTCGCCATGTTTTATCGGTGAGACTCCTAAAGGCGGATCCCGCACGTTCAAGAATAACTTTATTCCGTGCCTTCTGTTGTGAGTGAAATCACCTAGAAACGCTAAGTGCAAATGCTGTCGAACACATTGCGCTATTCGGGTAGCCTTGGAAGGTTGTAGTCACGCGGTCCACGCTTTCCGGAGGAGGTCGCTGTTGCAAACACTCAACCTTATAGATACCGCGGCGCGGACAGGAATTTTTCAAACGTTCACGCGTTTACTCGAGGGTTCTCCTTTGGAGCAGCGGCTGAGGGGGAAGGAATCATTCACACTCTTCGCGCCAGTCGACATTTCTTTTGCTTACCTGCCACCAGAGACATTTGACAGTTTGTTGAGAGCTGAGACCGACGGAATTCTGTGGGATGTGCTTGGATACCACGTGGTTCCCGGGAAGATCCTGTCCGGCGAATTATGCAATCTTTGCAAAACGCCAACGGTGTACGGGGTGGAACTTACGATTGACAACACCAGCGAGTTGAAGGTGGATGGAGCGAAGCTACTTCATGTGGACATCGTGGCGTGGAATGGTGTGATACACGGGATCGATCGGTTATTGATGCCAACCAACTCGGCTGCCGCGGCCGCGCCCCATCAATCCAATTGATCGCCCTACTTAAAGTGGCTTTTCAGGACTTTTCCAGCACAACCCCATCCTGTTTTGTTGAATGTGTCAGCGTGGATTATGCGCGATGTGTTCTGGATACTGATCTCCGCGCGGCGTTTTCTCAAAGTAGACATCGTAAAGTGCACGAACTGCCGGCGCTGCGTGCCGCGAACCAAAACCGGAGTTCTCGATTAACGCCAGCACAGCTATCTCTGGTTTAAAGGCTGGAGCATAAGACACAAACCACGCATGGTCTTTGTTTCTGCCTACGTCTTTTCCCAGTTCGACTACTTGCGCGGTTCCAGTCTTGCCCGCTATGTCATAACCGGCCTTTTGAATACCGCGCGCCGTTCCGGCATCGTTGACCACTGACCACATAGCCTCAACTACAGCCTCTCGATTTTCAGGCGCAACGGAAATCACGCCGGCTAAAGCATTGCCATAATCTTTCGCCGGGCGATAATGATCATCGCCGGGTTCACCGACCTGCCGTATACCTTTCAAAAAATGAGGTCTGTAGAGTTTGCCTTCGACTGCTATTGCAGCTATGGCTCTCACCAACGAAATCGGCGTTACGAAATCGTAGACCTGTCCGAACGAAGCATAAACAGTATCGATGTCTGTCCAGCGAGGCGCGCGCGGATTGAACCGTGCCTTGAACTCAGGCGATGGCGTCCAATTCGTCAACTCGTGTGGCAGATCGATACCCGTTCGTTCATTGAGCTTGAATTCATCAACCATCTCCATGATTCCACTGAGACCCATCTTTAACCCGAGGCGATAAAAATAACCGTCACAGGATTTCATGATGGCCGTATGCAGATCGGGTCTGCCGTGATTACCCATGCAGCGGGTAAACTTATTTCCGATCTGAATGCCGCCGCCGCACGCCAGGTGCGAGTCTTCGAGTGTAATTGCGCCTTGCTGTAAACCGGCAATCGCCATGGGTATTTTCCAGGTTGACCCGGGTGGGTAGCGTCCACGAATCGCGCGGTTGTAAAGAGGTGTATCCGGATCTCTCAGCAGAGCTGCATATTCAGCACGGCCCTTTTTAGTTGTAATTCGTTCGGTAAAAAGATTCGTATCAAAGGTTGGATATGAAGCGAGCGCAAGTATTTCTCCGTTATTGGGATCGAGCGCGATAATTACGCCTCTTTGAGACGCTGAATTTCGCAACTGCTCTTCCGCTGCTAATTGCAAATCAAGATCGATGGTGGTGACGAGATCCTGTCCGGGAATCGGTTCGACAACGTCTACAACGTCTCTAATCCGGCCCAAGCTATCCACCATTACGGTGCGGCTACCATCTCGCCCGCGCAGAAACTGATCGTAGGTAGCTTCCAACCCTTCTTTCCCAATTACGTCTCCGGGTTTGAAGCCATTGTTCTTGTATTTTGGTAGTTCAAGCTGACGCGAGCTAATTTCGCCAACATAACCCAGAACATGCGCCAGCAAACCATTCTCCGGGTAGTGTCGCTGTGGACGTTGTTCGATATGGAGCAAAGGGAACTCAAGCGAGCGAGCCTCAATCCACGCAATATCATGAATGGTTGCGTTTTCCTTGATCACTACCGACTCGTAGGCGGGGTTGGAACCCATATCCGCAAACCGCTCTTTCAGATATTCCGGATCGAGATCCAACGCTTCGGGTAGATCAGCCAGAAGTTTATCCCGATCAATTTGTTTACCCTTCTCGCGTTGCAAAACGACGTCATAAACCGGACGTGAATCTACGAGGACCTTGCCATTACGATCGAGAATTGTGCCGCGGGGGGCTGGGATAAGCAGAGTGCGGAGGCGCTGGTTAATGGCTCGTTCGTGATAATAGTCACTATGAACGATCTGAAGGTTATAAAGACGAACAACGCAGACAGTCGTTAACGCCAGCACAATAATTTGCACCGTACGGATGCGAGCCGGAAGGTTTTGGGTGCGATCATGAATCCTCACAAGAGTCTCTCAGCAACACCGATATGCTAATGACTCTTGTGTTGGATTTAATCAGTGGGATTACCTTAACGAGTGAGTGATCATACCTACCAGCTTAGATCTTCGCGGCTAACGCGTGCTCACTGCTCGTGAGGAGATTGGAATTCTCAACTGTGGTGGTGTCGTCGGGTTCCAGAAGTTGAGCAAGCAGCGCGACCATCTCGTCATTATTAGACAGGTAATACTTCGCCCGTGACTCGTTTCTGCCGACGTGAATGGTCCAGGCGCTTTCGGGGAGTCGTGCGAAGAGATCCTCGTCGGTCACGTCATCGCCGGCGGCCATGATGAACTCAGGCGCTGCGTCTACCAGCATTAAACGGGAGTAGACCTGCCCTTTGTTGGCCCAGAGGGATTTTACTTCCACCGTCTTTTGACCTTTTACTGCTTTAACCGGCGACTCCGCCAGCATGTGGTCGAGATTTGCGACCAAATCATTCGCCAGCCAGTCCCCAAACTCCGGATCTGCCATGCGATAGTGCCAGACCAGCGAAAACTCCTTTTCTTCAATGAAGCTGCCTGGAGTTCGATCCACGAAATGTTCGAGGATTGGAAAGACGCATTTTTTCCACTCGTGTGATGCATCGCGATGCGGCTGTTCCCAGGTGCGTGAAATCGGAGACCATAAGATCGCACCATGCTCAGCAGCGATCCAGAGGTTAGGAATTCCCGCGAACCATCGTTCAAGGTCAGCTCGCGACCTTCCCGAGATCAAAGCGACAGTGGAATGCTCATCCTCGACCAGGCGCTCCAGTAAGTTGATTAAGTTTTGACTGGGAACGGCAGTTTGCGGCAACGGGGCAAACGGGGCAAGCGTTCCGTCGTAATCGAGCATGATTAAACGCGACTGCGCCTTATTAAATGCGCTAACCAGTTGTGCTTTTTCGAGCAGTAGCGGCTCATTGTGCGGTTGCTCAGATCGCGTCAGCACGGCCGTAGTTAGATTCTTGATAAAACGATCGCCCCATGCAAAAACGTTGTTCTTGTGAACACGCTTGTACAAAGCCATCATGCGTTGGCGCTTCTCCGTCTCATTCAGCGTTAGCGCCCGCAGGATTGTCGAACTCAAACTTTCTTCGTCGTAGGGATTAACCAGCAATGCTTCGCCCATTTCCGCCGCCGCTCCCGCGAATTCACTGAGCACAAGCACGCCATCACCCGACGATTTGCACGCGACATATTCTTTCGCGACAAGGTTCAGGCCGTCTCGCAATGGGGTCACCAAAGCAACGTCCGCACTGGCGTACAGGGCAGCGAGTTCGGCTTGCGGCAGGTTACGCCGCAGATAAGTAATGGGGGACCAGTTCGGTGTGCTCCAGTCGCCGTTGATCTCTCCGATGAGCTCATCGACCTCGCGACGTAGTCGACTGTATCTCGGCACTCGTTCTCGGGATGGAACGGCGACCTGTATGAGCACTACTTTGCCATGCCATTCCGGATAATCCTGCAGGAATTTTCTATATGCGCGCAGGCGCTCCGGGATTCCCTTGGTGTAATCCAGTCGATCTACGCCCAGAAGTATCTTGCAGTACCCAAACCGTTGCCGGATCTCCGCTAATTGGTTCCTCGTACCAGCGCCTTTGGTCAGCAAGTCAGTAAATTGGTGTGGCGCTATTCCGATAGGGAGTGCATCGAGTCTTACGATACGCTTACCTAGCTCTACGTGGTCCATCTGGCTGGTCAGCCCCAGCAACCTCAAAATCGAAGTGCGGAAGTGTTGCAGGTAACGATATGTGTGGAAGCCCAGGTAATCGGCGCCCAACATACCCTGCAGCAACTCCTCACGCTTCGGAATGATGCGGAATACAGATGAAGACGGGAAGGGAACATGCAGGAAGAACCCGATTGATATATCAGGCCTCGCCTTTCTTAGCATTTGCGGCAACAGCAGGAAGTGATAATCGTGAATCCAAACTAAGTCATCTTCCTGAACATGTTTCAATATCTCATCGCGAAAGATTTCGTTGGCTCTGACGTAGGCCAGCCAATGCTCGGGCTCAAATCTCAGCAGAGAAGGAAAGTGATGAAAGAGTGGCCATAGGGCCTGGTTGGCGATTCCTTCATAAAAACCTTGAGCTGTTTCCGGATCTAAATCGACAGCGAAATAACGATGTTTCGTCTTCCATTCTTCTAATATAGCCTCTCTGGATTCATCGGTTGCTGTCGACGTGTCGCCGGACCAGCCGATCCAGATCCCGTCACTACCCCTCAGAATGGGGTGCATCGCGGTGGCAAGACCGCCGGCTGTGGCTCTGCTATGCCATAGCGTGCCGCCGCGTTTCAGACTTACAGGCAAGCGGTTCGATACAACAATCACTCTTTGGCGATTCATGCTTTTTAGATTCGTCTTTAAATTCATAGAAAAGACTATTCACACATTGAGGCGCCTTGCGGCGCCTCAACCTGTTCCGGGCTGGATGTGACTCCCCATGATATTGATGCTCGCCCCACCTAACTCAGCAAGTCAACAGTCACATCTGATGAGCATGTTGATGGTAAAGAAAGTGCGCTTTCATTGCATCAGTCTTAATACCTACCGCGATGAGTAATTTCACCCATGAAGTCAATGTTTCGGCCCACCGGCTTTGAGCCTACGCAGGTTTGCGGGAGAATTGCTCCTGGAGAGATAAATGTTGAACGACTGGTACAAGGACGCAATTTTCTATGAAGTCTACGTTCGTGGTTTCTATGACTCGAGCGGCGACGGTGTCGGCGACTTTCGTGGTCTCACTGCGAAACTCGACTATCTTCAGTGGCTAGGCATCACCTGCATCTGGTTGTTGCCGTTCTACGAATCGCCATTGCGCGATGGTGGTTACGATATCGCGGATTACTACGAAGTGTTGCCCGACTACGGAACGATCGCTGACTTCAAACAGTTTCTTGGCGCTGCACACGATAGAGAAATCCGAGTCATCTCTGACCTGGTCATCAACCACACATCAGATCGCCATCCATGGTTTCAGGAAGCACGAAATTCACCGCTGTCTCCGAAGCGTGATTGGTACGTGTGGAGCGACTCAGATCAGAAATACTCCGGGGCACGCATCATCTTCATTGACACTGAACGTTCGAATTGGACCTGGGACGAGCAGGCGGGCGCGTTCTACTGGCACCGCTTCTTTAGTCATCAACCGGATCTCAACTACGACAATCCTGACGTGCGGCAAGCGATGCTTGACGTCGTTTCGTTTTGGCTTGACCTGGGTGTCGATGGTTTTCGAGTCGATGCGGTGCCGTACCTTTTCGAGCGCGAAGAAACCAACTGTGAAAACTTGCCGGAGACCCACCAGTTTCTTAAGACGTTACGAAGATTTGTTGACGAGCATTATCCGGATGCATTGCTGCTCGCCGAAGCCAATCAGTGGCCGGAAGACGTGGTCCAATATTTCGGCAACGGCGATGAGTTTCACATGGGCTACAACTTTCCCATCATGCCGCGCATGTTCATGTCGCTGCGACAGGAGGATCGCCGGCCCATTGTTGAGATCCTCGAGCGAACGCCGGAGATTCCGGACAGTTGTCAATGGGGAATGTTTTTGAGGAATCACGACGAGCTAACACTGGAAATGGTTACCGACGAAGAACGAGACTATCTCTACAACGAGTATGCAAGGGACCGGCGCATGAGGCTCAATATCGGCATCCGGCGGCGACTTGCTCCGTTGATGGACAACGGGCGTCGTCGCATAGAGTTGTTGCACGGCTTGTTGTTCAGTCTTCCGGGGAGCCCTTTTCTCTACTACGGCGACGAGATTGGGATGGGTGACAATATTTATCTTGGTGACCGCGATGGAGTGCGCACGCCGATGCAGTGGACAGCCGATCGCAATGCGGGTTTCTCGCAAGCCGATTTTGCACGCTTATATTTCCCCGTGATCATGGATCCGGTTTACGGCTATCAGGCTGTGAACGTCGAGGCCCAGCAGCGCTACAGCACATCGCTGTTAAATTGGGTCAGGGAAATGATCCACTTGCGCAAGCGACATCCTGTGTTCGGACGCGGCGCCATCAGCTTGATCAAACCGGAGAATCGTAAAATATTTGCCTTTACTCGGAGCTATCTTGATGAAACTGTGCTGTGCATTTTCAACCTGGCCCAATCAGCGCAGCCTGTTGAATTGGACTTAAAGGATTACGAGGGTTGCACTCCAATTGAAATGATGGGAGAGGCAAGATTTCCGCGGGTTGGCGCCGGTTCCTATCAACTGGCGCTCGCTCCGCGAGGCTTCTATTGGTTTTTGCTTTCGAAAACCGGTTGAAGCTGATTGCTCAAAAGTCAGAACTTCAAGGGCGCAACTGTAGGGGCGGCCCTCCGTGGCCGCCCGGTTCGGCAGAACTTCCGATAAAAACGCGGGCGGCCACGCAGGGCCGGCCCTACAATTACGCTGACTGCGGCACAAATCTCGATCACCATGACTTTTGAGATCACCGCAATTAGTATCGGGAACTTATCGCGCAGCCGCTGCCTGAGTTTGAGGCATCAGCACCGTATCGATCGCGTGTAACATGCCGTTGGATGCTTTGAGATCCGGCGTAATAACCTGTGCCTCGTTTAGCCATAGGCCTGCGCGAGACTCTATTCTCAATTCATCACCGTTCATCGATCTCATTTCATCGTGCTGTTTCAACTCCTGGCTTGGCAGGTTTCCGGCGATAATATGGTTTCTGAGCAAAGACCGCAGCGAGTCTCTGTTTTCGCTCTTAAACAGATCGTGAAGTTTGCTTTGGGGGAGTTTTACAAAGGCGTCATCGACGGGAGCAAGGATGGTGTAGGGTCCTGTCTCTTTCAAGGTGTCGTTCAGTCCGGCCGCTTCCAGGGCTTGCAGGAAGATGCGAAAGTTGCCGGTGCGGTTTGCTGTTTCAACAAGATCATACTTCTCGTTCATCAGTCGTTCCTTTCTTTGTTGCCAATTAGGAAAGACTACAGCGAGAATTCCGGATAAAGCATCAGCGCAATTACTTAGCGATGGTGGGTATTAGCACGCATTCACAGCGGTCGCGAGAAAGAATTAATCCTTTTGTTCAAAGACGTAACGCGCGATTTCCACGCGATTGCTAAAACCCTTCTTGTCGAGTATGTGACTGATGTGGTTCTCCACAGTCCGCACGCTGATATCGAGTTCGGCGGCTATTTCTTTGTTACTCAAGCCGCGCGAAACTGCGACCGCGACACGATTCTCAGCGTCAGTTAGGGTTTCGTCTTGAAAATTTATCGGAACTTCCTCAACACTTCTCGAGACGAGCCGTGCGATTTGAGAGTGAGTTCGTTCGACCCGGCTGAGAATGCCGTTCACTACCGCAACTAATTCGTCAGGCTCGAAAGGCTTTGTCAGGTAAGCGTCGATGCCGGCACGGAAGCCTTCGATACGATCCGCGGTCTCGTCCTTCGCAGTGAGAAATATGATGGGCACAAGCGCGGTTCTTGGTGAACCGCGTAGTTGCCGCGCCAGCTTGTATCCATCCATGCCCGGCATTCTGATGTCGCTGATGATGAGGTCGGGCACCGCTCCGGCTAATTGCATCAAGGCTTCGTGTCCACTACGAGCCGTGCTCACTTCATAGTCTTCAGCCTTGAGACATGCAGCCACGGCGCGAAGGAGATTTGGCTCGTCATCAACTACCAACAAGCGCTTTGACATGCGTCACCTCCTGACTTCGTTTATCGGTCTCTTCGTCAATCCATAAAGGCAAGGTCACGATGAACGTAGTGCCCACACCTTGTTTGCTCTCGACGTTTATTTGCCCGTCCAATTGCGAGACAATGTATTGCGCTAAATATAGACCCAGGCCAACTCCTGGTGCTGCCGTACCCGATGAGTGTGCAGGGCCATCCGCGACACGATAAAACTTGGAGAAGATATGTGGTAAATCCGATTCGGGAATTCCTTTACCCGTATCGCTTACGCGGATCGCCATTTCGTTTTCTGTCTCCCGGGCAGAAACCTTAATCCGGCCGCCTTCGGGTGTGTACTTGATAGCGTTATCAATTAGACCGCGAATCACTCTTCGCAATACTTCGACGTCACCACTGACAGCGGATAAACCTGAGGGAACATCGGTGGTCAACGTTAGACCGAGCGATTCTACGCGGTGTCGCTCGACCTCTACGCAAGAACTTATCACCTCGCCAATGTTTACGCTCGTTTTGCGGGGCTTGTAAGCTCCTGATTCAATTCGTGAAAGATCGAGCAGGTTGCCAACGAAATCGATTTGCCGGTCACATTCGATGGCGATGGTCTTTGAGTAATCGAGTTTGTCCTCCTCGGCGATATCTCTTCGCTGTAGCAGGTGGGCCAACAGCTTGATTGTCGTCAAAGGCGTCTTGAGTTCGTGAGAAACACTGCTGACAAACTCTGACTTCAATCGATCCAGTTCCGTCAAACGTTCTTCACGTTCGGCGATCTGCGTGGCCATTGTGTTGAAAGCGTCGCCGAGATCGCCAATCTCACCGCCTCCGAGTCGCGGCGCCCTCGCGGTTAGGTCACCTCCACCCAGACGCTGTGCTGCCGCACGCAGACGTCGCACTGACAGCACAATACTGCGCTCAATCACGAGCGCTGCGCCAAACGCCAACAACAAAGCGATCAGACCCGTAAACGCATAACGAATCAGACGTTGCCGCGCAGGTTCGTACAGGGTCGAGCTGGGAATGCCGATCATCGCGACCAGCCCGGATTCTCTTACGTTCGCGATCCCGTACACGCGATTGATTCCATCAATCGGACTGGTCAGCTCGATAACATTAGTTCGGTCATTTGTGAGTACCGACGAGCGTGGTTCCCAACTTATATCGCCTTCGGAAGTTGCTGAGTGATGTGCTTCGAAACCGCGACGCCGGTAAAGAACCCGTCCATTGGAATCAACGACAGAAATGACGACTTGTGATGAGAGTTCAATGCTGTCGAAGAGTTGATTGATCGCCGCGCCATCAATGCGTGCAATCACAGCGCCGCCTTTTTGAATCGGGACGGCGATGATCACGATGGGTCGAGCCTCGTCCACTGTGCGATCGGTAGCGACGGCCCAGGAATCACGTTCACGCATTTGTGAGACGAGATAGTCTGTAAGCGCGTTAGAAAGGATCTCCCGGCGAGTAGGTTGCGCCATCAAGGTTGTGCCGGCGGCATTCGTGATGCGTAAGTCGAGCCAGAACGGTCTCGTTTGTAGCACGTTTTCCAGATACTCCCGTATTATCGGAGTACGAGTGTCTTTGTCACCAGCCAGTGCTGCAATGGCATCGAGCCCCCTCTTCTGGTCGATGAGCCAACGGTCGAGAGCTACCGATGCGAGCTCGACCTGTTGCTTAACGGAGTCGGTCAATTGAGACCGACTCAGTCGCCACATATTTCTGAGATCAAGCGCGCCAACGACAACCAGCGGCACAGCTACACCGATCGCCAGGAGCAACAATTTGCCGCGAATTCCCAACTTCTATCTCCACAACCAAGGTTCTGTTTTCGAGAGGATAAGTATAGCAACAAGAGAGGTGCCGGGGTATTGGAGCGCTATGCCGTTGATGGTTTCATATAACTCCTCTGCACAACTCTTCGAATGTTTCTGTATGTGCGGTGTGATCAGCAACAGACCATCACAGAATTCCGGAGAGTTGCGCAGAGAAGACCATTACCAGAGAAGACCACTAAAGGTGAACCGCGCATTACATTTTCTGCATGGTTATCGTGACGATAGGTTTGTCTCCCGCGGTCCGGTTGTACGACACCCAGTAGCCTGCGTCGGGGTAACGATTTAGCTGATACATAGAACCGTCAGCTTTCTCCTGTAGTGCTGATCCGAGCACTGCATCCGGAGACGGCGGATTGCTATTATCGCCGAAGTAATCTATGGAAATGGCGATTACCTTACCTTGATCGTCGTAGTAAACCTGAGCCGATTCACGTTCTGAGAAAACCAGAAAATCCTGCTGCTTGCCTTCCTTGATTCCATCCAGTTTCGCCCGCACTTCTTCAGCCGCCATGCCGATTGTTACGCCGCGGTAAGCCGTAAATACGGGAACGTTAACGGTTGCAGCATTACTCGCCGATTTATCGATGGCGGAGGCGACTTCTTCTTGCACTGACAGGCTGGATCCAGTCTGTCCATTAGCGGTAGAGATCGTCAGAATTAAAACGACCGCAGACAGTGATAAGTAATGAATAAAGGTTTTTGTATTGAATCCCATCTGTACCTCCCTTCGTATAGGTGAATTCACCAAGCCCATAGGTATGATACCGGAGGTCAATTTTGGGTACATCAGTAACACTACTTAGACCACATAAGTGTTTTCACTTGTAAACTCAGGGCTGTCTTTGACAAGAGACTGAAAGGAGGCGCTATGAACACCAACACCAGGCGCTTCGGCGTCACGCTCGAGGTCTACTCAAAAAGTTCTTG
>JAICGZ010000022.1 GCA_025922875.1 Pyrinomonadaceae bacterium
AAATGGGAAGTCACTTCCTACGCGACCAACTTCACGCCGCCGAATCGCAGCGACTACACATTTGGAGTATGGACTCCCTGGTGGGAAGAATTGCGGTCAGGTCCGGAAGTCACGAAAGAGTTTGCGGGCAAGACTGACCAGAACGGCAAACATCGCCTGCGCATCGACTTTGATTCCGTGAACCCGCCGCAGCCGTCGGTGGTTGTGGCCCAGGCGAGCGTCACCGACGTAAACCGCCAATCGTGGACGGCCACCACCAGCATGCTGGTCCATCCCGCGGATCTTTACGTCGGTTTGAAGAGTGACCGTCTTTTTGTCAAGCAGGGCGAACCACTCGCGATCCACTCAATCGTCACCGATCTTGACGGCAAGAACATTGTCAATCGAGAGATCAGGATGCGCGCCGTTCGCCTTGATTGGCGGCAACTCCAGGGTGCGTGGAGACAAGTTGAGGTTGAGCCGCAAGACTGCACTGTCAGATCACTCGCTACTGACGCGAAGTGCGCTTTCAAAACGCAGCAGGGTGGTGTCTATCACGTCACGGCGACAATTCGAGACGATCGTGGACGAACGAACGAAAGTACGCTGACCTTATGGGTGGAGGGTGGCAAGCTGCCGCCAAAACGAGATATTGACCAGGAGAAAGTTCAACTGATCCCGGATCGCCAGGAGTACAAAGCCGGCGACATCGCTGAAGTGCTGGTGCAGACGCCTTTCTATCCGGCGGAAGCCATCATGACTTTGCGCCGGTCGGGGGTGCTGGAAAGCCGGCGTTTTAAGATGGATGGACCGACTCATACTCTGCGAGTGCCGATTCAGGAATCATGGACTCCAAACGTCCATGTTCAGGTTGATCTTATTGGCGCCGCCGATCGTTCCGACGAAAGCGAGAACGGAAACAGTGAGACAGCAGACGTTCCAGCGAAGAGACCAGCGTTTGCGAGTGGCGAGATTAGTCTGGCGATTCCACCGTCGACACGAAGACTAAAGCTGGTCGCCACCCCACGGTCTAAGACCATGCTGCCGGGCGGACAAACAGTAGTGGACGTGGAAGTGAAGGACGCAGGCGGAAAACCAGTCGCAAATAGTGAAGTCGCCCTGGTAGTCGTCGACGAGTCAGTACTGGCCCTGACCGATTACAAAATTGCAGATCCGGTCACGGCTTTCTATTCCGCTCGGGAAGGCGGAGCGAACGATTACCACTCGCGGAAGTCGTTATTGCTTGCCAGTCCCAAAGCGCTGCTCGAGGAGAAGGAACAGTTCATCCGCCAGTATTGGGCTCGCAATGCCGGAGCAATGGAGATGAACGCCTCGGTTAGCGTGGTGGGAGAGATCAATGCGATTACAGAGCTGCCTTTATCAAGCCGCAATATCGTAAACCTATTGTTACTAACACCGGGAGCGACTGCGGGAGCCTCGGAGAAGCAAATCCGCCTGCGCGAAAACTTCAGCGCCCTCGCTGTCTTTGCTCCATCAGTTCGCACTGCTATCAATGGTCGCGCGCGCGTGCGCGTGAAACTGCCCGACAATCTGACACGCTATCGAGTAATCGCAGTAGCAGTCGCAGGCGGAAAACAGTTTGGCGCCGGTGAGTCGGCAATCACTGCCCGGTTACCCTTGATGGCGCGACCTTCAGCGCCGCGCTTTCTCAATTTTGGCGATCGCTTTGAGTTACCAATCGTTGTGCAGAACCAAACCAATACCGCGATTAGCGTGGACGTCGCGGTACGCGCAACGAATGCGCAATTGTTTAATGAGAACGAGCATGCAGCCGAG
Organism: Pyrinomonadaceae bacterium; assembly: GCA_025922875.1. GTDB lineage: Bacteria > Acidobacteriota > Blastocatellia > Pyrinomonadales > Pyrinomonadaceae > PSRF01. Next base: position 1,777 of record JAICGZ010000022.1, read on the forward strand.
AGGCCCGGAGTCCCACTGAAAGCGCTCACCTCAGCCGGGCGGCGAGTGGTGGTGCCTGCGAATAATCGGGTTGAAGTACGCATCCCGGCAGCAACGGTAAAAGCAGGTGTCGCTCGTTTTCAAGTCGCCGCTGTCTCCGGTCGCTGGTCTGATGCGGCGGAGATCTCTTTACCTGTGTGGACTCCGGCGACTACTGAAGCGTTTGCCACCTACGGCGAGATTGATGAAGGCTCAGTCGTGCAACCGGTGCAGGCGCCTCAGAATGTTTTTCCGCAGTTCGGTGGGCTTGAGTTGGAAACCTCTTCAACGCAATTGCAGGAACTGACTGACGCTGTTTTGTATCTCGTGAATTACGCATACGGCTGCGCTGAACAGCGTGCGTCGCGCATCATCGCGATTGCGGCTTTACGAGATGTGCTCACCGCCTTCAAAGCTAAAGACTTCCCGTCGCCCGCGGATTTGGAAGCCAAAGTCGCGGATGACCTTAAGGTCCTACAGGGCATGCAGAACGATGATGGCGGCTTCGGTTTTTGGAAGCGGGGAGAGCAATCGTGGCCATACCTGAGTCTCCACGTCGCACATGCGTTCGCACGCGCTAAACAAAAGGGCTTCGCGGTTCCAGAAGAAATGTTTGAGAACTCGCGGCAGTATCTCGCCGGCATCGAGTCAAAGATTCCTGCTCACTATTCAGTCTCAACGCGCCACGCGATCATTGCTTACTCGCTTTACGTGCGCGCCCAGATGGGTGAACGCGACACGCCACGCGCGCGCAGACTGATCGCGGAAGCCGGGGTGGAAAAGTTGTCGCTGGAAGCTGCCGGCTGGTTGCTGTCGGTGCTAACAAATGACAAGGAATCCGCGGGTGAAGTAAATGCTATTCGGCACCTGCTCAATAACCGCGTGACTGAGACTGCGGGCACGGCCCACTTTGTTTGCTCTTATAGCGACGATGACTATTTGATTCTCAATTCCAATCGACGTGCTGATAGCGTCATTCTCGAAGCGATCATCGGCGATCAACCGAAGAATGATTTGATTCCCAAGCTCGTGCGTGGATTATTGGCCCATCGCATAAAGGGCCGTTGGGAGAACACACAGGAGAACGTCTTCACTCTGCTCGCGCTCGATCGCTACTTCAACACCTTCGAAAAGGTTACTCCGAATTTTGTGGCCCGCGTCTGGCTGGGTGACGCGTATGCCGGCGCACAAGATTTCAAGGGCCGTTCCACGGATCGGCAACTGGTGAATGTGCCTATGCGTTACCTGATCGAGAACACTCGCCAGCAGCAGCCCGGAGATGTAACTCGGAACTTGATTGTAAGTAAGGAAGGGCAGGGAAGGCTCTACTATCGGATTGGAATGAACTATGCACCCTCCGATCTGAACTTAAAAGCGGCAGAGTATGGGTTCACAGTTGGCCGCACTTATGAAGCGATTGATGATCCCGGCGATGTCACTCGCGACGCTGAGGGTGTGTGGCATATCAAGGCCGGGTCCCGAGTACGCGTGCGGTTGTCGCTGATCGCGCCGGCGCGACGTTATCACGTGGCGTTGACCGATCCGCTGCCGGCGGGTTTCGAGTCACTGAATCCGGTACTGGCGATGACTGAACGTATTCCTGACGACGCGTCTGACGAGAGTTATGGATCGCGCCAGCGGCAATCATTATGGTTCGATCATCAGAATCTAAGAGATGAACGCACTGAAGCATTTACGTCGTTGCTTTGGGGAGGTGTTTATGACTATTCGTACGTCGCCAGGGCCACAACGCCAGGATCGTTCGTCGTGCCTCCGGCGAAAGCCGAAGAGATGTACCATCCGGAAACGTTTGGGCGCGGCAAGACGGATCGCGTGCGCATCGAGTAACTGCGTCGAAGTCCGATGAACTTCAGTTTATTGTCTTCCGAGGGATATGTTTCCAGCATTCGACGTCAAAAAACTTAACCTGCCTCCAGGGAGGTGCTAAATTCAAACTGCATCACTACTGGATGATTGCAGAGTTGCAAACGCGCGATCTCCTCGGATGCCGTTCGGTATTTTAGAATAATTGTCCTACGTAATGCGCCAGAGCTTAACTGTGATGTCGTTTCCTCCGGTAAGCAGGAGTTTGCCATCCGGCGAGAACTCAATATCGTTCACCTCATTGGGCAACGCCGAATCCTGAAAAAAACGACCATGATGGTGAGTTTCTGACACAAGCAACTCTCCCGACTCGATCGAGAAAATGCCGAACTTTTTATAGCCGCCGATGGCAAGGAACTTTGCGTCTGGCGAGAACGCAACGGTGTAGGCCCCGCGCCACTCACGTGGAAGTTCAATTACCTTTAGCCGCCTGGCTGTCGCAACATCCCAAATTTCTCCCACGGATCGTTCAATCCGCTTGCCCTTGTCGACAGTCGCGGTAAGCGCCAGAAGCCTCGAGTCCGCTGAGAATTGCCAGTCAAGATAAATCTGGCTTTCAAACTGCTGGTGCTGATCGGTCTCAAGGTTCCAGAGGTGAACCATCTTATGGGCGCGTTCATTCGGCGAGATGTAATATACCGCGAACCATTTGCCATCCGGTGACAGCAGCGCCCGCTCGGCTTGCTGGTCTTGTGGTCCAGTCTCAGGAACAAAGCGACGAACTTCTTTGCCGGTTGCCACTTCCCACAATCGCGCGATGCCGCCAAGATTCGATGCGAGCAAACGCCCGTCGGGAGAGAATGAGAGATCGTCTACTCTCCGCCGCCAATCATTATCGATAACAGGCAGAGTGATCTTCTCCCGGCCGGACGTAGCGTCCCAGAGAGTTGCTTTGATCGATGTCTGTCCGACTCTGTACGCAGTCGCCAACGACTGCGCGTCGGGTGAGAATTTAGCTCCCAGAAATATTCCATCGGGCGCCACAATGCGTGACAGCTTGCGTCCACTCGCTACCTCCATGACGTCAGTGTAATTCTGATCCATGAGGGCAAGCCGGGTTCCGTCACGCGAAAAAGAACCTTTGTGCACGCCGTCAATTGCCTGGATCTTTTTCAGTTTCATGTTGCTTACAACAATACTCCCGGCCGAAGTCCGGTTAGGCAAGCGTTCGCCATTCAAGGCGGTGACGCAGCTCCCGGTAAACGCTAAGAGAAAAGCGACAATGACAACTTTAGTCATGAACGTCCATCAGCAAAAGCAGGTTGCGCGCGACTCTCATAGTGATGCAATTTGCATCTTCAATCTCCAATCCTCCAACCGATGATAACGGCCACGGCCAGTATGATGCCGATTGCGATTGCGATCTTTGCGCCGCTCGAGAGATTGTTACCTTTGACTTGTTTGACCTGAGGATAGGTCACTGTTGTAGCCACTCCGGTCTTATCATCCATGACCGCAAAAGACTGGTCACCAACTTCGCTGATGTAGCCCTTGAGTTTTGTCTTGTCTCGCAGCTTGAGATCAACCCGGGCATCCGGACCGGTGCCAAGCTTCGCAATTTCCTGCTTAACCTTCTGCGCGAACCGGGCTTCCTTCTCCGGGCTGTTTCCCGCCAACGCGTGCGAAGGGCAGGTGATATTCAAGAGCAGTGCGACTAGTACAACCGCAGCGATCCTCATATACACGATATACATGGTTTTTCTCGCCTTGAATGATATCACTTGCATTCCCAGCTTGATCTGTAAGCAACGTTGTAGGGATTCGTCTTACCACTACCGCCGAAAAAGTTGCTGACTCTATTTGAGAATACCGATAAGCCGTGCAAAACCCATCCAACCGGGCCACCTCCCTGCATATTCGGATTGAAGGTATCCAGGTCCGCATCAAGCCGGTTACCCTCAGGAGTGAAAGACAATTGCAAGCTCCTGAAAAACACATTCTGCCTGTGACTGTCCTCGTATCCAGGATGCGACCTTCCTTCATTTATGTCAGGTGAAAAAGAGCTCGATGCCTTTACCTGCGCCGCCAGGTTCGTCGCCCCCGGCCCGGCAATGAAGAAAACGCGATCCTGCTGTATTCCTCCAGCAGCCCAGTCAACAAGCCAGCCAGCCAGTGACAATCCAACCGCGGTAATGGCCGCTACAATATTGAAGTACGCCAGTCGAGCCTTGTTCTTGAGTCCGTCCCATTGTTCCGGAGTGACACCTCTGTCTCGCAACTCTTCCTGTCTACCCCTCGACAGTCCAGCAAAGTCAGGCACACGACACCTATGCAGCCACTGATTTATGTGGCCGATGAATTCTGCCACCAGTTGTCCGGCCACTATTGCTGCCCCGACGAAAGCTGTCCAACTTACAACTGAACCGAGGAACCCTCCAATTGCAATAGGCGCGACGACGCTTATAACTACAAGAGCCGCCACTATGGCGATCATAAGTACGATGCGGAAAACTTTTTTCAAGAAGCTGAAGAAGCCAAGCCCATTAGCATCCGTTTGATTTATAGGATCGTTTGCACAGTAGGCATATAGGTTTAGCGTCTGCGGAACCTCAAGCTTGGTTGCCTTCATCCCTGCGGGGTCAACTTGAGTAAATCTTCCCTGTTGCGCGTCATAGTGACGGTTGACCGCGTAGTCGAGTTTGGTGGCGCTGCTACGATCGTAGGAAGTGAATCTTCGATTCGTCGCAGCGGTTGTCTCCGAGGCGATCACAGTGCCGAACGGCAAAGTTACATTCTCGAATGAGCTTCCGGTGGGAGTCGTGATCAGTCGGGTGCCGACGCGATCCGGATGATGATGCTCAACTGCCTCACCGCCGCTTCCATTTGGAGTAAGCGTCGAAAGCAGCCGGCCGCCAATATAGATATAGCTCTTGGACCAGTTAGGATCGACTGACGCGCCACTTTCAGTGAACTCAGCCACAATTACACCGGCGTCGTTATTGACAAAATAAGTGCGCGAGGTTCCTACAGTCTCGATCAATCGAGCATTCGAATGACTATAGGTGTAGCTCGCCAGGACGGCGCTGCCGTCATCTGTTTTGACATTCACCAGTCGATTGGCCGCGTCGTACTGGTAGCGCTGTGACCCGGTACCGCCCGGTATCAACGCACGAACCTGATTACCAGCAGCGTCGTAAGCAAAGCCACTCGTAGTGATTCGATTTGATGTGGCTTGGTAAGACAGAGAAGCGTGACCATCGCGCGAGATCTGTGATGACACGTTCCAGGCGGCCTTCAGTGAATCACGAATATCCTGAATGTGCTCCTTTTTGATGACATTGCCGGAAGCTAAACTCGGATCTGTGTAGACTGTCGGCGCCAGTGAAAGCGCTGTTCTCGCTTCTTCCAGGCGCGTGCGCATTTCAGTAATATGCGTCGCCTTAATCGATACCCCAATGCTCACTGCCTCAGCCCACGTTACGGTAGCCAGGCTGGCCCGCAGTCTGAGCAGGTTGATCGCGTCACGAAGTTCGGTGACATGGATTGCTTTGACCTCGGTACCGGTAGTCAATGGATCGTTGGTGAAAGTTGGTGGACCACTTTGGAACGGAGCCGTCGCAGGATCGAGAGCGCCGGTGTTCGCTTTCGATGGAAACAGCGTCAACGGGGAGTCTGAAACCGCTTTCGTGTCGTCGCCAGGGACGGCGGGGGGCTCAAAGATGTTCTTTGCAAGCAGATCCGTGCGTGTTGGCCGAACGGGGCGCTCGTTCTTCGCGGAAAAACCGCTGGCAGTAACTGAAGTACGATTGCCATAGCGATCGTAAACATAGGTCTGGGTCCAGAGAGAACCCGCTGGTCCACCCTTCGCCTCAGTGAGACGCCGGAGCGCGTCATAAGAATAGCTGCGGTCCTTGTTATGGTTCAGATTATTGAGAATCTTTTTAAGCTGGCCCGTGCGTTTGCCATTGGATCCCGCATAGTCGTAAGAGAGATTCAACAGATAAGTTGTTGGCGCGGAGTTGCGCGCAATTGTCTGGCTGTCAAGTAAACCGGTCGCCGCCGCGTAGCCATAGGTCTCGATGATCTGATTCGCTCCGGCTTGTCCGACTCTCATGGAAGTGGTCCGGCTGGCCGCGTTGTAAACGATACTCGAAGCGAACGTTTGACCACCCACCGTTAAGCCACTCAACCGGCTCGCCTCATCGTAATCGTGATGCACGACTTTGACCTGGTTACCGTTTCCATATTGGGCCGGATAATGAATGTCTGAGATTCGATTCAGCGCGTCGTAAACGTAATTTCTAACGAACGGGTAAGAAGTACGGTTGTTCAACGACAAGGTCGTGGAGCTGACACGTCCTTCGGTATCGAACGTGTTGGTCTCAGTGCCCACGTCTGCCGTGGTAATGGTTTCGATTTGAGTAATGTCCCGCGCTTGCGTACCTGAAGTTTTGGTGCGATACGCATAGGTCACCGTCTTTGCAGCGACCACCGGATTGCCGGTGTCGCCAAAACCGCTCGTGTCCCACGAGACTGTTTGCACACGGTTGAGTGGATCTTTGGTGTTGGGATCGGCTGGAACGATGTTGTAGTTATAGACGGTTTTCACGCCTCGCGCGTCAGTTCGTGACGTAAGATTTGACCGCGTGTCGTATGTGAAAACCTCGCTCCAGGTTCCGCTGCCGACGTATGTTCCAGCATCGTTAAGCGTCGCCTGCGCTTCGGCGAGCTTCTGTGCTGTCAAACGACTCAGTGAGTCGTACTTGAATGAACGTGTTTGGTCTCCCTGTACGATTCCGGTCAGGTTTCCTAATGTGTTGTACGAATAGGTCGTGAGCAGGCCATTTGTGGCTACAGATCCGTTGCCCAAAGGATCCGGTTCGACGATTTCCACTAATTTCCCCCGCGCATCCTCTCGTCCCCAGCGTTCGCGGCCCCACGCATCCCGCACCAGCACCGTATCGCCTGGAGCAGTCTGGCTGGCAACGCTGGGCCGTGTTGGTTGGTAGCTATCACCGGTGTCGAAGTCAATTCCGTTGTAGTAACTTTCGGTGACGCTTCCATCAGGCGCTGTTACTCTGGTAGTACGTCCAAGCCCGTCATAGACAATGGTGGTCAATTGCTTCGTTTCGCCGGTTCGATATGGCGCGCTTTGTTGTGAAATGCGACCCATGATGTCGTAGGCCGTATCGACGAAATCCGAAACTCCGGTCGCTCCGAGTGCGCTCTGTTGTCGAGTCTTTCCCCGTCCATTCAGATACTTCACTGTTTGACTGGCGAGTCCGGTGTCGCCCGGATGCGTGCCGAGGTACGTACGCTCAGTCACCGTCATGGCTCCATCGTCATACACATAGTCAGTATGTGCATTAGTTGGTAGTGTCACAGTTTGCGGGCGGAGTGAGTCGAAGTAGCTGGTCTGTGTCGGCCTTCCGTTTGCATCGTTCGTGGTGGTGACCAGACCGGTGTTGAAGTTGTATATAGCGCTGGTGCTTACTTGTAACAACGCGTCGGACGATGAGCCGCGTACTTGTTTGTCGGGATACGCGTATTGAGTTGTGGTACTAAACTCGAAACTTGTCTGTTGGCAACATGAAGGCGAGGCCTCGATCAGATTGCCGGTCATATCGTAGCTGCGTGTCTCGACTTCAGCAGTGGCCTGGTCCAGGTTAGCCGCGTCAGCAAACTTCTTTACTTGCGTGACGTTCCCACGATAGGCCGTTTCCGGTTTGTAGGGGCTCGTAGTAGATGGCGGTATCCATACCGGCACGCAGGAACAGGGCGGACAACCAGTGCACTGCGTGATGTAGTGACCGGGTTGGGTAATTGGCGGCGCATACGGATCCGATTCGTCAAGATGTTGGACCACGTTTGGTGTGTTTTCCAGAGTGCCGCCGTCATATCCGTATTCCACCTGGGAAACTCTGGCTCCACTGCCTGAATAAACAGTGACTATCTTCGGCAAATTAAAGATGTGGCGATTGGTATAGTTTGATGAGTTTTCAAACGTAGTCACGGTCTTGCGAAGCAGAACGTTACTGGTACCTTGCCAAACGTAACCAAAGTCGTAATTTCGCACTTCCGTAACTTGGTTAAACGAGGGTGACGTCGCATAGATAAACTCGGTACCGGTCGTCACCAAATTGCCCCACTGCCTGGTAGTTGCTGTCGTATATCGCGGTCGTGGCGAGTTGTAGTCGCCTTGTATCCAATCAACCTCGCTGCGACTCAAAAGCGTGGTCCCATCCGTGTCATAGGTTTCATCCTTGAAAACCAGCCCGTCATTGAACTGGCCGGGCGTATTATGGGAGTACTGGACACTCTTAATTCCATTAGGCAGGGTGACGGTGGTAGTGCGCGGTATAGCACTCTGATTGAGAAGATAGGTGGTGACCACTGGATCCGTATCCATATGTGCCCAACTCTCGGTCAGAGTGTTGTAGGTGGGTGGTGCACTGGTCGGGCTAGTTTGCCAGTTATAAACCCGCTTGCTAGTCATGGTGCCGGCCGTCACGGTTCCCATGTCCGTTAGGCCGCTCGTGGAATGGGCCATCCCCCGTTGTTCCTCCACCTTCGCAATCGTCCCGTAGTTTGCTAAGAATGAGTCGGTGTCGCCGAACCAAAGGCCGGTGTTGGTCGCAGGGTAGTAGATGGCATCGAGTAACCAGCGAGTGGTTGGAGCGCGTACCCACGTAGTCAGGCCCGAAAAGCCGGCGTTGACAAGCTGCTGTTGATAGTGGAGTCGGACCAATGTGCGCGCAGTGGTGCCGTTTACCGGCGGCGCGGTTACGGCCGTGAGCAGATTATTTGCGTTGTAATGGAAATTGATAACGCGCCCGAGCGTATCGGTGACAGTGTCGATTTGAGGGCCGGCATTGTTCCGATAAGTAATATTAACGTAGTTCCCATTGGGATCGATGATGTGAGTCGGATAGATTGCTCCCTCCCCGGCGGCGCCATAATGAACGCGCGTGCCATTGGGATGAGTAGCAGAGCCGAAAATGATCACACCGTTGCTGCGCACGCACGAATAATCAATAAAGGTGCCGTCGTTAGTGCTTCCGCTGAAACTGCTGTTTGCGAGTGGTCCTGTAGCGGTCCCATTGAAGCCGTGCCGAGTGCCGTCTGCTTCAATGAGGATGCTGCCGCCATCACCGATATCCGCCATCTTACCGAAGCCGAATGACCAGCCCGCTGAAGGCCAGCCGCGGTCGATATCGTAGGTGATGTTGCTACCGGCCTTATGCCAGAGATGTGAGTTGTAAGTAAGCGCGAGGGAGACGTTGATTCCTCTTCCAGGGAGCGACAGGACAGGCGCTGTGATTTGAAAGTTGCCGTTGCCTGCACCGCCGTCTTCAGGAGTGCCGGGCGGGTCGCCAACCTGACTTCCCGGATCATCAGCGGTCGTGTAGTTAACAAGGTTCCACCCGTATTGATCGGATCCCTGCGGCAGAGGCACCGGCGCGGACGTCGATAATGAGCCACTATTGAAAAAGGTCTTTTGAAAAACGTTCCTCCTGTTGCTTCGAGAATTGCTGCTTCGTTGCGCAGTAGTCTTCGGGTTGGGGGGTAGTGTGTCTCGCGTCGAGAACCGCTTCACTGTGACATTTCGTTCCTTAGTTGGGGGTGGACCTTCGACGACTGTGACGACAGTTTCTGCCGTGCGTCCGGCGCCGCTCACGGCAACCTTGAACTTGCCAGCTACAAGCGACGAGAATTCACCGGCAGAACCGACAGCGGCGGTGCTTTCTTTTTCGCCAATCACCCGCCAGCGAAACTCAACACCACCAATCGTGTCGTGGCCGTCACCGTAAGCAATTGCCGAAAACCTCACGACCTCGCCGATCTGCACAGTGACATCACCAGGTGAGATCTGTAACCGCTTCACTCTTGCGTCGCGGTCCGACTGTGTCTCTGGTCTGTTGCTGCTAATCAGGTAGTGGCCCGAAAGCAATTGCTTCAAGGTGGTAAGCGATCCACTCGTATGCAGCCAGAAGCCGAAGCTCACTCGCCATTCCCTTGTCACACTCACGATTGTCTGTGGCGCTGCGGGTGTAGAGTTGCTCAACAGCGATATAGATAGCAGTATGCAAACTATTCGTGCGGTGAGCCGCTGCGGCTTAAGCCTGGTAAAACTCTGCCGGAACTTGTTCACTGTAAAGGCGCAAGTGAGATCATGAACACGCATTGGATCGCTCCCTGACGTTAATAGTTCATTTCAAGTAAGGCTGCCGTGAACGACCTGGACCACCGGACAATACCTGTCATGATCATCGTCTTCAGACGACAGCCGCCTTCAATGGAGATGACTTTTGTTATTGCAAGCTCAGCAGCACCAAAATCTCGCCCTGACCACCTGCCAACGGCTCCAGTGCTTTTCCGATTAAAGTGCCGGGACGATGCAGACGTACGCCGCTAAACTCGACTGGCAGGGACTTCATTGCGAAGCCTTGCTTATCACCTGTGACGAGCAGGTCGCCGATCTTGATGGGACTATTTGAAGCATCGACTTTTACCTTGACTCTGCCGGTCGTGGCGACGAGGACTTTACCTTCACCGCTTTCACCAAGTGCCAAACCAGGCTGCGCGGTGATCACGCCGGCGACTTGAGTGTCGTATGCCTGTTCGGAAGCAATCACATAATTTGATTTAGTAGAATCCAGCACTACAACTGTGCCTGTTGCCAGTTCCTGCGAAGAGGGGACCCACTCAGCGACGTCCTGGTATTTAGCATTGAGGGTTCCACTCACCGTAAGATTTCCGCTTATGGCGCCGTCTCCCGCAACATGAAGTTTCGTGGTGGGGTTGGCCGTGCCTATACCGACGTTGCCTCCATTCGGGTTAAGCGCGAGGGGATAATTCAACGCGTAGTTCGTTTGATTTCTACTCTGTAGCCACGTGTACACCAGGGTTGATGCCTCGAGACCTCCATCGAGGACGAGGTTAGTCGCGGCGGCGGCGCCTAAACGGAACAAGCTATTTGATCCGCTTCCCGAAGTGGCTGGAGCGAATTGTGAGCCGCTGATATGGAGTTTAGCGCCGGGGGTAGTGATGTTAATGCCGAGATTGCCGGAAAGATCTAAAAACATTCGATCGTTGATTCCGTTCGATCCAAAGGACGTTCGTACGTTAGTTGCGCTTGTTAGTCGGGTTGTGGTGGCTCCGCCGTCGTACGACCACGTTGCACGAGTATCGCCTGGACCACTCACAACAAGTCGAAATCCATTTGTATTGGCACTCTCGATTACCTGCGAAGAATAGATCCCGCCAGCGACATGCAACTTGACCGCTGGAGTAGTCGTTCCTACGCCGACGTTACCGGTATTTGTGTTGTTGATGTTGGTGCCGGTGGTCCACTGTGCTGCTGCGGACCGTGGCGATAACACGAGCAGTACTAACGCAAAGATGGTTACTGTGATCGATCGCAGATCTTTTATTCGTCGCTGTTTGGATTCAGTGGTCATTAAATTTTCCTTTCAGCTCGTACGGCTGCGAGCCGGATGATTTTTACGATGACTGGGTGGTCTGAATTGTGAATAGACATTCCTGTACACTCATCGATGGCAGCAATTGCGGCGCTGACATCAATCAGAGACGTGTTGATGTATGGTCCAATAAACGAGGTGCGTGTTAGAACTGCATCCTCAGCCGGCGCGGTACTTCCTGGATAGACTTGAAGTTATCATTCGTGCGCAACATTCCGCCGTAGAACGTTACCGAAAAAGCTGCGGGACCCTGAGTGATGGGAGTTAAACGATTGACGCTAAAACCGTAGTACTTCTTGCGACATCCGATTCGAAGAGCGGGTGACAATCTGGTCGGATTCAGGTTTCAAAGCGAACAAGTGAAATCCTGGGTGCGCGCACTTTACTCCCGCGATTGGTCACTGTCAACGAAATTTTTTTTCGTTCCATTACGCCGCACAACGTGCTCTGGATCTATCGTGCCATCGATGAGATATGGTCCAGGGTCTATCTATCGAGATGGATCAACTGAGCGTACTTGCAAGGAATTTGTCTGGTACGATTGGCACTATTTTAGAAGCAACGAAATAACAGATGGTCAGTCATGCTTTCCGCAGTTTCATCATCGACAGCTTTGATGCCTCAAAGTCAGAAATCTTGCTTGGATACACTCAGTACCACCTCGCGGTAGCGGGGGGTGAATGATCAGCATGCGAAATTGCCGATAGATTTTGAATCCTAGTGCCATCGAGCACCATGCCCGCCGGTGTGACCACTCTTTGACCGCCAAAGGCTTCGGCATTTCGCAGGTCAGGATCGTTTGCTTCGAGTCCCATCTCGGCGTTGAAGGCCCCAACAACGAACTCGGCGAGGAGCTTTTGCTTGCTTCATGCGCAAGCCGTTTCGTGCGGTTAGGCTGATTATAAAAAAGACTGTATCGTCTGCAGCTGACGTGAGCACGAGCGCCAGCAACACGCAGCAGGCCTGTAATTTCCTGAGACAGTTTTCCCGCAAAGACGCAAAGGAGCAAAGAGAGGATTCTCCTCGGGCCATTGTGAGAATTCAGCCGATGCAAAGAAGAAATTTTAATCTGGTCCTGAGGTCGAGATGGATTCTCGATGAGTGTGCTGTTAATTGGTAATCACTATTGTTACCGCCAGACGTTAACCTGACGTAATCTGTGCTGGGGCTTTGGCTCAAAGTTACGAGCGGCACTTGGATACGGTACTGACCGTAGTCAACAGTGATTTTTGATGAGGAAAACTCTGATTTCTCTGTGCAACCTCTGTGTCCTCTGTGTCTCTGTGGTTCTTTTTCCAAAAGCAAAAGTGAACCACAGCAGGCATAGACCCCCTCATTATTAATTACGCCGATGGCGCAAAACCCTTCAGATGCCGCCGACGCGCTCGCCCCCACCGGGCGGTCCGACGATCACTACTTCAACACGGAGCGTCTAAAAGCAGGCCTGGGACAACGCACGGCGCGCGGCGGAGCGATAACCTTTGCATCGCAGGGCTTTAAATTTCTTGTGAGCCTCGGAGCCACGATGGTGCTGGGCCGGCTGCTGAGCCCTTCGGACTACGGACTGATCGGGATGGTGGCGGTCGTCACCGGTTTCATCTCAATGTTTAAAGATCTGGGGCTGTCTGCCGCGACCGTGCAGCGCGAAGAGATCACGTCGGCGCAGGTCAGCACGCTCTTCTGGGTGAACGTCAGTCTCAGCATCGGCGTTGGGTTGCTGACAGCAGTGCTGGCGCCTGCGGTAGCCTGGTTCTATGACGAGCCGAAGCTCACGTCAATCACCATGATGTACGCTTTCGGTTTTATCTTCGGTGGGCTCACGGTGCAACACGAGGCGATCTTGTACCGGCAGATGCGTTTCGCGGCTACGGTGATCTGCGAGATGCTCGCGCTGATCGCTACGATCACGGTAAGCATCACGCTCGCGTGGCGCGGTGCAGGTTATTGGGCATTGGTGGCGGGCCACCTGACGACAAGCTTCGTTTACATGATCGCAATTTGGATCGTCTGCCGATGGCGCCCGGGACGCCCCGTGCGCGCCTCGGGCGTGGGTTCCTTGCTTCGCTTCGGTGGTAACCTGACGGGATTCAGCGTGGTCAACTTCTTCGCACGCAACCTGGATAACATGGTTATCGGTCGCGTTTGGGGCAGCCAGCAACTCGGGCTCTATGTGAAGGCGTACCAACTCCTCACGCTGCCCATCGACCAGATCAACGGGCCCATTACAACCGTGGCCGTTCCTGCACTGAGCCGTTTGACCGATTCGCCCGAGCGATACCGGCGCGCGTATTTACGCATCATCGAAAAGATCGCGGTTCTGACGATGCCAGGGATTGCGCTATTGATCGCGACTGCCGATTCTGTGGTGCTGATAGTGCTGGGACCGCAGTGGACAGATGCTGGCCGTATCTTTGCTGCCCTCGGCGTAGCGGCGTTGATTCAGCCGATCACCAACACGACCGGCTGGCTTTTCATTTCGCAAGGCCGTACGCGCGACATGTTTCGCTACGGACTCGTGGCCAGCACGGTAATCGTTGCCGCCATACTAACCGGACTTCCGTGGGGAGCTGTCGGCGTTGCCACTGCTTATGCGTTGGTGTGGGTGACGATCGTGACGCCGCTACTCTTCTATTGGGTTGGGCGCACAGGTCCTGTACGGCCGCGAGATTTCTACGTAACGGTGACCCCCGCCTTTTGCGCAGCGATCGCCGTTCTTGTGGTGCTGTTGATGTTCCGCGGCTGGGGCATCATTGTTAATCCGATAGCAAGTCTGGCGGTGTCGCTTGGCATCGCGTGTGCAGTCGCGCTCCTGGTTCTTTATACGATTCCTTCAGGCAGGCGCGCGCTGCGGGACTTCGGCGAAGTCGCTGATATTGTGCTCCGGAAAAAAGGGGTGTACCTTGTCGGCTAATCGCCCGGTTCAACGGAAGTTAGAGCCATCCCCGCTGGCTCAATAGGCATGGTAGCTCTCATCAAAAAAACCTTACCCGGCTCTGTTAAGGACAAGATTAAGAGCATCGGCAGAGAGCGCCGGCTCGGCACCGCGATCCGCCAACTTGCGCTGATCCGCGAGGGTGAACCGCCGCCGCGCCATCTTCTGGACGAACTCGGGCGTGGATGGGGCGATGACGGGTTTCGTGCCGCCGGCGGGTATTTGGAGGAAGTCGCACGTTGGGCGGCCACGGTGCAAGGACCTGTCCTCGAACTCGGCAGCGGTCTAACGACGCTGGTTCTGGCGACGCTAGCCGGTCGTCGCGGTCTGCCTGTGTGGACGCTGGAGCATGACCCTCAGTACTTCCGCAACACGGAAGCAAAGCTAAGACGTTGTAAGCTGACTAACGTTCATTTGACGCTCGCGCCATTGCGTGATTACGGCAGTTTCTGTTGGTACGATCCTCCGCTTGATGCGCTCCCGCAAGACTTCAGTTTGATCATCGCGGATGGTCCACCCGGAAACGTGAAAGGCGGGCGCTTCGGTTTATTGCCGGTGCTCCGCTCGCACTTCGCTCCGGGTGCAGTCATTCTGCTGGACGATGCCGAACGCCCTCAGGAAAGAGCAGTGTTGCTGAGGTGGACGAGTGAGTACGGTATTTCGTACCAGTCTGGCACGCGAGATGGAAAAGACTGGGCCATCTGCTCGTTCTCAGATGAGCGTCGGGAGATTAGTAGCTCTGGAGGAGCAGCGCCTTTCGGGTGATATCAGATAAATTTTCACGGTTATTCGTTCTGTTCTAGCAATCAGATGTCAGTAATTGTATGCACAGGGACGGAGTGTCGCAGTGAAAAAGAAAGAAGACGCTGGGGCGAGGCCTACCCCTTTGGTCAGCGTCGTCATTCCGGCGTACAAGGTCGCGCCGTATATCACGGAGACGCTCAACTCCGTGTTCTCTCAGACCCTAACGGAGTTTGAGGTCATCGTCGTGAATGACGGCTCGCCTGACACGGACGAGCTGGAGCGTGCGATCGCGCCTTACAGGGAGCGCATTCGCTACCTGCGGCAGGACAACTGCGGCGCGAGCGCGGCGCGCAACCGCGGCGTGCGAGAGGCGCACGGCGAGTTCGTCGCCTTTCTCGACGGCGACGATGTCTGGATGCCCGATTATCTCGAAAAACAGTTGGAATTCCTGCGCGAGGGTAATTACGATCTCGCCTATTCAGACGCGCGGCTCTTTGGTGATCCAGTGATGACGGGAAAGACCTACATGCAGACCGCGCCTTCCCGCGGGCCCGTGACGTTCGTCAGTCTTGTTCGCAACGAGTGCAACGTTATCACATCGGGCGTGGTCGCGCGGCGACGCGCACTCATCGAGGCGGGACTGTTTGACGAAAGGCTGCGTAACGCACAGGATTTCGAGTTGTGGACTCGGCTGGCGAGAGCTGGCGCACGCCTCGGGTATCAGCGCAAAGTACTCTTGGGCTATCGCTGTCGCCGGGACAGTTTGTCTGGGAACGTGATGAACCGCCTCGCGCGTGAAATGTTGGTTTACCGTCACATTAAGGACAACTACGATCTGACGTCTGCGGAGCACGCGGAGCTCTCGCGTGTCATGAAGTTGCAGGAAGCCGCCGTCGAACTCGCGAAAGGGAAGCTGCGTCTACTCAGCGGGCGATTCGACGAAGCGCGGGCCTCCTTCACGCGAGCACACCGGGTGCGTGGCGGCTGGAAACTGCGCGCGGCTATCCTCATGATGCGCGTTGCTCCTCGTCTGCTGCGGCGATTCACGGCGCATCGCCTCAGGAGCTAACGCCTCAGTGGATATTCCAACCTCCCGATGGAAGATTCATCGACCCAAACAACCTGGACCATCCTGCATAGCTATCCAGACGATATAGGTGTTGAGGATCGCTGGAGGAATTTTCTGGCGCGGGCGGATTTTGCCTCACACTATGTGTCGCCGGAATATTTTCGCGAACCTTTTGTTCGCGACAAACGGCCGTTTGTAGTACTTGCCTGGGAAGGTGAGCGAGTCGTAGCCGCCCTCAGCGGTATACACGAGGAGCAGCAGTTAATTTGCGGCTTAATGTCACGACCGCAGATATGTTTTGACAAAACGGTCGATCTCGCGGCGGCATCCGATGCCCTGGTGGCTGGATTGTTTAATGAAGCCGAATCGGAAAAGCTAATAACATTCTATAGTTGGGCGCCACTCAATACTCTCTCAAAATACGGATATCGATGTAAGCAGGAAGAGGGTGTTGTGATGTTGGATTTAACCAAAGGACCCGACGAATTGTTCAGGCAGTTTTCAAACACTCGACGAACGGATATTCGGAATGCAATCAAAGGCGGTTTAGAAGTCGTTATTGCCGGCACACGTGACGAATTCAGAGCTTACTACGAAATTTATGCTGACTGGTGCCGGCGGAAAAAGATCACGCCCTCGTCTTTCGACGTTATTGAAGAAGCCCTCAGTTTGCAGAATCGTCGACTTTTTCTCGCTCGCCACGAAGGTAAGATCATCGCGGCAACGATCATTCGGTTATATCCCGGGGCAATGATCGAATATGCGGCGAACAGTTCTTTAGTTGAATATCTCAGGCTCAAACCGAATGACCTGTTGCAGTGGCGGATTGTTGAGTGGGCATGCAGGGAAGGGTACACACGTTACAGCCTCGGTGGAGCGCACCTTTTCGTGCGGCGGATGGGAGGAAGCATCGTCCCTGTCTATCGCTATCGTCTCGATCGAACGTGGTTGCATCGTTACGAGCTTAAAGAGGCTTTGGAGAAATCAGGCAGAAATATGTTCAATGCTCTTCCCGATAATTTGAAAGCGCGAGTGCGCCGGGCGCTCAAAGGTCATCAGTGATGTTCGAATCTATAGGTGTTGTGGTAAGTCGACTTTTCGATACATCTGAGCGCGGTGTGCTGTTCAATGAGATCACCATGACAGGGATTCTCGTAGAGCAATATTACGTCACGGGGATGTGAGTCAAGCGAGCGTTGGAGACGTTGCAGTACAGGGACCCAAACAGGCGGACGAAAAGGGTTGAAGAAATATAGGACAAGCGGTGTCAGCGGGAATTCGAATTCGATGGCATCGAGGTTGAGGTTTTTTACATTTTTACATTTCTGAGTTTTGCTTCGGTAGTGTCGAATATTTCGGCATGCGATCTCATGCAGTTCGGTAGCGAATTCGACACCGATGATCTCAGAAAAAGGAAATTCTGAAGCGAGGAGCAGCACGCGACCTTTCCCAGAGCCGATATCGACAAAGGTGTAAGACGGATAGTCGATGTTTAATGAGCCGAGTACTTCAAAAAGGAACTTCGGATGAGACGGATAGTAAATTCCCCCGTGTGAGCTATTGTCACCCACAATAGTCAAACCGGTTAGATTACTACTGCCGCAGGTGCGAACCCCATGCTGCCAATCGAAAATCCTGCAACGTGCCTCGCCTACGGCGTTGCGTAAAGTATCTATGAGCATTTCGTCATTTACTTAGTCCAGAAGGATCATCTTGTCAAGCTTTCACTCGGGTTACCTCTGGTTCAAAAAACGTTTCGCCTTGATTTGAGGTGCCTGGGCCTGAAAAGTCAGCTTCACAGGATTACCATGATTATCAGGATTAACAGGATTTTTTTGTGCGAGGTCCTGAATACGCTGAATACGTAATTGTCCATTTTTAAACTGACGCACCGCGATTAACCCGGCAACTGCTAAACCCAAATCCTCATACATACCCAGAGAGATCGCAGCCCACAACCCAATCAGGGACCACAGCAGGGGAATGATCAGTACGTAGAAGCGGATATTGACACCAGCGCCTAGCAACATCCCAAACGTAAAAATCGTCGTGGGGCAGGGAACGCCAAATGTAGGGGCGGCAGGATACGTATGACCGAGCGCTGCGCCGGCGATGGGATATATAACCATTGAGTACGTTATAAGCCCCGCGCCGATTAGACCTTGCGTGCCGGACCTGAATTTAAAGGACAAACTGGAATTCACAATACCTGCTGAGACAAAGATCACGGATTGAATGATGAAAAGTACTGCAAAGAATCGTGCGGCTTTGTTGATTGTGCTGAAGAATACCAGGTGGTAGACAACACCCATCCACAACCAGAGTAAGGCAAGTATGAGACTAATGAATTTGCTGGATAGTGTTCGACGTGTGAACGCGAGACCAATTGCAATCAATGCGAGCAGATAAATCAAAACCTGTCCGGGCCAGATGGCATTGTTATATTGCTCAAACACACGCAAAAAGTCAGCGATGGTGAACGGGATCATGTTGCGACTCTATTTCCTTTCAGACAGGACTCTCATCAGCTCAATAACCACTTGATAAATACACCCGTGAAGTAGGCGAGTGACGCAGCGATGCCGCCGACCGCAAGTGTTGTAAAACCCGAATGCCACCACGACGATGTGGACCATCTGCTCTTTACTGAGCCGATGACAAAGAAAACAATTCCGGTCAACAGTACGGACAGCGTGAGCGAGTGTTCGCTACGAAACAGGTAAGGTACTAACGGCGCTAACCCGCAAATCAGAAACGCAGTAAACGTGCAGAGCGCCGCAATCGACGGTGAACGTACCGCATGAGGTAAGCCGTATTCGTCGATTAGCATCGTTTGGACCCAGCGTTCACGATCCGCTGTTACAAGTTCGACCATGCGACTGAGTTGCTCGCCTTCGAATCCCTTGCGTGCAAAGATCTGTCTGACTTCCTCTCGCTCACCCTCTGGCGCCAGATCAATGTGACGATTCTCGATATCCTGCAATCGTCGCCAATCGTCATGTTCCGATTTAGTGCCAAGATAGTTGCTGGCCGCCATCGAAAACCCGTCAGCAAACAGGTTTGCAAATCCAAGCGCCAGGATTATCCAGGCTGAAAGCTGCGCGCCGGCAACTCCCGTAACAACAGCCAGAGTAGTCACCGCGCCATCGACACCGCCGTAGATCCAGTCGCGAAGATAGTTGTGTTTTGGACCACTCTCCAGGCGACGACGAATAGCATCGGGTGAATGCTCATGTTCCATGCGTCCGGCCGGGCGCTTCGTGCGCGCGTCTCCAGGCAATGTAGAATCATTCGACACGGCTTAGTAGTTACCTTCCAGTATGAAAGTCTGGCATTGATTCGCATGGCGCACCTGGGCCCGGCTTTGCAAAAAAATCCTGTTATTCCTGATAACCATGTTAATCCGTGAAGCTGACTTTTCGCGCCCAGGCACAAACGATTGTTTTTACAGGATTTCAGGATTAGACACGATTTACATGATGATTCTGATAATCACCCGAAACGAAGCGACGCACGCTCAAGTAGGCAATGACCATGCCGGAATTTTCACTTTGATTTCGGGCGGGTGGCACGGTTCCAGATCGGGAAAATTTCTTGGTCTCATCAAAAAAACGTCCTGATACACAGTATTGTGATGGTATAGCCGTTGCCGTTCAGATCTATGACCGAAGCAGTTCAAAAATTTCACAATGAGCAGAGCAAGTCCGTTAGGCGCAAATCAGCGCCGGCGGCACTAGAGCTTTCATGGAAGATCGAATAAAAAAACTAGATCACATGATCGTCGGCGACACCACTATCGGCGCAGCGTTATTCGAAGAATTGCGAGCTGCCCAGCGGGAGCTTGGGCTACTTCAAGGCAACCGTCCCACCTGCCCTTTTCTGCGCCCTCATATAATGCCTCGCACTCAGTATGAAACTGTAAAGCGCGCCGCCGAAACGCTTGGTGGTGTATTCGAAAAAGTTGCGACCGCGGCTCTCAAGGATGAGGCTGTGTTGGCCAGGCTTGATCTTACACAAGCCGAAGAAAAGGCGGCGCGCATTGAACCAGGGTATTCAGGCTTGTGTGTGAGCAGTCGTCTCGATGCCCATGTGAATGCGAAGGGCTTCCACTTTCTGGAGTACAACGCAGAAACACCTGCCGGTGTCGGTGATCAGATGCAACTGGAGAAAATTCTTTTCCGGTTACCGGCAGTTAAACAGTTTCTTCAAGCCAATGCTCATTGGCTGCCTCAGCCGCATCGGGCGCTTTTAATGTCGCTGTTAAAAGCGTATCGCGAGTGGGGCGGACAAGAGGATAAGCCTCGAATTGCAATCGTCGATTGGGATGGTGTGCCGACCAGCAGTGAGTTTCGAATTCTGAAAGACTATTTTGTCGCCCAGGGATATCCCACGCTAATAGCCGATCCCCACGACCTCGAATATAACGGCGACTACCTATCTGTGGAAGGATTGCGGATCGACATTGTTTACAAGCGAGTCATCATTCACGAATTTCTGAGCAAGTTTGAGTTGGACCATCCGCTGGTCCAGGCATACCGGCAGCGTCGTGTGTGCATGGCAAACTCTTTCCGTACAAAGCTCGCACACAAAAAGTCTTCGTTTGCAGTTCTTTCGGATCCGGCTTACGAGTATCTATTTGATTCTGGTGAGCTTGACGTGATTCAAAAACACATTCCGTGGACCCGTTACGTTAAACCTTCGCGAACAGTTTTTCAGGGTTCAGAGGTTGATTTGGAGACGTTGATTTTGAATGAGCGAGAACGCTTTGTCCTGAAACCTAACGACGATTATGGAGGCCATGGTGTGTTTTTAGGGTGGGAGAGCGATAAACAGCAGTGGCTGGAAGCAGTCAAAGCTGCGTTACAGAGGCCTTATGTGGTTCAGGAAAGAGTGATCCTGGAAAAAACAAGCATTCCAGCTTATTCGGACCGAGTCTATCTCGATGAATTGTTCGTCGATTGCAATCCATTTCTGTTTCAGAATGAAGTCGAGGGAGCGTTAATTCGCATCTCGGCCTCTTCACTGTTGAATGTAACTTCTGGCGGAGGGCAAACGGCGTTGTTGGTATTGGAAGAATGAGCCGGCAAGGTTTTCCGGAAACTCGAACTGCCGCTTAGCGAGCCACAGTGCGAGCTTTCCCGCTTCGATTGGTGAAGTTTTCGCAGTTGCTCGTCTTACTCCCCATTTTCCCACCAAGATCAACTCAAAACTGCTCGGCATGTACATTGCGCTAATAGGTTGTGGTGTTGTGCCACTAACCGGCTGAGGGTGTTCAGGTGAGAGGAGCGACTCCAATGAATCGTGAGGACAACGAACTACACACCACTCGACGCGCATTCTGCGCCGATCTTTTATTGACTTCTACGGCGGTGATGCTGGCAGCGCCAAACCTAACCGAAACCGTGGCAGCGCAAAACTCGATGGTCGCCTATCCCGCAAGGAAGATCGAAGGCGCCGAGTTATTGCTACCTGGATCCGGCCTCTACTTTAACTACCCAACACGTAACGATCCGGCTGTGTTGCTGCGACTGAGTGAGGGCGAATACAGGGCTTACAGCCGCAGATGCTCTCACGCGGGGTGTTCCGTGGATTTCGATGGCCGGAGTCGATGTCTCCAGTGCCCCTGCCATCGAGGTGCATACGATGGGCGCCTGGGCCATGTAATGTTTGGCCCCCCACGACGTCCTCTCGATGAGATCGTCCTTGAGGTTCGCGCCGGAGGACACCTTTGGGCAGTCGGGAAGAGCATACGAGACACAGAAATAATCACACAAGGCCCTCAGAGGAGGTGAATGAAATGAGATACAGCACAGAAAAAAGCAAGATTGGCCTTACTGACTTGACCTACCTTCTGATTGGGATCCTCTTGCTTTTATTGTTGGCCGTGGTTGCCAACGGCCAAACCCCGTCGACTGCAATGAAAGGCGTGCGAGCCCATTCACAAATTCAACAGCCGCTTTACACAGAATATCGCGGCGTGCGAATCGGCATGACGGCAATGGAAGTGAGGACAAGACTTGGCGAGCCGGTGATGAAGAGCAAGGAACAGGATTTCTTTGCTCTCTCGCCATCTGAAACGGCGCAGATTGGTTACGACGCGTTTCAAAAAGTCATGACTATTTCCACCGATTACACCGGTGGCGTTGGGGCGCCGGATTACAGAACCGTGGTTGGCGAGGGCCTGCTCGAGAGACCTGATGGTTCGCTATTCAGAATGGTGCAGTATCAGGGAATGTGGGTCTCTTACAACAAGAGCGTGGCTGTTGTGCCGGTAGTCACCATAACGATACAGCTCGTGAGGTAACGCGATTAACTGACGCGCGACTTTGCCCGAAAGTCTGAAGGAGTCCGATAAGGACTTTTCGGGCAAAGCTCTCTTCAAGCCTTCGACCGAATGTGTGTGTAGCCGCGGTTGTGGACTTTCCCGCATCGGGTGCGAAATGTTCCTCAATACCACATTCATAAGTTCCAGAATTCGAAATGAATCGAGCGGCATGTCCTTTGCGCTTTCCACGAATGGGAATGCAAACCGTCAGGACGACGGACGCTAACCTTTGTTGACCGGGACCGCAGGCGAATGGAGGTTTGAGGCCATGGCAACGGATGAGCGCGATATTCTGGAACTCTTTAAAGATGAGTTGGACTTCATCGAGAAGGGAGGGTACGGACGATCAGTTCGTAGACCATGGCAAAGCAAATCGACCTTTCAAGATTCCCTCTCCTGTATCAACTATGGTTACCCCTATCACGCTCATCCGTGCAACGAATGCCATCTGCTCGATTTTGTTAGCTCAGAACACCGGACAGAGGAAGTTCCCTGTCACTTCATACCGTTAAATACTGATGGAGAAACCATCGAGGATTTGGAGATGCAGGAGAACCAGGCAAAGCTTGAGCGAGAAGTTACCAACTGGCTTCGCGCCAGGATCAAACAGATCGAGGACGAGCGAACCGAACACGCAAATGTTCTAGCCGGCGAAAGAGATTAAACATGGAGACCCCAGCAGGCTCATTGATAGCCCTGATATTACTAGCTGCGGCTCTCTGGTTCGGCTTACGTTGGTTGGTTCGGTCCTCCTCCAGGTATCAAGGCCCGCGAATGTTACCTGTCCGGAAACTAAGAGGCCCCGCAATAGGTTGAGGTCGACGCGCTACACGCGTCGTTGACCTCAACTGTGGGCTTTCCTGATATTTGACTTTAAGACTGCTCGCGTTGGCCCATCAAGGAACAGTGCGGGCAAGAATGTTTTATGGATCTCCCACGTCGAGATCCATAAGCATACGGTTGCCCGGGTGCGCCAATGCCGAGGGAGGTTAATCATGACACCCGGAACTTTTATGAGCCCAACCAGGACCAGGAATTTTCGACCACTGGATCCGTTTCGGCTCTTTCAAACTACTCCAATGAGATTTCTGGAGGATCCGTTCACCGCGTTCAGACCCTTCCTTCCTACGGAAGAAACCATGCCGTTTACCACATGGATGCCACTATGCGACATCTATGAAACGGACAAAGAACTTGTTCTTAAGATGGAACTGCCGGACATGAAGAAGGAGGATGTACACGTAACAGTTGAAAACAACTTGTTGACACTACGCGGAGAGCGCAGGTTTGACGAAACAATCGAACGCGAGAATTTTCATCGCATCGAACGTCACTACGGTGAATTCCTTCGGACCTTCACCCTGCCGGCCTTTGTTGACGGCAACAAGATCTTCGCCGAATTCAAAGACGGATTGCTGACTGTGACGCTACCAAAGAACACAGCCGCAATTCCCAAACAAATCGAGGTAAAGGTGAAGTAGACTGCTCAATAGGGGCTAACACACAAACGGGATCGATGCCTGAACGGTTGATCTCGTTTGTGTTTTTTTTCCTTTCTGCAAGGGTCGTCCCTGGTGAGAGATTCCACCATGGACCTGCGGAAAATTCACACGTCCTGAGCCGAGAATTCGTTTAATACCCCACCGCGCTGCACGGCACAGTCGTTGCCAACCGGATGAATGAAATGAAAAAGCTACTAATCCTGTTCCTTTTCTTATTAATCGCCGCGATTGTGGTTGCGTCCTGGTCGAAAGACGAAAGGCAAGTAGTCGAGACGTCTGTACCGCCTGTCACAAAGCCTGCACCACAGCAGAATCAGAAACACCCGCATATGCAATACGCAGCTACAGGAAGAGTTCCTGCCTATTACGCCTCGGAGCCTGACAAAACGCAGCTCAGGGCGACGCTCTCTCCGGAACTGTTCACCGGGAATAAGAAACTCGCGTATCAGGCTGCTAAGGAGATCCCGCAAACGCTGGCCCAGCTCCCCTGTTATTGCCATTGCGATAGAGGTCACAACCATAAGAGTCTGCACAGTTGTTTTGAATCTGAGCACGGTGAGAACTGTGGGATCTGCATCGGTGAAGCGTTGATGGCCCATAACCTTCACAAACAAGGGCTGGCAGTAAGTGAGATTCGTAAACGAGTCATAGCCGCATATGGCCAGGATTGAAATAGAAAAAGTACAACGAGTTCGCTTTAACGAAGGAAACCCCAATGCAAACAAGACAAATTCCAGAAAGCGAATGGTCGCCATTTCTCAATCATTTCAGCAGCCGGCACCAGGGATGGATGGTTAATCTTGAAGTCCTTAGTCCGGAGCTCGGCGCCCAGGTCGAAGGAACCGGGTTGGTGCTCGGAGGCGTGATTGATGAATGGGACGAGACGAAGGGCAACACGATCCTGATCATGGCTGGTAACGAGCCTTTCAACCATCTTACGCATTCCATCAGGCGTCCGACAGAGATTAGTCTCGAAAAAACTGAGACTGGTGAGCCTGTAGCGCTCTCTATCCTGGCAGATGACGGCACGAGAACGCTTTTGGTCTTACCGTGACCGTTTCCCCGTGTGGGGCTCTCGGATCAGTTTGAATTGTGCGGCCTCCTTGGAGTGCGGCGGCCTGGCGCCGCTTTTGTTCCGAACTTGCGTGAACATGGCCAAAGCGGCGCCAGGCCGCCGGCACTCCAGGGAGGGCAAACCTGAAGTCGCGAAGTTCCTTGACGACGTAGTTTACGACCAAGTAATCCACTGCGGGCTTTCGCGCTTTAGTTGGTGAACTTTCCGCAATTGCGTCTCTTCGAGACTCTCTTTTTCTGCCAGATTCCTCAACCACTGCTCGGCACGTCCATTGCGCTTAGGCCAGTGTGGTTTTCTGTTGGCCCAAATTATACCTGGGTCACCGGGAAGCGTTTGGAAGAGAGGGAGAAGTGATCACACACGTCCCTCGGAGGAGGCGATTGAAATGAGAAATACCGTAGACAGACCCAGAATTGGGATCACTGAATTGATATTGTTTCTAATTGGCGCGCTTGTCTTATTTCTATTGGCGTCTATTGTTGCCAAAGGTCAAAGCACAGCTCCGGGAGCGAGAACCGCAAGGGCTCCTGCGCAAGTACAGCAGCCGCTCTACAGGGAGTATCGCGGTGTGCGTCTCGGCATGACCGCGGTGGAAGTGAGGGCGAAACTCGGCGAGCCGGCATTGAAGAGTGACGAACAGGATTTTTATGCTTTCTCAATAGATGAGACGGTCCAGATTGCCTACAATGCGGCGCAAAAAGTTGTGACCATTTCCACGGATTACCACGGCGGTGTGGGTGCGCCCGATTACAAAAGCGTAGTGGGCGAGGGCCTGCTGGCGCGACCTGATGGCTCTGTGTTCAAAATGATGATGTACGATTCGGAACGCTTCTGGGTGTCGTACAACAAGACCGCGACTGCTGTGCCCATTGTCACGATCACAATTGGCGCATACAAGTAAGAAGCAGCTCCCCAAAGGAGCGTTAATTTCAATGAGTACTGTTGTCGAGAGTCCAAGCGAGACTCTGAGGGAAACCAGTCTCACCGGGCAAGAGCTATTGGACAATCCGTTGCTGAACAAAGGCAGCGCTTTTCCCGAAGATGAGCGGCGCGAGTTCGGCCTTGTGGGACTGCTTCCTCTGCATTGTTCGACCATTGAGGAACAACTCGCGCGCACCTACGAAAATTTTGGTCGAAAAGACAGCGACCTTGAACGCTATGTGTTTTTGACGGCCTTGCAGGATCGCAACGAGACACTCTTCTATCGTCTGTTGCAGGAACACATCAGTGAGATGATGCCTATCATCTACACGCCGACCGTAGGTGAAGGCTGCAGGCAGTACAGCCATGTGTTCCGCCGCCCTCGTGGCCTGTACATCCCTTATCCCCATCGAAATCAGATTCCCGCGATCCTCGATAACGCTCCTTCCGAAGAAGTTGAAGTAATCGTAGTAACCGATGGTGAGCGAATACTCGGACTCGGAGATCTGGGAGTCGGAGGGATGGGCATTCCAATCGGAAAACTCTCACTTTACACTGTTTGTGCAGGAATTCATCCGGCCGCAACTCTTCCGATCATGCTCGACGTCGGCACCGATAACCCCGAACTGTTAGCCGATCCGTTGTATTTAGGGTGGCGGCATGCGCGGGTTCGAGGGCAGGAGTACGACGACTTTATCGAAGCGTTTGTCGAAGCAGTAAAGCAGAAGTTTCCGCGAGTGTTGCTACAGTGGGAGGATTTTTCAAAGCACAATGCCGCGCGAATACTCGAGCGTTACCGCGATCGACTATGCTCTTTCAACGATGATATTCAGGGAACAGGCGCAGTAACCGTCGCCGGCGTCTTAGCAGCGCTGAAGGTATTGCATTCAGAACTCAACGATCAGCGAATCGTGATCCTGGGAGCGGGCTCATCCGCGATTGGGATTTGTGAACAGATCGTCGCTGCGATGGCTCACGCGGGATACACGGAGCATGAGGCAAAACAACAACTGTGGCTGGTCGACAGCAAGGGCCTCGTTCACGACGGACGTAGTAATCTCGAACGCGAAAAAAAGAAATTTGCTCATCCAGCAGCGTCAATCGAGTCTGTCGGTTTGAATTTTTTGGACATTGTAAAGAACGTTCATCCGACGATTTTGATCGGGACATCTGGTCAGTACGGAGCTTTCGGTGAGGAAGTTATTCGCGAGATGGCTAAGCACGTCGAGCGACCGGTGATCTTCCCTCTGTCAAATCCAACTTCAAAGAGCGAAGCGACGCCCGGCGACCTTATGAAATGGACCAACGGGCGTGCCTTGATTGCAACAGGCAGTCCTTTTCCGGCAACCACTCATCACGGGCGGCTGTTTAAGGCCGGTCAATGTAACAACGCTTTTATATTTCCAGGTGTGGGCTTGGGAGTCATGGCGTCGGGTGCGCGTCGAGTTACTGACGCCATGTTCTCTGCCGCAGCGCGTGTATTGAGCGAGTTCTCTCCGGCGTTGAACGATCCGGATGGTCCACTTTTCCCGCCTTTGGAAGCCGTTCGAGAGATTTCATATCGAGTGGCCGTGGAGGTGGGAACTGAAGCGGTGCGAGCCGGATTGGCGTCGATCAGCCTTGATTCTCTGAAGCGCGCCGTTACCAACAAGATGTGGATCCCGCACTACGTTCCTCTCAAACGTTCTTCATCCACGGATTACAAAGATTGATTCATAAAATCTGTGTAATCTGTGGATGCTTTTGTGCTTTTTGTGGCTCAGTTCAGTGGCCGATACGAATCCAGCATCTTCATGTAATTCGCTCTTTCGAAAGCGGCGGGTTCGGCGCAGTGCTTTTGGCTCATCGCTCCAATCATTTGCGTAACGCTCTCGTATTCATGCTCCTTCAGCCAGGTGACGACCTCGTTCAGAACCTGTCCTATCCTTCGCACTCCATTATGCAGTAACTCTGAAGCCATCATCGTCACTTTAGCTCCAGCCATCAAACCTTTAATGACATCGTGCGAAGTGTGAATCCCACTCGTGATCGCAAGGTCTGCTGTAAGCTGGCCATACAAGATCGCCACCCAGCGCAATGGCAGACGCAGTTCATTCGAATTACTCAAGACCAGGCGTGGTACAACTTCGAGTTTTTCCAGATCGAAGTCGGGTTGGTAGAAGCGATTGAAAAGAACCAGCCCGTCAGCGCCATGGTTTGCGAAGCGATTTGCCATATTGGCGATGGAACTGAAAAAGGGACTAAGCTTCACTGCCACGGGGATAGTCACCGCCTGTCTTACGGCTGAGAGGATTTCCACGTAAAGTGTTTCGACTTCGAATCCTGTGAGCTCAACGTTTGCCGGAAGGTAATAAATATTCAGTTCGAGAGCATCAGCACCTGCATCTTCAATCAGCGTCGCGTAATCCGTCCAGCCGCCAACAGAAGCGCCGTTCAAACTGCCAATTATCGGAATAGCGACCGCTTCCTTGGCGCGGCGAATTAGATTCAGGTATTCGTCCGGACCAACGTTGTAACTCTGCATGTCGGGAAAATAGCTGATCGATTCAGCGTAACTCTCGATACCCTGCGTCAGGTGATAGTCAATGTAGTAGCTATCGAAACCAATCTGTTCTTCAAACAGTGAATACATCACAACAGCCGAGGCGCCCGCGTCTTCCAGGCGACGAATGCTGTCTACACTGTGTGAGAGTGGTGACGAAGACGCCACGATCGGATTCTTCAAGCACATTCCAAGGTAGTTAGTTGTTAAGTTCATGGCGTGCCCTTCGTTGCCGGATTACACAATTTCGGTTCAGCGAGTTGCTTGTATTGTTGCCAACGTCGCGACACGGCTTTCTGCGCCTGTTCAAGAAGAAACCTGGCCACGGCCGGCTCGCTTTGTTTCAACATGCGATAGCGACCTTCGGTGTAAATGTAGTCTTGCAGCGCGATCTTTGGATCGCTCGAGTCGAGTTGAAATGGGTTCTTGTTCTCCTCAGCCAGTCGTGGGTTGTAGTGATAGAGAGGCCAGTGACCTGAGTCCACTGCCAGCTTTTGCTGGTGCATCCCTCTGCTCATGTCGATCCCGTGAGCAATACATTGGCTGTAGGCGATGATCAGTGAAGGTCCTGGATGCGCTTCTGCCTCGAGAAATATCTTTATTGTATGCGTATCGTTTGCGCCCATCGCCACCTGTGCGATGTAGACGTCGCCATAGCGAATGGCTGCCATTCCCAGATCTTTCTTTGCGGTTGGCTTTCCGCCGGTGGCAAACTTCGCCACCGCGCCCAGTGGCGTTGCCTTGGAGGCCTGGCCGCCGGTGTTTGAGTAAACCTCTGTATCGAGCACAAGAATGTTGACGTTTTGACCGCTCGCGAGCACGTGGTCGAGGCCACCGTAACCAATGTCGTAGGCCCATCCATCACCGCCAACAATCCAAACGCTCTTCTCGACTAAAGAATCAGCCACGCTAAGCAGATCGCGCATTTCGACCTTATCCAGGGAACTGATCTTCACCTTCAATGCTGCGACCAGTTCGCGCTGAATGTTGATGCCTTCATTACTTGATTGGTCGGTGTTAAGCAGGCTGTTCGCCAGCGATTCTCCAATATGGTTGCGTAGCTGGTTGACGAGATCCTGCGCGTAAGCTCTTTGATGATCCAGAGCGAGTCGCATTCCCAGGCCGAATTCAGCGTTGTCTTCGAAGAGAGAATTACTCCATGCTGGTCCACGCCCGTCAACATTTGTCGTGTAGGGAGTCGTAGGCAGGTTGCCGCCGTAGATGCTGGAACAACCGGTGGCATTGGCGATGATTGCGCGATCTCCAAACAGTTGAGTCAGCAGCTTGATGTAAGGTGTTTCACCGCAACCTGCGCACGCCCCAGAGAACTCAAACAAGGGCTGTAACAACTGCACGTTCTTGACGGAGTTAAATGCAATCAGACCGTTCCGGTGCAGATCCGGAAGCTTTAAGAAGTAATCCCAATTAACTCGTTCACTATCACGCAGCGGCAACTGCGGTTGCATGTTTAGCGCTTTGCGCGACACGTTGCTCTTGTCTTTAGCCGGGCATACTTCTACGCACAGCCGGCAGCCCGTGCAATCTTCGACGGCCACCTGAATCGTGTACGACTTATCGGCAAACTCTCGCCACTTTGCGGGCATGGATTTAAATCCCGCAGGGGCGTCGTGGAGATCATTTGCAGAACAGACTTTGGCGCGAATCGTCGAGTGCGGACAAACCAGGACGCACTTGCCACACTCGATACATAGATCCGGCTCCCAGACAGGCACCTCCTGAGCGATGTTTCGCTTTTCCCAACGCGTGGTCCCAACCGGATACGTCCCGTCTTCCGGAAAAGCACTGACAGGCAGTTGGTCGCCGCGGCCCGCGATCATTTCGGCGGTAACACTGCGCACGAAGTCAGGCGCGTCGACTGGAATTTTGGATGAGAACTCAATCGAGCCAGTCACGGCTTCAGGAACGGTAATCTCGCGCAGATGAGCAAGAGCTGCATCTACGGCCGCGAAGTTTTGCCGCACGACCGGCTCGCCTCGTTTGCCGTAGCTCTTTCGTATGAACTCCTTGATCCTCGTTACTGCTTCCTCGCGTGGCAACACACCACTCAGTGCAAAGAAACACGTCTGCATGATCGTATTGATCCGGTTGCCAAGCTGGCTGTTTCGGGCAACGCCATTGGCATCGATCGCATACACCTTCAACCGCTTTTCGATAATCACTTTTTGAACTGCGCTGGGCAGATGATCCCAAACCTCAGATTCTTCATATGGACTATTAATTAATAGAGTTGCACCTTCCAATGCGGTGTCGAGTACATCGTATTGACTAAAGAAAGAAAACTGGTGCACGGCGATGAAGTTTGCGCGCTGAATCAGATAAGTGCTCTTAATCGGACGAGGGCCAAAGCGCAGGTGCGACACTGTCATCGCACCCGATTTCTTGGAGTCGTAAACAAAATAGCCCTGGGCGTAGTTCGGAGTTTCCTCGCCGATGATCTTGATGGAGTTCTTGTTGGCACTGACTGTTCCATCGGCGCCCAATCCCCAAAAGACGGCACGCACCTGGTCGTCAGGCTCGGTGCTGAATGATTGGTCAAACGGAATACTGGTGAAAGTGATATCGTCGTGTATGCCGATTGAGAAATGGTTCTTTGGTTCAGGTTTTTTCAGTTCATCGAAAACGGCTTTCACCATTGCGGGAGTAAACTCTTTAGACGACAAACCATAACGCCCTCCAATGACGCGCACGTCTCGTTTGAATGGGGCTGTCTCAGACAATGAAGTCACGACGTCCTGATACAGAGGCTCACCAGTGCTTCCCGGCTCTTTAGTGCGATCGAGCACCGCGATCGCCTTAGTCGAAGCGGGCAGCGAGTCGATGAAATGTGAAACTGAGAACGGCCGGTAGAGCCTGACTTTTAAGAGACCTACCTTTTCACCACGCTTGATCAGTGATTCGACTGTCTCTTCAGCGGTTTCGCACCCGGAACCCATCATTACAACGACACGCTCGGCGTCTGGATGACCGGTGAACTCAAAAAGTTTGTAATGGCGTCCTGTGAGTGCAGCGAATCGTTCCATGATTTTTTCAACAATCGCCGGAGTTTTCAGATAAAACGAATTGGCCCGTTCGCGAGATTGAAAGAAAACATCAGGATTTTGTGCGGTACCTCGGACTACTGGCCGATCGGGAGTCAGCGCACGCGCACGATGTGCTCGTACCAGCTCCATATCCATCATTTCGGTAATCTCTTCATCCGAGAGCTTCGTGATCTTCATCACTTCGTGTGAGGTGCGGAAACCATCGAAAACATGAAGGAAGGGAACACGAGCTTCCAACGTGCTTGCCTGCGAAATCAATGCGAAGTCCATCACTTCCTGGACCGAGTTGGCAAACAACATGGCCCAGCCAGTCGATCTTGCCGCCATCACGTCGCTGTGATCTCCAAAGATTGATAAACCGTGAGTCGCAATCGTTCGAGCTGCTATGTGAAAGACAGTGCTGGTTAGTTCGCCGGCGATCTTGAACATGTTGGGAATCATCAACAACAATCCCTGACTGGCCGTGAAAGTGGTTGTCAATGAGCCTGTTTGCAAACTTCCATGGACGACGCCGGCTGCGCCACCCTCCGATTGCATCTCGCGCACGAGCGGCCTCATGCCCCAGATGTTCTTCTCATTCGCAGCCGACCAGGCATCTGCCGACTCGCCCATCGCAGATGACGGTGTGATCGGGTAAATGGCGATCACTTCGTTTGTCTTGTAAGCAACGTGAGCCGCTGCTTCGTTGCCGTCTATCGTTACCCTTTGTTTCATGTGCTGGGAATTCCTTCGCATTGTTGTTACTGCAAAGTTATGTTGAGCAAAGCAAGGGCCACAAAAAGCACAAACGAATCAACGTGGGGGCATCAACTCATTTGTGCTTCTTGTGCCTTTTGTGGCTTTGTGGATCTCAACGTGGCGGAGACGAGCCGTCTACGCCTCCGGAGCTATCGTTCTGCCAAGGTCGATAAACAACCAGGTCAGGATGGTTCACGCGAAAGTCCTGGGTTATGTAGCAGTCCCAACAGACCGGAGAATGCGTTTCCAGCACGCCCCGGAGCTTATCCAGGTCAACTTCATTCCAGCTCAGCAAGTTCCCCTCGGTGCTGAGGAGAGCCGGCCTGTGGTCCACCCATTGAATTTCTGAAAAAGCTTTTCCGCAGTAGACACAATTCTTGTCGCGATACCATCGCATTAGCACGCCGCTAACTAGACAGCTATCGGGCGCTACGTCGAGATCCGTCAAACACTCTTGCCCGCACTGTTTCTTGACGGGCCAGCGCGAGCAGTTTTCAAGCCTGATGTCGGGAAGGCCCACAATTGAGGTTAACGACGCATGTAGCGCGTCAACCTCAACGATTGCGGGCTTTTTGGTTTCCGGACAGGTAACTACTCGGGAGCCTCGATAACGGGAGGAGGACCGAACAAGCCAACGGAAACCGAACCAGAGAGCCGCAGCTAATCCTATAATGGCTATTAATGAGCCTACTGCGGTATCCATGTTTTTAACCCCCCTTTTCGTCGACTTCAAACGGTTGCGTGTCCGGTTCGCTCCTCCTCGATCTGCTTGATCTTGCCACGAAGCCACTGGCTAACTTCTCGCTCGAGCTTTGCCTGATTGTCCTGCATCTCCAGTTCCTCGATGGTTTCTCCATCAGTGTTTAAAGGAATGAAGTGACAGGGGACTTCTTCAGTCCGGTGTTCTGGGCTGACAAACTGGAGCAGGTGGCATTCGTTGCATGGATGAGCGCGATATGGGTAACCATAGTTAATACAGGACAGGGAATCTTGAAAGGTCGATTTGTTTTGCCACGGCGTACGAACTGATCGTCCGTATCCTCCCTTCTCAATGAAGTTCAACTCATCTTTAAGAAGTTCGAGAATGTCGCGCTCATCGGTTGTCATGGTGGTAAACCTCCATTTCTTCCCGTTCCTGATTACAACGTGGTTAGTCTTCCGTCATTTTTTGCCGGTTGACAATTCCCATTGCCGAAAGGGGCAAGCAACATGCCACTTAAACCAGTGAGTATTTGTGAACATTTTGAGTTTGACGAAAGCGACTGTGAGTAAGCTTTCGCACTCGATGAGGAAAAGTCCTCAACTCTGGCGAAACTGGGACGCCGCTTCACGTAAATGCGGCAGGGTACGACTCTTGCCGTTCAACGGTTGAGGCGTTGAGGCTGCTTTGCCCGAAAGTCCTGATCGGACTTCTTCTCTGTGCAACCTCTGTGTCCTCTGCGCCTCTGTGGTTAAGGATCATTCGTAATAACGACCACAGAGACACAGAGGACACAGAGGTTGCACAGAGAATCAGACTTTTCGGGCAAAGC
>JAICGZ010000023.1 GCA_025922875.1 Pyrinomonadaceae bacterium
CGGATAAGCCCCGGTCATCATAGTCCCATGACCCGGAGCCGTGTAGGTCGGCATATGGTCGTAGTTGGAATTTGTCCACGATGCGCCGTCGCGCAACAAGCGTCGCAAACCGTTTGGGCCAAAAAGATCTCCGAAGCGTTCAAGATAATCGTAGCGGAATTGGTCCACGACGATTAACAGCACCAGCCGCGGTCGTTTTGGTGTGGGTGGCTGAGACCGTCTCTGAGCGAAAGTAACGGAAGCTAAAACAAGTGTGACTGTTAGAGAAAGGACCAGCGGAGTCCGGCGCATGCGGCGCATGGTAACACGGATAACACGGATTTTAATCCGGATCTATCCGTGTTATCCGTGGTCCGGCCTTACTCGTAGCGCAGTGCGTCGATCGGATCGAGCGCCGCGGCTTTGCGTGCGGGATAGTAGCCGAAGAAGATGCCTACCGCGGCGGAGAAGAGAACTGAGCCGACGATAGCCATCATCGAAACCAATGTGGGCCAACCGAGAAACGCTGGTATGGCCAACGAAAGAACAACACCGAGAATGATGCCAATCATTCCACCCGTCACGCTCAAAACAATTGACTCGATCAAAAACTGAGTACGAACCGCGGATGAGCGCGCGCCGATGGCCATGCGAATACCAATCTCGCGTGTACGCTCAGTGACTGACACGAGCATGATATTCATGATGCCGATGCCGCCCACCAGCAATGACACGCCTGCAATACAGGCCAACAGAATGGTCATTGTCTTGCTGGTCTCATTCGCCGCCTCGGCCACGTCAGTCATGTTCCGAACGGTAAAATCGTTTGGCTCATTCGCCGTCAGCTTGTGACGCTGGCGGAGTAAGTCTGTGATCTGCGATTGGGCCGTGTAAGTTGCATCCTGTGAAATCGCGGAGACGAAAGCGATCTGAATGCGGTCTCGTCCCAGCACCTTCTTTTGCACGGTCGTGTACGGTGCAAAAGCAACGTCATCCTGATCGCGGCCTTGCGGATCCTGTCCTTTCCTCGCCATCACACCAACAACTCGAAACGGCAGGTTCGCCACACGGATGTCCTGGCCGATCGGATCAGTGCCCGGATACAGATTGTCCGCGAGAGTTTGTCCAATGACGATGACTCGAGCGGCAGTGCGAACTTCGGCGTCAGTAAAAAACGATCCGGTCGCGACCGGCCACTTGCGTATCTCTGGATACTGTTCACTGACACCTGTTACTGAAGTGTTCCAGTTCATGTTGCCGGCGACCAGTTGAGATCTGGCATTGACGTTGGGGGTAACCATCGAAACGCTCGGCACTTCGCGCTTGATCGCGTCGAGATCCTCGACGGTTAACGTGTTGGTGCCGGTGTCGCCCGTGCCGCTGCGCACACCGCCGACGTTCTGCGCACCCGCGCTTACGAAGAGCAGATTGGTGCCGATACTTTCGATTTGAGCTTGCACGGAGGCCGATGCACCCTGGCCGATGCTCACCATCGCGATCACGGCGGACACGCCGATGATGATGCCGAGCATGGTCAACGCTGCACGCATTTTGTTGCGAACAAGTGCGCGAAAGGCGACGCGAATGATCATTAAGAGAGTCATATCATTTCCAATTGCCGATTGCCGATTTACTCCTCGTCGTCGTCATCGTCGCTGATGACCGGCAAGTTTTTTAATTCCTCGGCGGCGTTGCGCGGGTTTTCGACCGCGTGGTCCGACTTGATCTTGCCGTCCTTGAAAACAATTATTCGATCAGCGTATTCGGCGATGTCATGTTCGTGCGTAACCAGCACGAGCGTGATGCCTCGCTCGCGATTCAAACGTTGAAAGATCTCCATCACTTCGACTGAAGTGCGCGAATCGAGGTTACCCGTCGGTTCGTCCGCGAGGATCAACGCCGGATGGTTGACGAGTGAACGCGCGACCGCGACACGCTGCTGTTGTCCCCCCGACAGCTGGTTTGGGTGATTCTGCTCACGGCCGGCGAGGCCGACCGCAGCCAGTGCTTCCATTGCACGCGCATGCCGCTGGGCCGAGTCAACGCCGAGGTAAAGCATCGGCAGTTCAACGTTCTCCAGCGCCGATGTGCGTGAAAGCAGATTGAAACCCTGGAACACAAACCCGATCTTCTGACAACGAATATCGGCGCGTTCGTCTTTCGACATCTGCGAAACGTCTTCACCGTCGAGAATGTAAGTGCCACGCGTCGGACGATCGAGACAACCGAGAATGTTCATCGTCGTCGATTTTCCCGAGCCGGAAGCACCCATGATCGCCACAAACTCACCCGGCCTAATCGTCAGGGAGACGCCGCGCAATGCGTGAACTTCGACGTCGCCCATCGTGTAGATCTTATGAATGTGGTCCAACTGGATTACGGGTTGAGCTTCGGGCACCGGCATCGCTAACGCGACTCCCGGTTGTAACTCCTGTGGCTCAACTGCAAACGTAGTAGACATCGCTTCTCCTGAATCGTCATTAACCACGGATAACACGGATAAAATCCGGATTTACATCCGTGAAATCCCCGTTACCGCCTTCCGCCACCCGTCCGCGGCGCGTTACCGAATCCTGGCGGTCGCGACTGCGTGTTTGCGTTCGCGGATGCGCCGGACAATGTTTGACCCGTGATGACCATATCGCCTTCTCTCAGATCACCATCGACAACCTCAGTC
Organism: Pyrinomonadaceae bacterium; assembly: GCA_025922875.1. Classification (GTDB taxonomy): domain Bacteria; phylum Acidobacteriota; class Blastocatellia; order Pyrinomonadales; family Pyrinomonadaceae; genus PSRF01. The sequence goes on from JAICGZ010000023.1 coordinate 2,657, forward strand.
GCGGCGCCATCACTCAGACCAACAGTGATCCTGCGGCGCTCGGGCTTATTGTCCTGGCCCAACACCCACACAACGCGGATCTGACCCGGCAGGACTGGCGCTGATGCCGGTGCAAACCGGTTCTCACCACTGTCACCCTGAGCGGCGTTATCGCTCTGCTGCCGCCTGCGTCCCTGACCCTGACCCTGCTGACGCTGACCCTGGCCAGCACCTGCGTTCGTCCGCTGTCTATCCTGCGGCGTAAAGCGAAGCGCGGAGTTTGGAACCTTCAACACGTTGTTACGCTCGTCAATCGTGATCGTCAGATTAGCCGTCATACCCGGCTTCAATTTCTGTTCGGGATTGTTGACGTCAATCACCACGTTGTAAGTGACCACGTTCTGCACGTTCACCGGATTGAGCCGCATCTGTTCGATCTGCCCGTCAAACTCCTTGCCCGGAAACGCGTCAACTGTAAACCTCACTGACTTCGCCTGCTCCACCAAACCGATGTCGGCCTGGTCGATATTTGCAATCACCTGCATCTGCGTCAGGTCGTTCGCAATCGTGAAAAGCGTCGGAGCCGACAGGCTCGCAGCGACAGTCTGACCAACGTTCACGTCGCGCGAAACCACAACGCCATCGATCGGCGAGGTGATGGTCGTGTGACTCAGATTTACTTGCGCCACACTTAACGAAGCCTGTGCTTGTTGCACTTGAGCCGCAGCCTGCTGCACCTGGGCCTGGGCTTGCTGCACCTGCGCCTGCGACTGTTCAACTGCCGCTTGCGACTGCGCGATACCTGCGCTCGACGCCGATTGCTCAGTCAGCTTCGCCTGGTTCAGTTGGGCCACCGCCTGGTTGTAGCGTGCTTCAGCCGTCCGATAAGCGGTCTGTGCGACCTCGTAATCTCTCTGGGCGATAACGCCCGCTTTGAGTAACGACTCCTGTTGTTTCAGGAGACTAAGCGCGTCGTCCTGTTGCGCCTTCAGCACGGCGACGTTCGCTTCGGCTCCCGACACGCCGGCTTGATTGTTTTGCACTGTCGACCTGGCGGCGAGACCCTTTGCCTGCGCATCACTTACACCCGCGCGAGCATTAACGACTGCTGCGCGAGCCTGCGCCAAACTGGCCTGTGCGTTTTGGAGGTTTGCACGAGCCTGATCCACCTGCGCTTTGGCAGTGGACGGGTCGAGCTGGGCTATGACCTGGCCCTTCTTAACGACTGAATTAAAGTCAGCATACAGTGCGGAAATCGTTCCCGAAGCCTGACTGCCGACTTGCACCGTCGTTACTGCCTGGAGTGTTCCGGTTGCAGTGACTGTATTACGAAGATTGCCTCGCTCGATGCGGGCGGTCATGTATTGCGGAGTGCTCGACTCGCTGTTCCAAAAGTAAAAACCGGCGAACACAATCGCCGCCATAAAACCGCCGCCGAGCAGCAGTTTCTTTTTATTTGCGAGCAGTCTCGTCCAATATAGTTTTAACCAACCAAGACTGCGGCCGGTTGTTCCAATTCCTGTGACCAGCGGTGGATGTTTAATTGTTTGAGTCGACATCTATTATTTTCCTCGTTTCCATAGACACCCCGTGTTTGAGATTAGTTACAACCATTGTGCCGAATTGCTGATTTCTGATTACTAATTGAGATTTTTAAAACAAAACAAACTGGCAATCGACAATTAACAACAAATTGGCAATCACAACCGGAAATCGGCCAATTTCCACAATTCTGTAACCATGCACGGCGAAAAGGTGTCTATCGCTTCGGGACACTCCCCTGGATAAATAAGGAACACTTAGGAGTAAGAACATAGAGATGAACAAACTAGGACGGTTTAAGGTATTGGCAATAGCTACTCTCTCGGCGATTGCTTTGGCTGCCTCGATTGCCGTTGCACAGTCGGTTACACCCGATCAGGGCAACGCTCAAGGGACACGCACTGAACGGCGTGGCGGTCGAGGTCAACACAAAGGACATGGCTGGGGAGGAATGCGTCAGGGTCGCATCTTCAAACAGCTTAATTTAACTGAAGACCAGCAGGCTAAGATGAAGCAGATCCGCGAAAGCTTTGCCGAGCGGAACAAACCCCTGCGCGAACAGCTTCGAGCCAAGCGCCAGGAGTTGCGTCAGGCGAACGAAGGCGGTACGTTCAACGAAGCGCTGGCTACTCAGAAACTGACGGAAATGGCGAGCCTCCAGGCGAAGCTGATGGGCGAGCGAGCCAGATTGCATCAGGAGATGCTTTCCGTTCTAACTGCTGAGCAGAAAGCCCAGCTGGAACAGTCGAAAGCGCAGTTCAAAACACGACGTGGCGAAATGCGCAAACACGACAATCAGTAAGCGTTCCCCCACGGATTTGGCGGATTCGACGTTATGAAGAGTCCGCCATCCGTTAAGCCGATGAGGACAGCAACTGGCGACGAGTGGGCTCGAACAGGTTTTAGACCTGGACCTGGCGCGTCAAGCGCAGGCCGGTGATGAGTCTGCCTTCGCGGAGATAGTAAGGCGCTACAGTCCGCGAGTGTTTAGTGTAGCGAGCCGGTTTTTCCGGCAGCGAAGTTTGGTTGAAGAAGCGGCGCAGGAAGTTTTTTTGAAAGCATATACGCAGCTTGGGAGTTTTGAAGGCCGCGGCTCCATCGAAGGCTGGTTGACGCGAATCGCTACAAACACTTGTTTGAACATGATTCGCGGAGCCAAACGGCGACCGGAGCTTTCAGTTTCTGATCTCTCGGAAGATGAGCACGGCTGGCTGGAGCAACAATCGGGTGATGGAAATGAGCAACGTTCCATCGAGAACAGTTTGGTAGCAACGGATCTCGCGGATCGATTGCTCGCGGTTTTACCTCCGGAGGATCAACAGGCGTTGTTGATGATCGATGGTGAGGATGCATCGATTAAAGAGGTGGCGGAAGCGACGGGATGGTCGGAGTCGAAGGTTAAAGTAAGGGCATTTCGAGCCCGACGTAAACTTCGTGAGGCAATGGAGAAGTTGTTGAGTTATAAAAACGGAAAGCCGGCTGAATGAGCAGGTGATCAAAGATGAAAGACAAGTGCATCACTGAGATTTTGGACAACACGCCGATCGCGAACCTTTCAGAGGGCGAACTGCATGAGGTTCGGGTGCACGTGCAAGATTGTGTTTCGTGTCGCGGTGCTTACGAGGCTGCAAGGATTTCGGCTGTGGTCATCAGGACCCGCGCGCAAACTACGATCGAACCATCTCCCTTTTTCCAGACACGGGTGATGGCCGCGTTGCGGGAACAGCAGGCGGTGGAAAGCGTGCCGGCAATGTTGCGGCTTTGGAGGGCGTCGAAAGCGCTCGTCTCTTCCATGGCTGTTACGACCGCAGCGCTTGCAGTACTGAGCTTCGTGCTTCCGGCGTCCCCAACGCCAGTGGTGGATCAAACGGCGTCGGCATATTCGGCCGAGTCAGTAATCATGGGCCAGAGTGAAGAGCAAATGACATACGATCAGGTGCTGAGCGCAATTTACGCCGATGACGACGAGGCAAGGTAAGTCATGAACAATGTTGCTAAAAATAAATGGCAGGTACGGGTAGCGGCTGCGATCATCTTTGTGCTCGGATTTACCGCGGGCATCCTGGCGCTGAACGTGTATCGAGGCCTGGGTTTCGCACACCGCGGGCCGGGCAATCGAATGGATGAACTGGCGCAGCGGTTGAATTTGACTCCCGATCAAAAAGTAAAGGTGCAGGAGATTTTCAGCGACACGCGTGAACAGTTGCGAGCAGTGCGCAGGGAGTCGGAGCCTAAGGTCGAGGAGATTCGTCGCCAGGCGGATGGACGTTTGCAAACAGTGCTGACGCCTGAGCAGTGGCAACAATTCCAGAAGATTAAAGAGGAGAGACAGCGGCGCGGTGGTCGTGGTGGTCCAAGAAGGAACGGAAGGTAGTATTTGATCCTGAATTACGGTCGGATTAGAGCTTTCAGCACGCGTCCGTGCGCAACATCCGCCAGCGCTTCGTTAGCATCCTTCAAGCCATACGAATCCAGTTTCATTCCTGACCACACTTCCGATCTTTGCGACACGATCTGAGCGCTGCGATAGAAGTGGGAAAACTCAGATCCCCAGCAGCCGCGCACGTCGAGGTGTTTCTTATTGAGATCCAGATGAGGATTGAATGAAGTAAGACCGTGGTCGGTGTATTGCCCAACGACAACTACCGTTCCGGCGTCGCGAGTAAAGCGCATCGCCTGGACGACAGCCTCCGGCGCGCCGGTAGCTTCGATCGTGACATCCGCGCCGCGTCCCGCGGTGTTTTCCAGTACCCAGTCTAATCGTTGACTTTCATCATGCGTTTCGATGTTGAGCGAGGCTGCGGCGCCGGCATGAGTCGCCGCGTCGAGTCTTGTCTGTGGCGCGCCGATGCAGAGCACGCGTAGCGCGCCACGCATCAGCGCCAGAACGATCGCATTGATACCCACTGGCCCGGAGCCGAGTACGAGAACCGTGTCGCCGATCTTTATGTCTCCGCGTTCGACAGCGTGAAGGGAAGTAGGCAATGCACAACCACCTGCCATAAACGTTTCCGGCGTGGCATCAAGCCTGATGCAACGAGTGCCTGGCTTGAGATAAACGTGAGTGGCCCAACCGCCGGAGAGTCCATCGTCGAGACCGTAAGTTATTCCATAAACTTTGCGCTGCGGGCATCGTGTTCCGGCTTTAGCGACAAGGCAATACCAGCAGGCATTGCAGGTGCGATGAACGTCGAGAAAGGTAACGAGGTCGCCTTCGCTGAACCGCTTGCCTTCAACGTCGAATAACTCGCCGCGTATCTTCTGCAAACGTCCAACCGAAACGTGACCGGGAATTAAAGGATACGGCACGCCTGCTAACCGGCCCTGCTGCACGTGAACGTCAGTGCCGCAAACTTCGGAGAGTTCAACTTCGAGAAGCGCCGAATCACGCTCGAGCTCAGGCTCAGCAACTTCGCGGACTTCAACCGGCGCGTGTGGTTTGGGGATTACGGCGACGAGTGGCACATTGAAAGAATAGAATTTTTTCCCGCAAAGGCGCAAAGGAGCAAAGGTTCGTCTTCGCATCCTTTGCGCCTTTGCGCGAATATGCTGTATAAAGCGTCTCGTGCCTCAAAGCCGACACCGAAAAATAAACAAGGCCAGGAAGCGACCGAGAGTCGCGTCTTCAACTGTAAACGCTAATCCTGGACCCGCTTCAGCCAATCGAAATCTCAGAATCGGCGCGATGATTCTGATCGCTGTGATTGCACTGGGTGCGGTCGTCTACGTCATAACTCGCCGTGCCACGCAAGCCGGCTCCGAGATCACTACTCCTTCGGGATTGAAAATCCAGGACCTTCGCGTCGGCGACGGACCAAGCCCACAGCGCGGACAAACGGTCAGGGTCCATTACACCGGCTGGTTGTCGAATGGAACTGAGTTTGAAAGTTCGTATAAAACGAATAGACCAGCAGAGTTCCCGGTTGGCGTCGGCGGTCTGATCAAAGGCTGGGACGAGGGCCTGATGACTATGAAGTTGGGCGGCAAGCGCAAACTGATCATCCCGAGCAATCTTGCCTACGGGCCACAGGGCAAGCCCGCTCCTCCTCCGAAAGTCAGTATTCCTCCGAATGAGACATTGACCTTCGAAATCGAGCTATTGAGCATTAAATAAAGTAGTTGGGCGCCCCTCCGTTCACGCCCCCTCTGCGTCTTACGCAGTAGTGGCTCAGTTTGAATTACGCACTCCAAGGAGGGGCGTAATTCAAACTGTCGCCTTTCATCAGCTGAGTGTAGTAGACTCTTAACCCTCTCCCTCTTGTTCCATCCCGCAAAATGGAATTCATCTAAGGAGGCGTGCAATGAGCAAGTTGGTTCAAAAAGGGACTTATTTAGGCCTTCTGGGTCTGCTCGTGCTGGTGTTGGCTACAGGAGCTTTCGCACAAGGCAAGGGTGGCGGCAAGGGAGGCGGCGGCGGACGTGGCAGTGGCAGCGGCAGCGGTCGTGGCGGTGGTCCACCAAGCAGTATCGATGTCGATCGCGGACGGGGTAATGCTTCTGAGCGTTCAGGCGGTCGCTCCGATGCCGGACTCGAACGTGCACGGCGTGCGAGTTCGAATTTGCGTCGAGCTGATGACGATCTGCGAGACCATCCGGGGCTTCCGCGAGCGTTACACACCAATGCCAACGATCTGCGCAGCGGTTACGAGGCGGCGCTCGCGACCAATCCCGATCTGAAGTTTGGCAATTACGTTGCAGCCACCAGGCTGAGCCAGAACCTGAATCCACGATTTCCGAACGTCACACGAGATGCGATTCTCAGCGGTTTGGCTTCGGGCAGAAGCTTAGGCCAGACGTTGCAGGACCTCGGTTTGCACGAGCGCGAAGCGAAAGAAGCTCGCAAACGCGCGGACGCAGAGATCAAAGCAGCGCGCAAGAACAAGTAGTTAGAACCTCAGGTACCCATATAGTTTGGGCGCCTCCAGGGAGGCGCCCATTTTTTTGTTTGATTACAAATTGTTGCGGAGTTACTCTCCTAGTCATGAGCCAAGACACGTTGACGATCACCGATAACCGCACCGGAAAACAGTATGAGTTGCCGATCCAGGACGGCACGATCAAGGCCATGGATCTGCGTCAGATAAAACTCTCTGACGACGACTTCGGACTCATGACGTACGATCCCGCATTCATGAATACGGCCTCATGCAAGAGTCGTATTACGTTCATCGACGGTGACAAGGGCATTCTCGAGTATCGTGGTTATCCCATCGATCAGCTTGCCGAGAAGAGCACTTATCTCGAAGTCGCTTACCTGCTGCTGTACGGCGAACTACCGACCTCGTCGCAGCTCGCCGAGTGGACCAAAAACATCACCTATCACACTTTCATCAACGAAAACATCAAGAAGGTAATCGACGGGTTTCACTACAACGCGCATCCGATGGGCATGTTCGAAGCGACCCTGGGTGCACTTTCGACTTTCTATCCGGATGCAAAAGATATCTTCAATATCGAAAGCCGTTGGAAACAGATTTATCGCCTGATTGCCAAAGTACCGACGATCGCCGCCTTCGCTTTTCGTCATCGCCTCGGTATGCGGTATTCGTATCCGGATAACGATCTGAGTTACGAAGGCAACTTCCTCAACATGATGTTCAAGACGACGGAGTTGACGTACAAGCCTAACCCTGTGCTCGAACGAGCGTTGACGGTGCTTTACATACTTCACGCCGATCACGAACAGAATTGCAGCACGAACGCGATGCGAAGTATCGGCAGCGCGCACACCGATCCGTTCTCGTCGCTGGCCGGCGCGGCGGCGGCGCTTTATGGACCATTACACGGCGGCGCAAACGAGATGGTGTTGCGAATGTTGAAGGAGATTGGATCAGTGGCGAAGGTGCCGGATTACATCAAGCGAGTTAAGGCCGGCGAGTTTCGTCTGATGGGTTTTGGTCATCGCGTTTACAAAAACTACGATCCGCGCGCACGGATCATCAAGCAGGTTGCGTACGAAGTGTTTGAAGTGACCGGCAAGGATCCGCTGTTGGACATTGCGCTCGAACTCGAGCGAATTGCACTTGAAGACGAATACTTCGTCAAACGCAAACTCTATCCGAACGTCGACTTCTACTCGGGCATCATTTATCAGGCGATGCGTTTTCCGGTAGATATGTTTCCGGTGATGTTCGCGATTCCACGAACGTCTGGTTGGCTGGCTCAGTGGATGGAGTTACTGGACGATCCCGATCAAAAGATCGCGCGCCCACGGCAGATCTACCTCGGTCATAGAACCCGTGATTACGTCCCGATCGATCAGCGAAAAGATAATTAATCTTTTTGTGCTTTATGTGCCTTTTGTGGCTGCTTATCCCTTGAGCATTCGCGCGGCGATCTCTTTCAAGATCTTCGCGCAAACTGTGCCGGTGATATGAAGTGGATCCATGCGTGGATTGAACTCCACGATATCCGCACCCACCACTTGCCCTTTCAGTTGTTGAATCAACTCAATCACCTGTCGCGTTGACAAGCCACCCGGCTCGCGGTGCGACACTCCAGGCGCGAACGCCGGATCGAGCGCATCAACATCAAACGAGATATAGACCGGCGAGTCGAATTCGAGTTTCAGATCGCTTCTCAAGTGGCGCATCTCGATCGACTCAACGCCAAACCTTTTCACCTGTTCGCGCTGGTGCGAGGTAAACGTCCTGATGCCCACCTGGACCAGCCGCTTTACGAGTTTCTGCTCCATGATCCGCGCAAATGGCGATGCATGAGAATTACGATTTCCCTGGTAGCTGTCGTAAAGATCCGGATGCGCATCGAAGTGAAGCACACTGAGATTATTGAACTTTCGCGCGAAGGCCCTGACGATCGGATACGTGATCGAGTGATCGCCACCGAGCGAGATTGGCGACAGACCATCCGCGAGCAGCGTATGGATCGAGTTTTCGATCAGCGCAGGCATCTCGCTGCCTGCTACCGGCTGGATATCGCCGGCGTCGAAGAACGTTGAGTCGTCGGACAGATCCGTGCCGTCTTCGCTCGTCAGGTTCCAGGCTTCGGAACGCAACGCAGCGCGAATCTGCGGCGGCGCATCGGCTGCGCCTTTTGTGAACGACGAGTTTTCGTCGTAACGGATGCCTATAAGTGCGAGTTTAGTCATTTAGGTACGATAAGCAGCGATAATGAAATAGATTGTAAGTAAGATCGGGCCCCAATACTCCATCCGGATCCAATAGAGCGTGTGTCGCGGTCGCAATACTCTCACCGGACCCGTCTTTTCATAAGTAGTTTCTTCAATCATGTTACGGTTCGCGCGCCAGCCAATCACGAATGTCAACACTGCTCCGAGCACCATGAGTGAATGAAGCGGCCACAACGAACTTGTGCCCAGCACATCGACACCAAAGCCCCAGTTCAGTATTGCACCGAATACTACAAGCGGCGCAATAAACAAAACCAGGACAAGATATCCAAGGCCTGTGTAGAAAATCATGAACGGCTTCTCATCTCGTCTTCAAAATTTTGCTGGCCCACCGTCTCGCAACCCTGGTGAATCAATCGCAGTAGAGCGGCACGCTCCATGTCCAGACCGTTGGTGCTGATGGCTATCGGACTCATGCCGCTGAGGCGCTGCGTCTTGGCGGCCAGCCTCAGCCACACGGGCCTGCGACCCTCATAGGTGTTCAGATTGTGAAGGTCCAGTGAGATGTACTCCGCGCCGGACAGCGAATGAAGAGTGATGCGGCGAATATCTTCCCAGCGGATGACACCACACTTGAGTCGCCGGTCAAACACGCCTTTCTCATCGATGACAATACAAGGGTCTGTGCTCTCGCCGCGTAACGCGTTAAAGAGAAGAACAAGTGCGAGCACTCCCCCGGCGACAAGGATGGTAAGGGGCAAGTAGCCGAGATAAAGGTAAAGTGCGACCATCGCGACAAAGGCGATTAGTCCCAGCTTCCATGGATAGTTTGGTTGAGCGCGTATTTCTGTGGGAGACATTTTTGAGGGACCTCTGGGCTAACGCAGCGAGTCTATCTATTACAATCTGATTAGTCTACTTAATGGTGTTGTCACAAGTTTGTTTCCATTGCAGGTACACGAGAAGCCGTAATCGCATTTTCGACTCCCAACTCATCTTCATCTTCGTCTTCGTCATCGTCATCGCTCTCTTCCTGCCTAATCAACTCCGGGTGAGAGATCACTATTAAAATGCGTGCAAGGGCGGTTGCTCTTCCGGCCTCACTGCCGAAATGCGAGGCGAGTGAACGCAAACTGGCGATATCCGTGACAGCAAACTTACTGGAAACGATCGCGGCGAGTACGACGTCTCTACCCTGATCACCCTGGAGCCCTTCAATGAGACGAAAAGATTCCCGATAGAGATTACGGTCATTGGCTGATTCGGCGAGTTTAACGTATGCCTCAGCAATAGTTCCACGAAGATCCGCTTTGTCAAAATCGCGCTCGATTAACGCTGACGCCGTGACCGCCTCAGCCAACAGTGAGGTCGCTTCAGTCGTATCCCCTAATTTCCCAAACGACTCAGCAATTGTAACGAGCGCAAAGGCTTCGCTGGCCTTATCACTGAGCGTCTCGGTGGTTTTGATAGCGGTTCTTAGCTGCTCGCGAGCCTGTTCTTTATCTCCGAGCTTGTCATATAACTCAGACAGTGTCTGCAAAAGAGGAATATCTTGGGATCTCGCGTTGCCTGGTCCGACTGTGTTAGCGACTTGCGCCAGAACCGCGCTTGCCTGCTCCTTATAGTCCAGCTTTAAGTACGATTCGGCGATTAAGCGCCAAAGAGGAATCTCTTGGGAATTGGTAGTGTTAAGGTTCGCATTTTTTTGAGCTTCTGTTAAGAGGGCGTTAGCCGCCTGTTTTTCTTCCAACTTAATGTACGACTCGGCGATCTCTTGCAGCAAACCACCCTTAATCGATTCGTGATTAACGAGCCTCGCCGTAGTCGCGGCTTCGCTCAACAGGGCACGGTTTTTCGTCGCTTCTCCAGCGGCCAGGTACGACTTAGTTATTGCGCTAAGCGTGCCAGTCCGTTGGGAATCGTCTGTGATCAACAGCGCTATCCTAACGGCTTCAGAGAGCAAGCTGAGATCTCGCGATGTCTCCCCTAGCTTTGCGTAAGATTCGGCAACGTCGTCTATATAAAATGTGCGGTATCCGGGTCGAAAGCGTTCTACTTGTTCGATCGCCTGGGCAATAAGGCTTACATCATTCGTCGTTTCAGCAAGCTTGAAATACGAGGTTATGATTTCAAATAGTCCTCGGTTCTGGTAGGACTTTTCACTGATCAGCAACGCCGTCTTGATTCCCTCGGCAAGCGCTACCCTATCGTTTCCTTTTTGTCCTATTTTCGCGTAGTGCGTAACGATGTCGCTCAGCGCATCGTTCTTGCTGCGGTTGTCCTTTATCAGGATTGTATTTTTAACCTCTTGTCCAAGTACCGCACGCGCCGCCTCATTATCTCCAAGTTCACTGTAAGACTCTGCAATCGCGGCAATCGCGTGCAGTAGCAAATAGCTGTCTACGACTGGCTCATTCAAGGATGGAGAACGCAAAGAATCCACTTCGTTAGTTGCTTGCGCCAGTAAGGCTCGAGCCTGCTCTTTGTGTCCGAATTTGGCATAAGAATCAGCTATGGTGGTCAATGTGATGGAGTGATCGTAACCAGGATAAATCAATTCTAAAGCTTTCACGGCATCAGATAACAACGTGTGGTCGCTCGTACATTCGGCCACTTTTATAAAAGAATCTATGACCGGATCTAACACCTCGCTCCTGTCAGCATCATGCGTAACCAGCGCTGTTGTCTCGACAGCTTTCGCTAACAGAGTTCTGTCACTAAGTGTCACTCCGAGTTTGGAGTACGACTTTGCGATCGCACGCAGCAAAGACGTATCCAGGGGTTTTAATCTGACCTTCTCGTCTGTCTTAAGTGCTTCGGCCAGTAGTACGCCTTGTCTTTCTTTGTCTCTGAATTTAACGTAAGCCTTACCTATCGCAACCAATGCTTTCGGCTTACTGAAGGTCTGACTCAAACGACCAACAACGTGATCAACTTGTTGTGAATCTCCAGCATAAACGAAAGCCTGTGCAACGTTGTAAAGGGCCTGATTGTCGTTCAAACTATCCCCATAGTTTCTCAGTTCTCGCTTGATCAGGAAGGTCTGCCACTGATTGCTCTTCCAGCTAACCCATCCCACAAGTACGAGCAGCATTGCTACACCGGCAGCCGCATACCTCAAATGGAAACGACGCTGGCTCCAGGCCAGCAATTCTTCCTTTGCGGCTCGGTTCGTTCCCCATGAGATCAAAAGGCGTTGCTGGTTAATCAGCCGCAGTTCAGACCATGAAAATAAATATCGCCCTGCACGTCCGCTCCCAAGCCATTCGTTCGTACGTCGATCGAGTAATTGTTCAGCGCGGCCAACATCGCCAAGTTGTTTACCTGCAATTCGCCGTAATGGTGGAATTAGACGTTCGTGCGCAAGTTCATAGCCATGGGACTCCTTCTCGACAGAACTGCTGCGCTTAACAGGCGCGATCAAGCGAACGTCTCCGCGTGACAGCCACTCGATGCACTCCGAGATTTCCGCAGGTTGCAGGTAACCGCGCAATTTGTCCTGCAACTCCGTTAACGTGAGTACGCCGGCGCGCGTGTTGCGCTCGAGATCAGTGAGTCCAAGCAATACTTTTATTGTCGCCTGTCGCCGCTGGTCAGTTTCGCGAGCATCCAGGGCACGGATCAAAAAGCGCTCCAGAAGACCCTCGACACCGCCAAGTTTTCGGAACGTCTTCTCGTCGAACGCACGCTCAGTCTTGCCTTTCTGGCCCATGACCATCCATGCAAGCACCTGTATATCAACGGGAGAAACAAGCCCATCGGTTGCGCCAGCCAACTCCTCAACAGCCATTTTTTCCACAAAGCCGGGGTCATAACTGAGCTTTTCGTGCTCGGCGATTACGCGGAAGATCTCTGCAGCTTGGGAGGGAGTGAATTTGTCGAGTCGAAAGCTCTGGTGTGGCCCCAACGAGTACCCCAACACCTTTTGCAGTTCAATGAGACGGTCCAAAAAATCGCTACGAAGACAAACGAGTACTTTAACGAGAAATAATTCGTGCGCTTTGTACCATTCTTCCATGGAGGCCAGAAACTGGGTTCGATCTCTTCTGCGTGGACGATGCACAAAGAACTGCTCAAATTGATCCACTATTAGGACCAGTGGTGTTGGCCCCTTCCCAAATGGTTTTAGAATTTCAGGAAGACTTTGAACCGATTTGACGCCGTCGGCGTCACCGAGTTGTTCCACCAATGCCTGTCCAATTGCTTCAACTGGATCTAACTCAGTGCACTTGACATATACGCATCGGTAATTGTTTTGCTGTAAGGCAGGCCAAAGTCCGGCTTGCAGAAAAGACGTCTTGCCGTTGCCGGAATCACCACATAAGACGCCGAAGCGAAAATCCATGGCCATGATGGCTTGGAGACAATCGCTCAAGTCTTGTTCGCGTTGCAACCGTGCAAAAAGCGCAGCATCTTCTTTGCTATAGGGAAGCAGGCCTTTTACGGCGCTGCGCGCTCCCAGATCGCGGCCGAGCTTATCTTTCAACTGCGACCGCCATGCGACACTCAGTGCGGCGACAAAGATTCCGCAGATCACCAACCAGAAATATAGTGGGTAGTGCGCGGGAAGATCCTTGAGACCAAATAGCTGAAGAATCTTGGAGAAAGAAACTGGGTTAAAGACCGCGAACAATAACACGTCAAGCAGTAGGAGCTTGACCGTCCAATTCTTGCCTTTAAGAACGTTGACCAGGTACGCAACAAACTGGTCCAACTTACTCACAGTGTCTTTGAGGATTTGTGGATCGGGTGGCTGCTCGTGCGACATTTTATCTGAACGGTCTTTACGTGAGATCTGAGCCCTAGTGAGATGCCAAGTGCTGGATCGTATAAGATGTTGACTTCATGGAGCCGAGGGCAGAGTCAACCCAGCATGTTTACGGACGACGGATTCTAAACCTTTAACCATCAAAAGCGCAAAGCTTTTGTCGGACACTTTTGCAAAGACAGAGAGCAGCGTGGAACTTACTGATCTTACAAACGTTGAGTGGTTGGCGCCTTGGACCATCTGGACGTCTACAGATTTCGACGAAGGGTTAAGAAAGGAAGTGAACTTGGATCATCCATTTTTTATATGGATGTCGAGCCATTACGGTTGGCCGGAGAGAAGATTGTGAGGATGTGCTTGTAATACTCCGGCTGCAACACTAATCCCAGCACGACGAGCACCAACTCTTGAAGCGACCATCTCCTGCGTCATTGTCAAATTGTCCGTGCTATTTCGATCGTGCATCATCAGCAACCAACACGACAGCCTTTCAAGAATCGTGTGCGTCGTATTGCAAATGCATCGCTGAGTCACTTGTGTATCAACGATCGGTAATAGCTCAGCAGCAACTTCAGAGCAGCTTCGTCATTAACGATGAATCTGTCCAATGTTTTCGTCTCAAGCTGAACTGCGTCTTCAACCAGCTAGCACTTCACGGTAAACCCGTTCCGTGTCGCTTGCCATCCGCGTGAGAGAGTAACGCTGGCGCGCCGCGAGCAGGGCGTTGTGCCCGAGTCGTGAACGCTCCAGAGGGTCAGCTAGTAGATTGTCGATGGCTGTGGCTAACGACTCAGGGTCACCCACGGGCACGAGTTTTCCACTGTGCCCGTCCTCGATGATTTCCAGGGCGCCCTCGGACGCCGCCGCTACGACAGGCAATCCGGCCGCCATTGCCTCAACAATGGATAGGCCGAAGGGCTCGGAGCGCGCCGCGGAGACAAACAATGTAAGGGACGAGAGCACACTGGGAATGTCGTCCTGCCAGCCCGGCATCGCGACGCTCCCGTTCAAGCCGAGTTCGGTAACGAGGCTCTCCAGGAATTTTCGATAGGCCATTTGAGCAGACTTGTCCTCGCCGATGACAACGAAATGCACTCCCTTGCGCCGCGTGGAGATTAGCGCCGCGGCGCGCAGAAAAACATCATGTCCTTTGATGGGCGCGAGGTGTCCTACCGTCCCGACCACGACGGGGATGTCGCCGCCTGCAGTGGCATGCGGCAGGGCGAAACGATCGATGTCGATTCCGTTGTGGACGACGGTTATCCTTGAAGACTCGATGACGCCATTCCGTCGCAGGCTTTCCGCCACAGCTTGAGAGACCGCTATCACGCGACTTACGCCTCTCAGTAGTGGTCTGTTGATACGTCGTAGTGGGAAGAGCGCGTGGCGGGTGAGCACGAGCCGGCCGCGCGACACCAGTCTCACGGCCAGGGCCGCGAGATGGTAATCCCTGGCCGCGTGCGCATGGACTATCTCGATATCATGTGCATGCATGAACCTGGCGAGGGCTATCAGGTTCTTCACGTAGTTGACCCGGCTTAACGCGAGGGTGCTTTCTTTTTTCAGGAACGACAATTCGGACCAGAGCGGTGAACCGGGGACGGCCGCTGCGTAGACTTCGTGTCCGAGATCAGACAAGCACCGAGAGAGGTCCGCTAAGTGCCGTTCGCCGCCGCCGAACGTGGTCACGGAGCATACCTGCAAAATCCTCATTTCACGTAACCGTTGAGTAGCCGACACGCTCGCGCCACTTTTGCGGGTCTTGTGAGCAGTGAAATACAGAGTCGATAGTGATGTTATCGACAGTCAGCTCGGGCTCAAACTCGGCATTTATCGCGATATTGCTGGTGCACCCGGCAGGGCTCGAACCTGCGACCTTCTGATTCGAAGTCAGACGCTCTATCCAACTGAGCTACGAGTGCACGATGGGGAATGGTAAATGGTTCGCGACGAATGGTAAAGCGAAAAGCTTGCCTCAAAATGTTTGAGCCACAAAGAAGCACAAAAGCAAGTTAGACCCGCTTTGCCCGAAAAGTGGGGCATACAACAAGCGAAAATAGACTTTCGGGCAAAGCCAGTTAGGCCTTTAGATCTTCTTTGCCACCTTTGCGCCTTTGCGGGAAATCGCGTCCTGCGTTTTTTGTACCTTCTTGTGGCTCGCCCACTCATCTCCCCTGAAAATTCGTGCGGATAAATCTCACCATTTCCGTGATCTCTTCCGGTGTCAATTTGTCTTTGAAGGCCGGCATCTCCTCTTCACCGCCGGTGATTACTTTAGCAAGCTGGTCGTCGGTGTGCTTGATAGCATGCTCGGCTTTCAACGAAGCAACCTTGATCTGTTTGTTTTCCACTTTGACGAGGCCGCCCTCGCCGGTTGGACCATGGCACGGCTCACAATGCTTCGCGTAGTTGGCGCGAGCTGTCGCCAACGGATCTATTGGTGCTGTTGGAGCAGCCGGTGCTGGTGACCCGGCCGCAGTTGGTGTCGATGTGTTGGTTGGAGTTGCCGTTTCAGTGCACGCAGTGGCGATCAATGTAAGCGCAATGCAGGTTAGAGCAAGCGAGATTAGTTTCATCAGACAGTTTCTCCGGTATTGTTTTTCGGTCCACAGATTACACAGATTATACCGAGCAGAGAAGTTTACTTTTTCAACTTCACGATCCACTCACCGATTTCTCGCATTTGCGGTTCCGTAAGTTTGTCGGAAAACGATCTCATTGGAGGCTCAAGACCGTAAGCTGCCGGGTCTTTTAGTAAACCGACGATGTCGTCGACAGTGCGGCGCGGTTTGGCAGACACATCAAGCAGCGGCGGAAACCTCAATGGACCCTGTTGTGCTCCTTCACCACGCTGGCCATGGCAGTTTACGCAAAACTTTGTATACATGACGGGCGGTTCTCCCACGTCCTGACCCGCCACCGGCGCCGCGGCAAGCCTGATCGCTGTTGGTTTGAAGGGCTCGCGTCGCAATAATTCCTCCTGTGCTGCTTGTCGCGAAAGCTGTCTCCACGTTTGTTCATGTCTGCGATCGCTGAGATACGCAGCACTCGTCATGAAACCAACCCACACGACGATTGCTCCCAGGACCGCAGTGCCGAACATTCTTTGACGTTTCAGCCATGGCAACAACAACAGAACCAGCAGCACGACGCCCGGAAGCACTAACCCCGCTAACGATCCCAATCCTCCGGGAATGTACTTCAGAGTTTGATAAAGCCAGAGGAATTGTAATCCGGGCCGAGGCAGATACTCCGCCGTCATCTCCGCTACGGCTGGACCAAGCGGCGCCGGATTTTTCAACGACCAAACCGCCAGCGCTACGAAAACCAGACCGCCGGCAATTGCGTGGCGCCACATGTTGGACCAGTACGCGCGAAAGCCTGAAAACCTCCAAACAACCACCGCCACAATACACGCGGGAATCAACAGCACATGCAGCGCAAAGAACCGCGAAAGCGTGAGTGTTGAAATGTTGCTGCCGCCGAGTAACCAGAATCGCGAGTTGCGCCCGACAAACGGAAGACCACTCATCAGACCTTCCGCTACACGCGTGCTGAAAAATGCGCGCGCATCCCACGGAAGGGAATACCCAGTACCGCCCGCAGCCATGATTAATCCCAAAAGCAAGACGGCCGCGATCCAGTGAACTCTCGCATAAGCGTAGGTCTGAAACAGAAACAGTTGAATAACGTGAAGGAAGGCAAAAACCGTGAGCCACTGCGATCCATAGTGATGCAGTGAACGAATCCATGAGCCTGACGACACAACCTTTTCGATGTAAGAAACGGTCGTGTAAGCGTGGTCCACTGAAGGCACGTAATAAAACGCCAGCAACACTCCAGTCAGAAATTGCACCAGCAGGAGAACGAGGACGATGCCGGTCGTTGTTTGCAGCCAGGCGCGAGCCTCAGGAGTCATGCGGACTCCTTCGAGACATATTGCACTTGAAGTTTCCCGTCCTGAACACGCGCGGGCATTGCATCAAGACCGCGCGCTGCGGGACCGCTGATGCGCGCGCCGTCCGCCGCGAAGTAACTCTCGTGGCAAGGACATGAAAACCGGTTTGCATTTTGCTCCCATGCGACTTCACAGCCTTCGTGCGGACAGACTGCGGACAACACCTGGTTGTTCTTCGCAGGTAACACAAAAACGCTGTGTTCTTCGGTTGTAACGGCCCAGCCTGCGATGTGCTCCGCAACGATCTTCCGGCTGACAGGATGTGGTCCAGTCAATTCAGTGAGCGACGCCACGTCAAGCCAACGATCGCTGGCGACGCCGATTCTGGGCCGCAGAAAACGAAACGCGGCTCCGCCGATCGAAGCGAATACGCCGGCCAAAACGCCGAGCGGCAGGATCTGTAAAAACGAGCGACGTGATTTGTTCATAGGTGAATTATTTGTCATATATCATTTGACATTTATCATTTGTCATTTATTGAGGTTCGAAGCGAACACTAAATGAAAAATGAGAAATCTCAAATGATATATGACCAATGTTCTCTTCACGCATCCTTTGACGCAGAACTGGTCACCTTTCTTCCCCCGGTTTGCATTCAGCCCGCAGACTGGGCAGAATAACTTCGCATCGTTGAATCTTCCAGGGTCAGTCATCTTTATCCGAACCGAGGTTTAAACAAAATGAGTAGCGATAAGGATCCAGGCAATGCCGCACGCGGTTCCCTTCGTCTCGCACCCACCAACTCAGAGATCGAAATAGAAAAGGCAAGACTCCCTCGCCAGTTCGTTAATTTCACCTTCTATCACGCGCGACCCGAATGGCGGTTGCTCTCAGACGGCGACAAACAACGTTGCCGCGATGAGTTTGTTAATACTGTCGATGAATTTCGCCGTTCATTGTTGATTCACTCTTATTCGACTATCGGACTTCGCTCAAATGTTGATTTCATGATCTGGCGCATCGGTTACGAGCTCGAACCGATTCAGGAGATGACCGCTCGACTCAACAAGACCGAGATGGCCAAGTACATCGAGCCTTCGCAATCGTTTCTCTCCATGACCAAGCGATCGATGTATATCGATAAGGACAATCCCGAACACGTCGAAGATCGGCTGCACATCGTTCCCGGCAAATCGCAGTATCTCTTTGTTTATCCTTTTGTGAAAACGCGCGAGTGGTATTCGCGGCCTGCGGAGCAGCGACAGGAGATGATGGATGAGCACATCCGGATCGGTTCGAAATACCGGTCGGTGAAACTTCACACCACCTACTCCTTCGGCCTCGACGATCAGGAGTTTGTAGTTGCTTTTGAGACCGATTATCCGGCTGACTTTCTCGACCTGGTCCAGGAGCTCAGGGAAACGAAGGCGAGTTCTTATACACTACGCGATACCCCGATGTTCACCTGCCGGCAACGAACGCTGACTGAGTGTCTCGAGGCCCTTGGATAAAGTTGGTCCACAGATTACACAGATTCCACGGATATCCGCGTAATCTGTGGCTTCTTCTGATCCTCACCACGCCTGTTTATTCGCAAACCGAGTATCTTTGGTATGAAGCAAATGATTTCTCCCGCAAAGGCGCAAAGAAGAAGGCAAAGGAAGATCAAAGGTTTCCTTCGCGCCTTCTTCTTTGCGCCTTTGCGGGAGACCACCTCTTAAACGATCACAGTCGTCCCGTCGAATTTAGTTAGGCTGAAGCCATTGAACACTTCGTTGTAACAAGCTCGCTGGTCTCTAAGGATCCCAATCGCTATTTGCTCGCCGAGCTTCATTGACTCCGCTGCATCCGAACGCCAGTGGACGCCAGCCGTGTTTCTCCCGAGCGCCACGTTTGCGGCGACCTTATTGAGTTCGCCACCTACTGTCAGATCTCCGGCGTCGGAATCGACGTAAGGCGCCAAACTTAATCCATCATCCGCCGGTTGCACGGGCGCTAGTCCGATGTCGACCAGACGTGTACTCTCTTTGAACCACGCCTTCAGAATCGTCACGCACGCGCCGGCGACGGTCGCGTGTCCCGCGCCGTACGCCGGATGTGTTGGCGAACCTTCCGGAAACGCCATCGGCAGCAGCGCACTGCCCGCGGGCATGAACCCCTTCAATCGATTAGTGTCTGAGAACGAATTCAGTATCTCCGGATGCACCGGATAATCCGCGCCCGCGAAAAGTGTCCGGTGAACTCGCGCCGCCTGCACTTCAGGTCGCAAACGTCGATGCACAAACCATTTCTGATACCAAACGGCTTTCAGAGCGCGAGTCGAGACTTCGCACAGGAGCGTTGCGATGTGTGGACCACCAAACGTGCCGAATCCTATTTGGCTCGAGTTGCCGTTGTACGGATTGCCGTCGTCGAAAGGCGCGCCTGCTCCGGCGAGGATCAGGAAAGCATGGAAGTAGGCTTGGAACAAAACGTCGATGTGCACCCATTGCCCGATGTCGCGGCCGTTGCGCATGTAGCGCGGCACGGGATCGAAAGCATCGGGCGGTTGTGCAATTCCCCGCTGGACCGCAAGCCACGTGTTGAAGTCGGTCATGTAATTGACGCCGGGCAGCGTCGTTGTGATCTTCTGCTCGATCTTGTTCGCGCCGAAATTGCAGTCTTGATAAAAGAATTGAGACAGATACGGTCCCACTCGATCGCCAGGAGTCAGACCACGAAATAATGTGGCTGTCGTAACTGCGCCGCCGGTTTTTGGCCCGCCGAAATCAGCACCGTACAACGTGAGATCCGCAGCCGCCGCGTTGGCGATTGGGTTTGCTGCGTACTGCGAATACGGAACATCTCGCAGCAGCGCCATCCAATAGTTTTCTGAAATCTCAGCGGCTTGTGCACGGCTTGCAAACGCGGGCGCCGGTGGTTGCACCAGCGCGTGTGCGTCAGGACCTTCCATGTCGAAAGCCAAACCCGATTGAGGATTTGTCAATCGTGTGCTGCCGCCGAGTGGAATTGCATCGAAGTCCGCTGGTCGACCGCTGTTTATGGCCTGGAGCAACGCTGCGTAAGCGCTGAGATCAACGGTGCCGTCGTCGTTGTGGGGCAAGCCTTTCGAATAACTACCGAGTTTGTTTGGGTAGAGATCCTCATCCTGATTCGATGGGTGTGGCAGGTTCTGTGGTGTGGCTTTTAGTCCGGCGGTTGCTGCATCGCGCCGGAGTTTTGCGCAGTCGTTGGCGCGTTGGTTCGATCCGTCCGCGGCGTGGGCTTCGGATCTTTCGGTTTGTAACAGGGGTTCGACGCCGATGACGCTTGCAGCGATCGTTGCGGCGCCTGCTCGGGTCAGAAATGTACGTCTGTTGGGGTGTAAAGATTCTGGGCTCATAGGGGCGGTATTCTTACCACATTGGAGAGGTGGAGAGGAAGAGGAAAGAAGGGACAGGATTACAGGATTTATCAAGATGAACAGGATGAATCTTGTAAATCTTGAAAATCTGTAATCCTGTCTAAGGGTTAATTAAGGCTTCTTGCCCTTACTACCTCCACCGCCTTTTGACGGAGAAGCCTTGGCTGGACCCTTCTGCTTTTGCTGAGCCGGCGCTGGGCGTTCGGCCTTTGGTTGCTGTCGTCGCTGCTGCTGTTGGGGCGCTGCGACGCGTTCGCCCTGCGCCTCCTGGCGTGCCGGTCTCACGGGACGTTCAGTCTGCGCTGCTCTCGGAGAACGATCTGCTCGCGGTTTCTCGCGTTGCTGTTGAGCCTGAGGCGCAGATTGCGGCGCCGGCTGTGCGACACCTCTGCCCGGCCGCTCGGCTTGTCGCTCATCGCGCACTTTGAACTTCTGACCCTTAGCACGATCAGAAGCCGTTTCGACGCGCATCGATTTGGCGACATCACGCCGGAACGGTCGCGCTTCCGGCGTCGTGCTGGTAATCACCGTGGTGTCGTTCAGTTTTTTGGCGATTCCCGGAGGAATGTCTTTCTTCCCGCGACCCCACGCTGAATTCACTACGGCATTCCTTAGCGGCGTCAGCAGCAGTGGATCCAACACCGGATTCACTGACGCGAGCATGTTTCGATCGGCTTTCCTCGCACGGCGCCAATCCGTGCCCCGCATGAAGTCGTCAAAACTCACGACGGTCACTGCTCCCGGTACGTCCAAATTCACCACGCGCTGGTTCAGATCGTCACGGGTCAGGTAGTAAGGCTGCCACGACTCGTTGTAATAACGAGGCACGTAAACATCGCCTGGACCAAGCGGCACCCAGCCAATCTCGTTTTGACCAAATGGCACAAACGCGACCAGGGCCGGGGAATAGACCGGTGCGGTCCTCACATTGTCAGGCACCCAATACCAACGATCTCCAACGAAGGCCCAGCGGCCGTAATGATACGGCGCATAGCCCCAGGGTTCAGATGAGACCCACGTTGGACCATACGGATAGTCGTTGTACCAGTAACCTGCCTGGTAAGGCATCCAGCCACTATCGACTCGCGGCGCCCACGCATATCCGTAGTTGTCGATGTTTCGCCAGTCGCCGTAGTAATCGAGATCATACAGGCCGGGAATGTACGAGTTGACATACTGGTAACTGACGGTACGACGATAAGGATCGAAATAATATGGATCGTTTAGATAGGTGTTGTAATCGCGATAACGGCCGTCGTAGTACTGCGGATACTGGGAGCCGTAATAATCGTCAACCAGGTAACCAGCGTCACGGCCATCGATTTGTGAAAGCACGACATCAGCGGCGGTTGTGCCGACCAGAGTCAGCAACTCACCCTTGCTGATCTGCCCGCTGCCGCCCATGCCGACGACTTGCGCCAGACCACTTAACACGGAAATCAGCACCTGGCCATCGTCGATGCCGACGTTGTACAGGCCAGGTTGCTCAAAATCGACAGCGCCGTACGGTGTTGCTACCTCAAACAAGTCGCCTGAATTCAGGTAACCGACGTCGAAGATCGCTGAGCCGTCGCGCAGCGCGAGCTGCGTGCGTCGATCGCTGAGTGAAAGTACGTCCAGCGAAGTGTTTGGATTGAGTCTCGCGAAGTTGCGTCCGCTAAACGCCAGACTCGCGCGCGAGTTGTCGCGCGTGTAGATGCGATCGCCGACTGAGAAAGGTTGATTTTCAGTCGCGGCGATCCACTGATCGCTTTGGACATTACCTGCTTCAGTGTTGTTGAGTGCGACGTCTCCTTCGACGCGTTGAATACGAGCGGCGTTCGGCAACGCCTCGGCTGAAGTAGTCTGCTCGTTCTTCATCCAAAGGGCCACGCCGACGCCCGCAAGAACGGCGCACACCACCGCCACGATTGTCAGGTGCGGCCACACTTTCAGATTGTTCATAACAGCCCCCTCAAATTTGTTTTGCGGGTAATTTTGGCAAGCATCGTGCCTACTCTTTTCTTGTCGCTTAATCGCTATGGAATCGCAACACAACAGGAATACCGGACACGGATGAACACGGATTTTTTTACGGATCAGTAAAGGTAGGTGTTCATTGGTGGCCCAATTTTCTATCCCATATCGTTAATTGCTGAATCAAATCGTTTCGTAAGCCTACATTGCTACACCGCATTTTCCAGCGATTTCTGCATGGAATACCGCTTGCGAAATACGCCCCACGTCGACCTCTCTCCCGCCTCGGTCAGTACTGAAAGGAAACTTGAAAGAAGTGAAACACATAAAACGAATCGGATTGTCTTTAGCGACAGCCGCCTTGTTACTCGGCGCAAGCGACCTCGCGAGTGCGCAGGGCAGGCGTGGCCGCGGTGAGGAGCGGAGGCAGGAAAACCAGGCTGAGCGCGAGCAGCGCCAACAGCAGCGCCAACAAGCACAACAAAACCGCGAGCAGGAACGGCAACAACGTTGGGAACAACGCCGGCAGGAGCAGCAGAACAATAACCAGGAACGACAGCAACGTTGGGAACAACGCCGGCAAGAGCAACAGCGCGAGAGCCTGGAACGACAGCAGCGTTGGGAACAACAGCGACAACAGCAGCAACGCAACGAACAGCAGCGCCAGCAGCAGATCCAGCGGTCGCAGGAACGCGAACAGCGTTGGCAGCGGCAGCGCGAGGATCAAATCCGGCAGTCGCAGGAGCGTGAGCGACAGTGGCAATTGCGACGACAGCAACAGCAGAACAATCGCGACTGGGACCGCAACCGCGACGGCCGTAACGATCGCGACCACAACTGGCGCCAGCGTAACTGGCGACAGGAGCAACAGCAGCGTGCCGAACGCTATCGCCAGGATTGGCAACGACGCCAGAACTACCTGCACCAGCGACAGCGATTGCTCGAGCAGCAACGACGTCTAAACCAGTTGCGCTACCAGCAACGTTATCTCGAACAACTGCGTCGCGATCGGTTGCGGCTACAGCAGTGGCGCTATAACGATTACGGGCCGTACAACTATCGCTATCGTCGTGGCAGCAGCTACTACGAAACCAACAGGTATGGCGCGGAGATGTTGCAGCGCGCGATCAATGATGGTTATCGAGAGGGCTACTACGCCGGACAGGCTGATCGCGAGGACGGCTATCGCTTCAGTCCTGAAGACGCTTACGGCTACCAGGACGCGAGCTACGGCTACAACGCTTACTACGTCGATCTGAACGAGTATCAGTATTACTTCCGTGAAGGATTCAGGCGCGGGTATGAGGACGGTTACTACAGCCGTTCACAATACGGCCGGTATTCTAATGGAGGCTACAGCATCCTCGGTGCGATCCTCGAGCAGATCCTTGGACTCCAGTTACTGAACTAATATTTCGCCGCGGATGAACACGGATTTAATTTATCCGCGTTCATCCGCGTCAATCCGCCGCTCAAAATTTCAACGCAAATCCTCTTCGCCGGATGGTCTTCACGCAACCGGTGTCGATGCCTTTAGTCGTTCCACGTTCGACAAAATCGGTCACGATGTTGAGGATGCAGCCGGCGTTCTCCAGTCCGCCGAAACTGTGCGCGCCATGCGGTACGACGATGTGCATACTGTTCGTTAAAGTCTTTGCCACTGCATCGCCATTCGAAGGCGGTGTAACGGGATCCCACTCTCCGGTCAGCATCAAAACAGGTACGTCTGAACGAACCGGCTCGTGATAATCGCGTTCGATTTCGGCGCGGGGCCAGAGCGCGCATGCTTCTCGTTGTTGGCGCAAACGGTAATCACCGAGGAACGTGTTAGTGGCCATCAGTTCACCCTCACCGGGTTTGATCCACGGCAGATCTTCGGCGCAGGTGATCGAGAGGTACATGCCATTGCCGCCGCTACCTACGATATGTATGCGATAGTGGATGGCGGTCTCCGCCAGAGGAACAAAATTGCCTTGCGCAGCGAGATGTATTACCAACGGCATCCGGCTTGTGGGCACAGGGCTGTACAACATGTAACGAATCGCTTCCGCGGCCAGGTCTCGAGAGAGTTTCACCTTCGCGCGTTCCGTCGAGTTGGGTTTCCGCACCTCAACCTCAACTGGTCCCTTGATGAGTTGGGCCAACACTGCCTTTGCTTCTTCCTTTAGATTCGGAAACGCTTTGTTGCAAGCTTCATCCGCCGCGCACTCCGCAATCACCCCCTGAAGCGCGCGTTCATTATTAATCGGAAAATCGCTGGGCATGTGAGAATTCGTTGGCGCGACGCCTTGGAGTGTCGCAGTGCGGACGCGTTTCGGATATCGCTTGAGGTAAGTCAATGCTGCTCGCGTTCCGTAAGAGCCGCCGAAGAGATTGACTTGTTCGTAACCGAGCGCTGCCCTGACTTCGTCCATATCGTCCATCGCGATGGTGGTCGTGTAGAGCTTCAGATCGGCTACGGCTTCGAGCTGCGGGCGGCACTTGCGAACGTCTTCGAGCGGAAAGAAGTAGCCGAGATAGCTTTGCGGATCGGCAGGATTATAGAACTCGCAGTTGAGCGGGTGCGATTTGCCTGTTCCGCGCTGGTCCACAAACAGCAGATCACGATGTTCACGGATCTTCGCAAATTCCTGGGCGATGCCGGGAGCATCTTCCGAGGCCGCGGCGGAACCTGGTCCACCGGCGAAGTAAACGAGAGGATCGGGCTCGCGTTTCTGGCCGGTTGCGGGCAGGACGAGGATGTTCAGGCTTATCATCCTGCCTTTTTTAGTAGCGCGATTCTCGTAGACTTCGAGAGTGCCGCACTTTGCTTTGCCGACGCCCTGGATCTCGCAATCCTTTAAGGTGATTGTCTTCGCGGCAGGAGTTTGACGCACCGCGCTAGAGGTTTGAAGCGAAAGCGCGAGTACAAGAATAGCGATCTTCGCTTTGGTCATCCTGCCTAACTTAGGACAGGATTTCAGGATTTACAACCTCCCTGGAGTGCGGCCTCCGCACTCCAGGGAGGAGCTTTGACTCTTTAGAACTCTCTTACACCGGAGACGTTCATCCCCGAAGCCACCGCATTTTTCACCGCTGAAGAATCGTATTGCACGTTTGAGTTGCCGCCGCCATTGGTAGTGAAAGTCGGAGAAGTGAAATTACCGGACGTACGGCCAAACGCCGCGATCGTGATTCCTCCGAGGATCTCGCCGTTACCGCCACCATCACGAACCAACACGCCCTGGCCCAGCACGAGAATCGCGCCTTTGAAGTCGGTGTTACCACGCATGGTCAAAGTCCCGGTCACCACGAGAAATCCTGAGCCGCTGACCACCGTGCAATCACCATCGATAAACGTAAACATCGGAATGTTGAGCGAGTCGGTGATCGTCGTAGCCGTGGTGGGTTTGAAGTATCGGCCGGTTGATTGTGCCTTGGCTTGCAAGCTGTTGAGATAAGCGCGAGCCCTATCGGCTGTATCAAGAAACGACGGTGTATCTACCGTACCCGGAGTAGTGTCGTCGTCTCCGAGAATACCAATCTCAGGATCCGCAACTGTATCGTGTTTGATGATGCCTGCATTCGCCTCCTCCTGATCGCAACCGCTTACTGCAAAACTCGGCCGCTGCGGATCGACGCCGGCCTTGTCGACACCTGAATACCATTTGGTGCCGCTGCTTCCAGTGTCGAGAGTCAAAGGCGTGCAGTCGTCAGCACCACGGATCGTAACGCCTGCCGGCACCTCAAATTCAAAATTGGCCTTCGTGATCATCAGCTCCAAACGCTTTTCAGCTCCCTGTGGTCCAAAGCCGTAAGCCTTCAACAGCAATCGTTTCGGATCAGGAGAAGTAACCCGCGCGGGAACCGCGGTCGCACTCGGAGAAGCGGTGTACGACAAATCAAGAACACGGGTGCCGCTTGCGAGATTGAGAGCGTATGTCGTTCCGTCAGCCCTGACTGACGCTTTATCAAACGTCACCTTTACAGTGGTCGCTGTACTATCGACTTCACCTTCGAACGTTCCTTCGAGATACGTCGTCGCGGCCCATGGCAGAGTTTGAGTGATGGTCAATTCGAATCCGGTCTTCGGTATTACGACATTGTCCTGCGTGCTCGTGATTGGTCTTTCAATCACGAAACTGCCGAGTGCTGAATCGAGAGTCAAAGGAAAGGTATTCTGATCGGGAGTCAGTGTTGTTGCTGTCTGGCCGGCGTAGCGGATCGTTACTTCGTCAACTCCGCCAACCGTGCCAAACGTCTTTTGTGATGGTGTGCCGGCGGCGCTTCCGTCGATCGTTCCGGAAGTCTGAAACTCGACGATGTGACTGTTCGGATCCAGGTTCTCGACAGTTACACGATAACCGCCAGTGATCGAACCGATAGTGACCGGTACGAGGCTGGCCGGATCTGCGGGATTGTTGTACGGAAGCCAACCCGCGAGGCGCAGTGTGCCGGCGTTACCGCCATTCGAGATGCTCGGAATGATCGCGGCGCGAAAACTCATCCGATCAGTGTCGTTGACGAGCGGCTTCGTATTTCCGCGCAGCACGTTGAGCGCCGATTGCATTCCCGACTCGGCAACATAGAAGGCCTGCATCTCCGCGGTTGAGCCAACGGCGTTGTTGGCCGACATCATCGTCGTCATGATCAATGCGCCACCAGCGCCCAGCAGAAGCACGGAGACCAGCAACATCGTGATCAGCGCTGCGCCACGTTCACCGGCGCGGCGGTTGTTTGTATTCATTGTCGAATCGAGTTTCATTGCGGGTATCAGACTCCTTCAGTAAACGATTGAGTTGCGCAGAACTACGTCAGAGGTCAGTTGTACTTGAGAGGGGGGCTGATAACCTTCGGCGCCAATCTGGCCGACTGCCGGAAGCGTCACGCCAACGGCGATCACGACAAACTTGGCGGATCCCGGAGACACTTCCGCTTCCGCAGTGCCCAATGCGTTTACTACATTCGTAATGTCGCAAACACCGTCGACGACAGTCGTGTCGTAAGTAACCTTCTCGTCGTAATAACGGAAGACTAATGAGTCGATGCGATTGGCGAGCACGGTGGTTTCATTAGAGGCGTTCTTCTCGTAACGCACGATGTAACGCTGGCCCAGAGCGGCATCCACGTACATCAGAAACTTGACGTCTTCATCCGCGTCATCCACGTCAGTATCTTCAGAATAGCCATTGGCCGGGTCGGGTATGCCGTTCAGGTTAGAAACGATGCGCAGCTCCAGGCTATTGCTGTCGCCGGCCACAACACCGTTGCTTGACACGGTCGGGAGACCGCTCGGCACTTTCAAACCAGCGTTGCTGATTTCGCGAGTCATGATATTCAACGCACGCTGCACGTCGGCGATCGCGTCTGACTTGCGATCTTCGCGCGAGCGCACGCGGAAGGAGCCCGCGAGTAAGCTGCTTGCCATGCCCATGATGGCGATTGTGATAGCCATAGCCAGGATCACTTCGAACAGCGAAAAACCAGCTTCATTTTTTGAACGTCGAGTTTCCATGGGTCTTTGCCTCATTGACTGACGGCGTAGCTGCCGTTGGCGAGTGTCGAACGGAAGGAAACGAGCACGACGGGTGTGCGCATCCAGTTTGGACCAGCGGTTTGCGGCGTCACGGTAATGGTGATTCTCTTCAACTGCTTTGGAGTGTTGTCGAGATTGGTTTCGTGGGCGACCGTTTTCTCCACTGTGTAGTTGCGTTCACCGCTTCTCAGCGTCGAGGTAATGGTGCCGATGGCGAGCGTCGTATCATCGTAGTTGACGCTTCTTATCTGCTCCAACTGTTGCTGGGCCACGGCCATCGCGAGGGCTCGCTCGCCGCCGCCGACGTTGTTCTGTATCGAGAAGACGAACAACGAGGAGCAAGCGAGCGCGCCTACCATCATTACCAGCGAAGCGATCGTCGTTTCGATCAGCGTGAAACCGCGCTGGCTCTCAGCCTTTTGGTTTTTGGTGTTTCTGGTTTTCATAGCAGTTTAGGAAGGACAGTGACGGCCACCACTTTCGTGGCGCAGCTCGAACTGAAAGTTACTGTGTAAACGCCGGCTTTTTTGCCCTTGATCGTGAAGGTAGTAAAACTTCCTGATCCGAGCGTTTGGGCTCCGCCAATTACCTGGAGGTCAGAGGGTTTGCTCGAACTTCCTGTGATCGATACGGTCCCGTTTGAAGTAACGCCGACTTGAATGGTGGCGGTTTTATCCTCGCGCACGATGACCAACTCCAGATCCGTCGAGAGAGTGCAAACCAGAGG
Source organism: Pyrinomonadaceae bacterium (assembly GCA_025922875.1). Lineage (GTDB taxonomy): Bacteria > Acidobacteriota > Blastocatellia > Pyrinomonadales > Pyrinomonadaceae > PSRF01. The sequence continues at coordinate 31,535 of JAICGZ010000023.1, forward strand.
AGTTGGATCGGACGGTGTTGTCGGCGTCGTCGGGGTCGTTGGAGTCGTCGGAGTCGTTGGGGTCGTCGGGGTTGTGGGGGTTGTCGGCCTTGCCGGGTCCGTAGGTGTGACGCCGCCCACTTCTGTTGATGGCGGCGTAACCGGGACCGGCTCCGTGCCTGGCGTTTCAACGGGAGTCTCTGGAGTCGTGTCTATCGTTTCAGATGTTGGAGGTGTCGCGCCGGCGGCAAGATCACCGACTCTTAGACTGACGTCAGGCACCTCATCGTCAAAGACTCGGCTGTCGATCGTGATATCGCCGGAACCGGTAACGTCGATCGAGATCGTGTCGTTAGGTCCAACCATCGTGATTGATACTTGAGCGTTGGACCTGGTATCGCCATTGACGGTGTTCCAGGTGCGACCGCGCCAATCGAAACCAATCGTTTCAACCGTATCGAAGGTAATACCTTCAGGCAGCGGAATCGTTCTGGTGTCCATACCACCATCGCCGTCGAGGTCCATGGTTACGTCGTAACTGGTCTTATCCGCACTGATCGCGACGTTGGCTCTTTCACTCGCTTCGTCGGCATGACGGCGAATGGAGTACATGCGCGCCTTCTCGATATACGAGGCGTATTCGCGAGCAGCACCTGAGAGGCGAACGGCAGCGCGGGCGCGAGTAATTCCCATCAGGCCAAACCCGGTGACAATCGTCAGCACTGTCGCAGTGATCAAAAGTTCGATGGCTGAGAATCCGCCACCCTTGCGTTGTGTCTTAAAGTTAGCTTTGCTCATTTGCATGTCCATCATTATTGGGGCAGAAAAAGTTTATGGTCCAAGTAGAATGACCACGGATGGACCATTGAGCAATCGTGGTGCCACGAAAGTTCTACAGACAAAAATCCGCAATGCGATCCGCGGGGATGACAGAAGATCAATCAGATTGGTCCAAATTCGGTTATGGTAAGAGTCACATTGATTGAGGGATTGTAACTGTAGAGGCGGCCCTCCGTGGCCGCCCCTCTCGCGAAGAATGCGCAATCAACGAGGGGCGGCCACGGAGGGCCGCCCCTACAGTTACGACCCTAAGGATTCAATTTGCTTTGAGGTTCAGCAGACTGACCGATGTTTACTGCGAGCCGGTTGGTCCATCAGATCGGTAAAGTTAAGCAGCACAGCAGCTTCCGCATAAGTCTCGGTGAGGCATAACGCTTGCTTTCTCAATCAATGCCCGCCTCTCACACGCTCTCCCAGAGCACCTGATTGGAGAAATCGGCTATGAAGAAAAATGAATTCTCAGAATTTGCTTCCAACCTGCTTATCGCCGGTTCAGTATCACTCGCCTTTATGCCGTTCCTGCTTGGCGACCGCCTGGTCATGATTGTCACAGGGTTGATGACAGAGGGTGGAGTTATGATCAATCAGTTTAGCAACTACGTGAGCTGGCTCGTCTCGTAAGTAGAGATCAAGCATTGGTCATATTTGACCAATGATCCAGTCGTTACTTACTAATGGCGTTGCCCTCCGCATCGTAGATCGTCACATCACCAAACGGCGTAACCTGGTCCTTAACCTTTTCCCAGTCGCCCACGATCACGATCGCCGCGCGATAAGTGTCGAAGTATTTCGCCGCTGCTTTTTGAATGTCCGCCGCCGTCAACGCCTCAATCTTCGGACGAAAGTCGTTGATAAAACTCTTGTCGAGATCGAATGTGTAAATCGTGTTGATGCGGCCGGCCAGGCCGAACTGGCTCGCGAGCTCGACGGAAAAGTTGCCCGTGCTGTACTCCTTCGCCGCGCTCAGTTCCTCATCGGTAACCGGCAGCACGCGCATACGATCTAATTCGTAAAAGATCTCGAGCAACGTTGGTCCGGTAACTTCATTACGCACAAAAGCGCCGGCCAGAAACGATCCCGTCTTCGCGCGCGTATTCGCCGAACTGAAAGGCGAGTAGGTGTAGCCCTTAGTTTCGCGGATGTTGCGCGTGAGTCTCGAGTAGAACGAACCGCCATAGATCGTGTCGGCAGTGCGAATCGCGAAATAGTCTTTGTCTTTACGCGGGATGCTTACATTGCCGAGATAGATTGCCGACTGAATTGAACCCGGCCGGTTCACAAAATAGATGTGACGTTTGTTTCTCCTGGGAACTGGGGGATTTTCATCGGGCGGAACGGCGCCACTCTTCCAACCGCCAAAAGCCTTCTCGATCTCCGCAAACGTTTTTTCAACGTCGATGTCGCCGACGACGATCAGATGAGCAGCGTTGGGAATGTAGTACTTCGTGACGAATGCTCGTAGATCGTTGCGCGTCAGTGCGCTGATCGATTTCTCATCGGGCACTACGAAACCGTACGGATGGTTTCCGAAGATTGCCTTCTGAAAACGTTCGTTGGCGAGAAAGTTCGGATCGGCGCGTCCCGCGCGAATCTGCTGGATCGAGTTTTCCTGGGCCAGCTTTACTTCCGTTTCGGGAAACGACGGGTGTTGGGCTATGTCGCTCATCAACTCAAACAGCCGTGCGGAAAACTCCGAGAGCGCAGAAGCACTCATCGTTGTCGAATCTGCATCACTGCCGAGGTTTAGTGTGCCGCCGATCGAACGAAGTTCTTCCTTGATCTGTTTGCTGGTGCGTGTGTCCGTGCCTTCGTTTGCTACTGCCGCGGCAATCTGCGCGATGCCGGGATGAGCAGTGCGGTCGCTGGCAGTCGTCGCGGATCTAAAAGCAAGTATCGAAGAGATCTTTGGAACGTTTGGCAGCGGAGCGAGCACGACAGTCAGCCCGTTCGGAAGTTTCTTTTCCGTAATCTTTGGAAGATTCAACGGCCGCGCCGCACCGGGAGGCGGCGGAGTCTTTTGCTGTGCGATTGCAGTGGTTGTTAACAGGATGATTGCGAGTAGAGTTTTCATATTTTTACCTTTC
>JAICGZ010000024.1 GCA_025922875.1 Pyrinomonadaceae bacterium
AGCCATGACAGCGCTGCGGAGAGACGGAGTTTTATGATGGTTACGATTCGCAACTCCTTCTCTGGTTTGGATCTTTCCAGTTTGAAGAAAAATGAAGACTCGTTTCAGCAGATAGCCCAACTCGTGAAGGAAGCGGACGGGAGGAAAAAAAGGAAGATAAAGGTTGTTAGTTGAGTGTTTCCCGGATGAACGCCTCAAACCTGCGTTCATCCGCGTCCATCTGTGCCTAACTAACTCGTGATTTCATCCGACCTCGAGATCCGGGCGCTTTGCCCATTTCCTCACCATTGCTATACTCCCGCCTTTCTACATGTGAATAACCCAATCGCGAGGAGCATTCATTGAGCGTTCTAGTCGATAAGTCAACGCGCCTTGTTGTGCAGGGCATTACCGGAAAGGAAGGGACGTTCCATACGAAGCAAATGATCGAGTATGGAACGAACGTTGTCGGTGGTGTGACGCCGGGAAAAGGCGGAACTACGCACGAAGGTATTCCTGTTTTCAACACGGTCGCCGAGGCGGTTAAAGAAGCCGGTGCGAATGCGTCAGTGATCTATGTGCCGCCTTCGTTCGCTGCCGATGCGGTCATGGAAGCCGCTGATGCGGAAATCCCGGTGATTGTTTGTATCACTGAAGGCATTCCGACGCTCGATATGGTGAAGGTGAAAGAATACCTCAGCGACAAACCGGCTCGCCTGATTGGACCAAACTGTCCCGGCATCATCTCTCCCGGACGGTGCAAAATCGGAATCATGCCCGGCCACATTCATCGCGAGGGAAACATCGGGGTCGTGTCGCGATCCGGAACGTTGACTTATGAAGCTGTTGGCCAACTAACCGCACTGGGCCTGGGCCAATCGTCCGCAATCGGTATCGGAGGCGATCCAATAGTCGGCACTACACACGTCGATGCGTTGCGACTGTTTGAAGCAGACGATGAGACTATCGGCATAGTCATGATTGGCGAGATTGGCGGCACGGCTGAAGAAGAGGCCGCCGCTTTTGCGAAAGAGAATGTGACTAAACCGATCGTTGCGTTCATCGCTGGTCAAACAGCGCCGCCCGGAAGACGCATGGGCCACGCCGGCGCGATCATTGCCGGTGGCAAGGGAACGGCAGCCGAGAAGATGAAGGCGCTCGACGAAGCGGGTATTCATGTTGTGAAGTCGCCTGCTGAAATCGGGAAGGCGATGAAGGAAGTACTTTAGCCACAAAGACACAAACGGAAAATATGGCAAGCCTAACATTCGGAATCATTAAACCCGACGCGGTGCGCGCCGGTCACACGGGATCGATCATTCAGAGCATTCTCGACAGTGGTTTCAAAATCCGTGGACTTAAGTTGATCCACATGACCAGGCAGGAAGCCGAGGGCTTCTACGCAGTGCATCGCGAACGGCCGTTCTTTGCCGGCCTAACTGAGTTCATGTCGAGCGCGCCGTGTGTCGTGATGGCGCTGGAAAAAGATGGCGCGGTGAAAGCGTGGCGCGACTTGATGGGCGCGACTGATCCGGCCAAAGCTGACGAAGGCACGCTGCGCAAAAAGTTTGGCGGCTCAGTCGGTGAGAACGCCGTTCACGGTTCTGATTCTGACGAAAACGCAGCGATTGAAATCTCTTACTTCTTCAGTCGTCTGGAATTGGTTTAAGTCGGAATGAAGTATTGTCCGCAGTGTCAAAGACAATTTAGCGAGCCCTGGCTGGGCTTCTGTTCGGATGACGGTACTCCGCTGATCGAAGAGCTTACACCGCCCCTGGACCCCAACTGGGATCCGAAGATTCGCAAACCGAAAGTCGACACACAATCGGAACAGGAAACGCAATGGCTTCCACGCGAACCACCTATGCCCGGCGGTTGGGTCGCGCCCGACGAGCGACCGCCGATGAGTCCGGGTCCGTGGCAGCCTCCGCCGCCTCCATTTAGCCCCACGAAACAGCCAAGTCAGGGATTAGCGCTCGCGTCGATGATTGTCGGCCTGCTCGGAATCTTTACCGCCGGTTGCTTCGGCCCCATTCCGGGACTCATTGCGCTGATTCTGGGATGGGTGGCGCTATCGCAGATTAAAAAGTCGCCTGATAAGTTCGGCGGAAAACCCTTTGCGACGGCTGGGGTAATTATCGGCGCGATAAGTTTGGCGTTTTATCTACTGCTTCTCCTCTGGTTCTTGTTGTCGTTGGTCTTTAGGTAATTTTGTCGCCAGTGGGTAAAATTCAGCTACGATGAAGCGCTGTTCTACCTGTAATCGGACTTACACGGATCCGAACCTTAGCTTTTGTATTGACGACGGCACACCGCTGACGACAATCAACTCCGAAGTTGAGACGACTGTCGTTTCACCGCGTACCAATGAACAAAATTGGAATGGAGCGGCTTACCAGCCGCCCGGCTCGTACGTTCCTCCGGGTGCCGGTCCTGGTCGACCGCGAAGGCGTGTGTGGCCGTGGGTTCTCGGAATCGCCGGCGCGTTCATCCTTGGCATTGTCGCCATCTCAATAGCAGCCGCGATTTTGGTGCCGAGGGCGTTACGTTCTGCCCGTAATCAGCAACGTGAAGCTGCGCAGACTCAGCAACGCGACATTCCCAACGTCAACACGGCACCGGAAAATGCAAACGTCAGCGAGCCGCTTAACGCGAACGCCAATACAAACGAAACGGTTGACGTTCCGCCGCCAACAGATCGCGAGCAGGTGTTGGTACAACTGAGAGATCTCGAGAACGATTGGACAGTTGCAAACATCAACGCTGACAAGCGGGCGTTGGATCGAATTCTGGCCGATGATTATGTGGGCCAAGCGAGTGACGGTGGACTGCAAAGCAAAGCGGATTACATTCGCACGATTGAACGTGATACTGATATCCAGAAGTGGGAGTTCGATGACTTGAAGGTGACGCTGGCCGGAGATCGAGCAACACTCTCGGGAAAGATCACGCTCAGGTATCAGAATCAGAATAGCGAGCTCGTATATGATTTTACAGATAAGTTTGTCTGGCGCGATGGTCGTTGGCAAGCAACCGGATCGCGAGTAAGAAGAAGAGAATAATAGAATGTCGATCATCACTGAAGTAATCGAATCAACGAAAGCTATCATCCAGGGAATGGGTGTGACGTTGTCCTACATTCCCAAACGCAAGTTGACGGTCCAATACCCGGACGAGCCGGTGACGATGCAGCCGCGTTATCGAGGGCAGCACCTCCTGCACGTTGACGAACTCGGACGCGAGAAGTGCGTCGCCTGTTATCTCTGCGCCGCGGCGTGTCCTTCGGAATGTATTTACATCGTAGCCGCCGACGACCCGCGTCCGCCCGAAGAACGGATCGGGGTCGACGAGCGTTACGCGGCCGTTTACAACATCGATTATGGACGCTGCATCTTCTGCGGTTATTGTGTCGAGGCGTGCCCGAAGGACGCCATCACTCACGGTTACAATTTCGAGTTGTCTGTTTACAGTCGCGCAGATCTCCTCAAGACCAAAGATGATTTGCTGATTACCAAACAGCTTCAATCAAAGAACTATCGAGTCGCTCTGTCGCATGAAGACGTGGACTCGGAGTACAAGGAAGTCTAGTAGTGGATCAGTTTTGAATTGCGCCACTCCAAGGAGGGGCGCAATTCAAACCTGATCCACTACCAGGAAGTCTAACCAGATTGCCGATTTTATCGCGAGCGACGGTCAAGAATTAAATTGCCAATCGGCAATCGGCAATTGGCAATACTTACATGCCTCTCCGCGAGTATCACAAACGATGGGAGTTTGATCTCAAATCGCCTCCCGAGAAACTTTGGCCCTTCATCGCTGATACGAATAGATTTAATCGCGACACTGGTGTGCCGAGTATCGAAGTGGACTCGGCGGGCAAACGGCTGCGCAATGCGCGACGCAAAGTGCGGCTCTCGATATATGGCTTGCCTGTCGAATGGGAGGAGCAGCCGTTCGAATGGGTCAAGCCGTTTCGCTTCGGTATCGAGCGCGTTTACAACAAGGGACCGCTGGCGCGGATGCGAGTGCTGGCGGAGTTAACGCCAAAACCCGAGGGCGGCACGCATCTGATTTACCAGATATGGTCCACTCCGCGAAACATTCCGGGCGCAGTAGCGATACCGATGCAGCTCAATCTCGTTGTGGCGCGCAGGTTTCGCGACTCAATTCAAAAGTTTGACGACTCCGCCTTCAAAGGAGTTGTTAGCGAACCAGTACAACCAAATACATCACAGTCTTCATTTGACCTGTCGCGTCTTTCAGCACTCAAGCAAAAATTAATAGCAGACATTGAAACCACGGAGTCGCCCGAGCGAAAGATTCCGATTGCCGAACAACTGGTCGACTTTCTCGAACACGGTGACGACCTCGCTGTCGCGCGCATTCGCGCATACAAGCTCGCAGACGATTGGCAGGAACCCAGGCGACTCGTGTTGGAGGTCTGTTTGCGCGCAACGAGGATGGGCCTGCTCGATTTTCAATGGGATCTGCTTTGCCCGCTGTGTCGTGGACCACAAGAGAGCGGTCACTCTTTGAAAGACATACAAACCGATGTGCATTGTGATACGTGCAAAATCGATTTCACAGTCAACTTCGATCGCTATGTGGAATTGACGTTTCGTCCGAATCCCGCGGTGAGACGTGTCAGTGTGCCTTCGTATTGTATCGGCAGTCCGCATTGGACACCTCATGTTGTAGCCCAGCAACTTCTGCCTGCCGGAGATCAGCGAGAGCTGACTTTGCCGCTCGAGCCGGGCAGCTATCGGCTACGCGCGCTCGAATTGCCGGGCTCTCAGGACGTCACAGTTTCTCCGGACGGCGAGAGTGCGGCGCAGGTGACGCTCTCGAACAATGGCTGGAATCGCGAACCGTTGCACGTCAGCGAGACGTTTTCACTCGCGCTGAAGAACGAAACTGACGGCGAACAACTCTTGATTCTCGAGCGCATGGAGTGGAGCGATCAGGCCACGACAGCAGCCGAAGTGACGGCGCTGCAGATGTTCCGCGATCTGTTTGCGAGTGAAGCGCTGCGTCCCGGTGAACAGATTTCAGTGGGAACGCTGACAGTGCTTTTCACCGATCTGCGTCACTCGACACAGCTTTATCGCGAGATCGGAGACGCGACTGCATTCGGCCGTGTGATGAGCCATTTCGACGTGGTCAGAAAAGCAATCGCGGAGCACGATGGCGCAATCGTCAAGACGATTGGCGACGCTGTGATGGCTGTCTTCAGATCTGCTGCCGACGGTTTGCTTGCGATGCTGGAGGTGCAAGAAGCGCTCGCCGCGCCGCCGGACGGCAGTATTCCGTTGCAACTGAAAGCCGGGCTGAACACTGGTCCATGTATCGCCGTGACACTGAATGATCGACTCGATTATTTCGGTTCGACAGTAAACATAGCTGCGCGTCTCGAACCATTGTCATCCGGTTCCGACGTGATAATCTCAGGATCGGTTTATGAAGATGCAAAAGTGCGCGAGGTGATCGAATCGCAGGGGCTGTCGGTCGTCGAGTTTGATATGGCATTGAAAGGTTTTGAGAACGAACGTTTCGCGTTATGGAGGGTTAGTAGGCGCTGATGCCCGCCCTCCTCGCAGCCCAGGAAGTATCCAAGATTTATCAGATGGGCAGTAACAGCGTTACTGCTCTCGACAACGTCTCGCTGGAGATCGGCGAAGGCGAGTTCGTCGCGATTCAGGGAACTTCAGGCTCGGGTAAATCGACTTTACTGAACATGCTTGGCGGACTGGATCACCCGACTAAGGGTGAAGTGTATTTTGCGTCCAGGCCTTTGGGACCGTTTACTAAAAAAGAGATGGCGCGGTACCGGCGTTTTTCCGTCGGCATGATCTTTCAAAACTTCAATCTTATTCCGACGATGACTGCGCGCGAGAACGTCTCGCTGGCGCTGGCTTTCGGAGGTTTGCGCGGGCAGCAGCGACGCGCGCGCTCGAGAGAGTTGCTGGCGCGCGTGGGCCTCGGCGATCGCCTGGAGCATAAGCCTTCGGAGCTTTCAGGTGGTGAACAACAGCGTGTGGCAATCGCGCGCGCGCTCGCGAACAATCCGAAAGTTTTGCTCGCGGACGAACCGACAGGGAATTTGGACTCGATTCGCGCGCACGAACTGCTTGCACTGTTGCGCGAGATGGTTAACCAGGACTCGTTGACGATCTTGATGGTCACACACGACCACGAGCTGGCAAACAGTTTTGCCGATCGGATTGTGTTCATGAAAGACGGAAGAGTTGTGTGAGAAAGAATAGGTCGTATAGGACCTATCAAAAGCCAAGGAGGCTCCTATGTCACAGCCCGCTACGCAAATGACGCTCGAGGCGCTTCGCTCGGTGCCGCTCTTCGCTTCGCTCGACGACGAAGCCGCCAAAGATTTGCGCAACCTGCTTTCAGATCGTGTCGTGCCGAGCAATACGCGTCTTTTCAGACAGGGTGACAAAGGCGATGCCATGTACCTGATCGAGAGCGGGCGCGTGCGGATAAGTATTCGCGATGACGACAAGCAGGAAGTCACGCTCGCCGAACTTGCACAGGGCGACTTCTTTGGCGAGATGTCGATCATCGACGGCCGTCAGAGATCCGCTGACGCGCAGGTGATCGAAGACGCTCGGCTCGCCATTCTTTCACGCGACGCATTTCTTTCTTTTGTACGAACTAATCCCGACGTCGCACTCGAGATGCTGAGTGCGTTGACTGACAGGTTGCGACGCACAGACGAACTTTTGCGATCGCGTGTTTCGCGAAATGTGAACGAAGAAGAGAAGGCGCGCCTGACGCTCGCCGATCGAGCCGCGGACTTGATCGCTGAGTTTGGCGGCAGTTGGAAGTTTATCGGTGTCTCGATAGCGCTCATTATCTTTTGGATCATCTTCAATTCCTTGATTCTTATACGCGGTTTCGATCCCGCTCCGTATCAAATGTTGAATCTGGTGTTGGCGGTCATCGCCGGAATGCAGGCGCCGATCATTATGATGTCGCAGAATCGGCAGGGCGAGAAGGATCGTCTGCGCGCGGATCTCGATTACCAGGTGAACCTCAAAAACGAACTCTCGCTGGCGGAAGTGCTGCGTCGTTTGGATGTACTCGAGAGCGAACGCTTGCCGAAACTGATTGACGACCTGAGAACACAGACCAAATGATCAAAGCCATCTTCTTCGATTTCAACGGCGTCATCATCGACGACGAAACCATTCAAATGAAGGCCTACCAGCAGGTGTTGAGCGGCCATGAGATCGATCTGAGGGAAGAGTGGTATTTCGACTCGCTGGGTATGGATGACAAGACATTCGTTAAGGCGATGTTCGAACGCGCTAAGAAACCTCTGACTGATCCAGTCCTTGAGACAGTGATGGGGGCGAAGACCGATTTGCACCGGCAGATGATCGAGGACGAGCTCCCTTTCTTTCCTGGCGTGCTCACATTTCTCAAAGCAACGTCCCGTCACTTTCAACTGGGTCTGGTGAGCATGGCAAACCAGGCTGAGATTGGTTACGTATTTCAGCGAGCAAACCTGACGCCGCTTTTTTCTGTCATCGTAACTGCGGAAGACGCGTCGATGTGTAAGCCTGCGCCCGAGTGTTATCTCGCGGGGCTGACGAAGCTGAATGAGAAACGACAGCGCGAACGTCAACTTCCGCTGCTTGCGTCTGAGTGTTTGGCAATTGAGGATTCACCTCCCGGCATTGAATCTGCGCGAGCGGCAGGGATGCGCACGCTGGGTGTTACGAATACCGTTTCTGAAGAGGCATTGCGCGCGGCGGGGGCGGATGTGGTGACGAAGAGTCTTGCTGACTGGACGGTTGGTGCGGTTAAGGGGTTGTATTAGACAGGATTTACAAGATTTTTCAAGATGAACAGGTAATCCTGTCGAAGTGCTTTATGAGCTTTTTCGATATCCTTCATCTCGCGTTACGAAATCTGCGGCAGGCAAAGCTGCGCGCGATCCTGACGACTATGGGTGTGATCGTCGGCGTCGCAGTGATCGTGACGATGGTGTCGTTCGGACTTGGCCTGCAAAGCAACATGCTCGAACGGTTCAAAGCGCTCGACCTCTTCAACGAAATCCAGGTCTTCGGCCAGGGACTCAGCAGTCTTGCCGGAATGGAGCGCCCGGGGGCGAGAGACGAAGGCGAAAGACGCCTGAGGTCCAGAAGAGCGACTCGCATTCTCGACGACGCGGGTGTCAAAGAGATCGCAGCAGTTCCCGGTGTCGCCTATGTAGAACCGAGCGTCAACTTCCCCGCTTACGTTCGCTCTAACGGCAAACTGTTGACGCAGTATGTCGGCGGCGCAAACATTCCCAACGCAGCCACCCGTTTTCAGCACTTCGCCGCCGGCAGGATGATCTCCGCTCCAACAGCCGATGAAGCAGTTGTTTCGGAACGCTTTATTCGTGACTTTGGTTATGAGAAACCTGCCGACGCAATCGGCAAAACACTCGAATTGCTTGCACCTCCAGGCGAGAAAGACGACGCCGAGGAGGAGGAAGAAACGCCCAATTTCTTCGGCATCCCGCTGGACGATCCTGGTTTTGACGAATTGAGTGCAGTTGAGACTCGAACGTTTCGTATCGTGGGCGTCCTCGGCACGATCAAGGAAGGCGCGGGGCAGGGTGGTCTGCGCGGTTTAATGCCGAGCGCCGGCATTTACGTTCCACTGGCGATGGCCCACTCATGGACCACTCAACATCGTGGACCGCTGGGCCAGGTGGCGCTCGCGTTGGCTCGACAAGGAGGTAACCTTGGGGCAGGCCAGACGGAAGGTTACGAAGTAGCGGTGGTGCGCGTAGCCGATCCCGCCCAACTCACCGAAGTGCGAGCAAAGATCACTGAACTGGGCTTCGGCAGCTTTTCGATCGTGGATGAGATCGATCAAATTCGGACTGTGTTTCTGATCATCGATTCGGTGCTGGGCTTGCTCGGCGGCATTTCATTGCTCGTAGCGTCATTCGGGATCGCGAACACGATGATCATGTCGATACTCGAACGCACGCGCGAGATCGGCATCATGAAAGCGATTGGGGCCGAGGATCGCGAGATCAAACTCATTTTCTTTGTTGAAGCGGCGGTGATTGGAGTCGTTGGTGGAGTTGTCGGAGTGCTTGTAGCGTGGGGAATTGACGGGCTCGCGAACCGCCTGGCTTATCGATTCATACTCAAGCCACAAGGCGCATCGTTTATCGATTTCTTCGACCTGCCGCCTTACCTTTGGTTGGGAGCGATCGTGTTCGCGTTGATGGTCTCGATCCTCGCGGCGCTCTATCCTGCATCACGCGCGGCGCGCATCGATCCTGTGCGCGCCCTGCGACACGATTGATTTTTGCGCGAAACTCTTTGTTTAACTACTCAACGCCGTCCCGCAGCGATTACAAAACCGGGCGGAGAGATCTTTTTGCCCGACCCCGCATGATGGACAGTTGCGGCCAACCTTTAAATTAGCACCACACGACGAACAGAAATCAGACCAGCCGATGTTCGCTGCGCCGCACGTGCCGCAACGACCCGGCATCGGAGGAACGTAGCCCCCCGCTTTGCGCGCGATGTGATCTTCGATTATCTTCCACGCGTCTTCCGTAAGTTTGTATTGCCAGTAAGCACCGAGGGCCGCGAGTGCGAGCAGCGGCGCAAAGACGATGGCTCCAACCGCGGCCACGGCGGCTTTGTCAAACCACTTCTGCATTCCGATCTCCACACGCGTGCCGCCAGTCTCCGGTGTGATCTTGATCGTGAGCGCTGAGGAGAGTCCGGTCAGATCTCGTAACGTGGTGGACTTTCGCGCCTGAACGATGCTGGTGGTTGAAACCTGAAACACCTGTACTTCATATTCGCGGTCGAAAAGACCTCGCAGTTCCGCGCTCAGGCTGGGAATGTCGGCTTCTACACCGGGATAGTATCTACTGTCCATTTAGTTAACTTCCTTTCGCTGCGGACTCGCGTTCATTGTACGCAGTCACAATACCAATATGAAAACTATTCTGACTATCCTGCTATTCGTCACGTTCCTGCTGCCCTTGCCGGTTGCGCTTTCGCAAACCTCGGCAATCGATGGATTCAGTGCGGATCGAATAGCAGCGCAACGTCGCTGGGAAGAACAGTTCCGAGCCGTTCCCAATCCGCAGTCCGCGCGCGAACACTTGCGACGTCTAACACTCCACCCGCACATCGCCGGTACAAAAGAAGACTACGACACCGCCGTATACGTTCGTGATCAGTTGCGCAGTTATGGTCTGAACGCGGAGTTGAAGGAGTATGAGGTCTGGCTCAACTACCCAAACACGCCGAGCGTGCTGGAGTTGATAACTAAGCGCCGGCAGAAATTGAATGTTCACGAGGCGGTCGTGCCCAGCGATCCATCGTCGTCACATCCGAAGATCACTCCACTCTTCAATGGCTACAGTCCGAGCGGTGATGTAACTGCACCGGTCGTTTACGCAAATTACGGCTTGCCGGACGACTACGAGGATTTGAAAAAAGCCGGCGTCGACGTCAAAGGCAAGATCGTGATCGTGCGTTATGGCAACTCGTTTCGCGGAGTGAAAGCTAAAGTCGCTGAAGATCAGGGCGCCATCGGTTGCATCATTTACTCCGATCCAGCCGACGACGGTTACATGCAGGGTGATGTTTATCCGAAAGGACCATGGCGCCCGGTTGCGTCAGGCCAACGCGGTTCAGTTCAGTATCTGTTTGATTATCCCGGCGATCCTTTGACGCCCGGAAGACCTGCAATTCAGGGCGTGCCTCGTTTGAAGCCGGAAGAGGCGACTGACCTCACGCGTATACCAGTGCAGCCAATCGCCTATGACGTCGCGAAAACCATCCTTTCGCAACTGAAAGGACCGGTACGACCGAGAGGCTTCCAGGGTGGCTTACCGTTTCCATATCACCTCGGTGGCACTAACGACGTTAAAGTCCGTCTCAAAACGGACATGGATTACAAACTGCGAACGATCTGGAACGTCGTCGCCCGCATCGATGGAAACGAAGAGAAGGATCGTTGGGTGATTCTTGGTAACCACCGGGACGCGTGGGTATTTGGTGCAGTCGATCCAAACAGCGGCTCGTCCGCAATGCTGGAAGTGGGTCGCGGTTTTGGACAGTTATTGAAAGCAGGCTGGAAGCCGCGGCGCACGATCATTTTTTGCAGTTGGGACGCGGAGGAATATGGCCTCGTCGGTTCCGTTGAGTGGGCCGAAGAACTCGCCACGGAGTTGAAAGAGAAGGCGGTCGCGTATCTGAATCTCGATGCAGCCGTTTCAGGCGTGCACTTTGGCGCTTCGTCAGTGCCGTCACTTTGGAAACTGATGCGCGCAGTCACGCGCGACGTCAAAGATCCGAAGACGGGAAAGACCGTCTACCAACAGTGGCAGGATCGAGCGCGTGAAACTGCTTCAGAAGAAGAAGGGAGCACAGGCGGCGAAGCGCGCATCGGGGCGCTCGGTTCCGGATCAGACTACACACCTTTTCTGCAGCATCTCGGAATCGCATCGACTGACATGGGCTTCGGCGGCTCTTACGGTGTTTACCATTCCGCTTACGATTCGTTCCACTGGATGGACCAGTTTGGCGATCCGGGCTTTCGTTATCACGTCGCGGCCGCACAGGTCTGGGGCACGCTTGCGATGCGTTTAGCGGACGCTGACGGTTTGTCGTTCGATTACACGGACTATGCAGGTCAGGTACGAGAGTATTTCAGCGAGGCGTTGAGGCTCGCGCGTATTCGGAATCTCGCGGGTTCGTTGAACGATAAAGCAATGACTGAAGCACTTGACGACTTTGCGAAAGAAGCGGAAAGAGTTGAGCAGAACCGGCAGGATGCGATTCGAAGTTCTGATCGCTCGAAGCTCGCGAAGATCAACGACGCGTTGGTCCAGGCGGAACGGCAGTTCATCGATCCAAGAGGCTTGCGTGGGCGCGCCTGGTACAAGCACCAGATCTACGCGCCGGGCTTCTATACCGGCTATGCGGCGCAGCCGCTGACTGATTTCAGCCAGGCGCTCGATGATCGTAATTCGGCTGTTGCGAAGGAGTCTCTGGAGAGAATCGTTGAAGCAATCAAGCGCGCCACGAAGACATTAAAACAGTAACCACGGATGACACGGATTTGATCCGGATTTTTCATCCGTTTTATCGGTGGTTAATTCTTCTTGGCTTTCTTTTCCGCTTCGGCTGGGAGCTTGGTTGCGGCTTCGAGGATCGATTGAGCGTCTTCGTTCAGCAGCTCAAAGCTCGCGATCTCCGCATCGCTCTTTGCCTCGACACTAAGCGGCTTCAACTGGCTCATAATCGAATTCACCGCCTGCGCCAGCTTCCGCAGTGATTTCGGAATCAGCGGATTTCGTTCGTCCCGCGCACTGACGTCGTCGATGTTAGTGATCGCCTCATCGAGGATGCGCGCAATGTCTGATACGAGCTCCGCGCGAGAACCCGTCGGCAGTTCACCCCAACGTTCCGAATCCTTCTTCAACTGCTTCGCGTTTCCCGCGGCTGACCCATTGATGACCATCAAGCGACGTTCGGTGGCTTTGATGAAAACGTCGATACGCTTATCGAGCACCTGGGCTTCCTTCACCAGGTCGACTTCCTGTGGCGTGAGATGATCTCGCGATTGCAGCGTCGAGGCCTGGGAAACGAAGCTCGATCCAAGCACCAGCAGTACCAGCAGGAAGATTCGGGGCATCATGGTCGCTTATCCTTCTCTTTCGGTTTCTCGTTGCTCTTCTTCTGTGGGTCGCGCACGACGGTGTGACCGTAGAACGAATTCAGCGCTTCAGTTCTGCCTTCGCGGGCGTAGTCTTCTACTTTTTTGATCCAGACGGCAAACTCGAGTGGCGTAGTGCGGCGCATCGACGTCAAACGTGGGCCATGAGCACGTAGCGCCAACTCGAGACGTTTATAAAGATCGCGCGTCTTGTTGCTGTCGCGTTTGAAGGTACTCAGAAAAGCCAGCGCGTTCTCAATCAAGGCGTGATACATGCCGACTTCCGCGGAAGCTGCTTCATAGTTTTCACGCGCCGTGTGATCTTCGGCCCGGCCGAGGTGGGCGGCGGCATATTCGATTGTGAGGCGCAGTCGCTTTGAAGAGTCGTTGGCGTGCCGTTCAAGCTCGTCACGCTCTTCTTTAACGATCAACTTGAACGGCGGCGGCGCAGTGAGCGGCGTCGGTTGCGGTTGTGCTTCCTGAGCGCAGACTGCCGGCACAAACACGAACACAAAGGCATAGAAAACCAGAAAAGTGTTCCACAACTTATTTGTGCTTCTTTGTGCCATGTTCAGGGCTTCTTCTTCGCGCCTTCTCCTAACTGAATTTGCCTGCGAAGTGTCGGTAATCGCAGCTTGACTTTATCGATCTCGAGCTGATTTGTCTTTGCATCCGCTACGGCAAGAAACTTCTCATACGATGCGAGTGCTTCCGGATATTCTCCAAGATAATCGTGCGACGTGGCAATGAAATAATGAGCTATAACCGCCTCGGGTTTGGTCGTTAAGATCCATTGATACTCCGGAATAGCGTCCTGGTATCGCTTCGACTCATACAACGCGGTCGCGAGGTTCGCGCGCGCCGCATAATTTTCCGGAGTGGACCTCACTACCTGTCGCAGGACGAATGCGGCCTGTTCAAAACGCCGGGCTTGGACCAGCGCCGCCCCGTATCCGAGCGCGTATTCGGGAGCGTCCGGCTGAATCTCTGATGCCTTTTTATAGAATTCCAGCGATCGAGCCGGATCGTCAGTACGGTAGGATGCACCGAGGCGACCGAGCAGCATTGCGTTGCCAGGGTTCTTCTCGAGTAGTTTTTCGAGCGCCTTGCGAGCTATAGCCGCGTCAGAACTGTTTGCCGCTTCGATCTCTTCAGGTGTTCCGATTACGCCGGCGACACTGTTGCCCGTTTTTTGTTGGACTTCAAGTCCCGCGGACTTCGCCACCGCAAGTGCCTCATCTGCTTTGCCTGCTTGTTGCAGAACGTAAGCGAGACGTGACGCCACGAGTTTATCCGCTGGCTTCAGTTTCGCTGCGGCTTTTAAATCTGTAATGGCTGCTTCGAAGTTTTTCTCATCGGTGAATAGATCCGCGCGCTCCAAAAGCGCAGCCAGATTTTCAGGTTCCTCCGCGAGCACGCGATCGAGGGCTGCTTTAGCGGCGACCTTATTGCCATTGGCTTTCTCGGCGATTGCGAGACCAATCCACGCCGATGCAGGTGCTTCCGCGATTGCCGTTGCTCGTTTCGCGAGTTCCAGTGCTTCCTTCGGGTCGCCGGCGCGAAGCCGAATTTCAGCGAGCATTCGCAAGGCGACACCGTCTTTGTTATCGGTAACAAGAGCTTGCCGGAAGAGTTGCTCAGCTTCTTTGTCACGATTCTGGCGCATCAAGACTGCGCCGAGTGCAGAGTAGGGAAGTGACCAGTTCTTTTTGTAAGAGATCGCGAGACGAAACGCCGCTTCGGCTTCGGGCAAACGTCCGAGTGAGGCGAGGGCATTGCCGCGCTGAAATTCAGCTTCAGGAAACTCGGGCTTGACCTTCAAAGCTTGTTCATAGAAGCCGATTGCTTTTTCGAGTTCACCGCGTGCGTGTGCGCTTTGTCCGCGTTCGAACAATCTGACCGGATCGGTGGCGCTGTCGCCAAAAGCCTCTTCTGTTTGCGCGAATGCGCCTGCGCACAACAAGATCAGAGTCGTCGCCGCGAGCAGAAGTCTCTTCCAGATTGAGGTGTTCAGTTCAGACATGAAGAACGATCCGGGGAGGTTGAAATGTTAGCACGGATTACACGGATAATCAGGCGCGATCCGCGTAATCAGTGGCTGAGATGCTGGTTGCGCCGTTGTTGATGCATAAGCTACCATGCGTTATTCCAATGAATTCAATCGCCAAGGAAGAAAGTCTGCGAAAGATCTTTCGCGAGCTCGAGTCAGTGATTGTCGCGTACTCGGGTGGTGTTGACAGCAGCTATGTCGCTTACGTCGCGAACGCCGAACTCGGACCACGTGCAGTTTGCATCACGGGTGAGTCGGCGAGCTTGCCTGCTTACCAGCGCGCTGAGATCGATCGCGTCGTCGAGCGGTTTGGTTTTCAACACGAAGTAGTTCAAACCGCGGAGTTAGAGCATCCCGGTTATCGCGCGAACAACGCGGATCGTTGCTTCTTCTGCAAAGACGAGTTGTACACCAAACTCGAATCTGTCGCGCGCACTCGCGGCATTCAATGCATTGTTGACGGATCTACAGTGGACGATCTCGACGACTATCGCCCTGGTCGCAGGGCGGCCACTCAGCATGCAGTGCGTAGTCCACTAATCGAAGTCGGTTTAAGCAAGAGCGAAGTGCGCGAGTTGAGTCGCAGAGCAATGCTGCCAACCTGGGACAAACCCGCGAGTCCATGTCTTTCTTCCCGCATTGCATATGGAACAACCGTAACGATCGAAAGATTGAGCAAGGTGGATCGCGGTGAAGAGATCTTGAGAGAGTTTGGCTTTCGCGAGTTCAGGGTGCGCCATCACGACCAGCTGGTCCGCCTCGAGATCGCACCTGCTGAGATGGACCGCGTACTGCGGAAAGAGTTGATCGAGGAGCTGGCGAAGCGTTTTCGTGACTTGGGATTCAAATACGTTACGCTCGATCTTCAGGGGTTTAGAAGCGGCTCGATGAACGAAGTTCTAGATTGACACGATGGAGAAGCTCCAATGCCAAGCATGTATAGCACGATATACGTCGATGATATCCGCGAGATCAAAGAAGAGAATCCGTTTGAGTCGATGATGTCGCGATTCGATCGCGCCGCGCAGTTGCTCGATCTCGATCCGGACCTTTATGCCGTGCTGCGGGTGCCCAACCGCGAGTTGAAAGTCTACATTCCCACCAGAATGGATTCAGGGCGGATTCAGGTCTTCGAGGGGTTTCGTGTCCAGCACAACTTCGCACGCGGTCCGGCCAAGGGCGGGATCCGTTATGCGCCGGACGTCAATCTTGATGAAGTGCGCGCGCTCGCGGCGTGGATGACCTGGAAATGCGCGGTGGTCAATGTTCCGTTTGGCGGCGCAAAGGGGGGAATAATCTGCGATCCACAGCAGATGTCAGTAGGTGAATTGGAACGCATGACGCGGCGTTATGCCGCCGAGTTGCTCGACTTCATTGGGCCAGAAAAGGACGTGCCTGCTCCGGACATGAACACCAACGAGCAGACCATGGCCTGGATCATGGACACTTACTCGATGCACGCGCGCCATACCGTCACGGCCGTGGTCACCGGTAAGCCGATTGACCTGGGTGGTTCATCCGGCCGCCGCGAAGCCACCGGGCGCGGCATACTCTTTGTTATCAACGAAGCCATCAAGCGATTCAAGATGACGCCCGCCGAGACTCGTGTGGTGGTTCAAGGGTCTGGAAACGTTGGCGGAATCGGTGCTCGCCTCTTGCATGAGGCCGGTTACACGGTTGTAGCGATATCGGACATTCATGGTGGGATTTATAACCCGGCCGGAATCAACATCCCCGAGGCGTTGGACTACTTAAGGACCACGCGGTCCTTCGAGGGCTACGAGGGAGTGGACTTTGTAAACAACCAGGAACTGCTGGAGCTCGAGTGTGATGTGTTGGTTCCGGCGGCGACTGAGAACCAGATCAACTCCCAGAACGCCGACAAGATAAAGTGCAAGGTCCTGGCCGAGGGCGCGAATGGGCCAACTACAGCCGCAGCCGATGAGGTGCTGCACAAGAAGGGGATCTTTGTTATTCCTGACATTTTGGCGAACGCAGGGGGCGTTACAGTCTCTTATTTCGAGTGGGTCCAGGACAGAATGGGCTATTTCTGGCGTGAAGATGTGGTCAACGAAAGACTACAGGACAAGATGGTCGCCAGCTTCAATGATCTGTGTCGTTATGCCGACGCTCATTCGGTCGATACCAGGACCGCGGCGTACATGTTAGCGATAGACCGTGTGGCCTATGACACGCGTATGAGAGGCATCTACGCGTGACCGAAAAAACATAAACAGAAAGCCGCTAAGTAGTGAAAAAGGCTTGATTTCCATTTTAAGGTAGAGTATGGTCTGGCATGATTTACGTCCCGGACCAGCGTTAAGAATTCTCAATATTTACGCGACGGTTTGAGGGACGAAATGATTGACAAGTGAAAGTTCATTTCGATGAGAAATGAACTCAGTTCTGGAGCCACTCGGGAATAGTAATTGGTGGATATAGAGTATTCATTGTAAGGCCGAAGTACTCTGTTTACGCCGCGGTCCGAGCGTCGCCGCTGGACCTTGCTGGTCCAAGCGGTTCAACGGAATTGCAACTGTAGTTGGGGCCTCCGCGGAACAAGGTGGTGGTACTTGTTCGCATACGGCGGCACTATTACGAATTCTTTATTACTCATTTCGCAGGAGGAATGCGATGAGACTCGCACATAGGGCGCTTATAGCTGCGCTCGTTTCGTTGGTGCTGTGTGCCGCAGTATCAGCACAGACTGTGAGGTCGGAGAGAGATCCGCGCAATCAGTCTCCAGCAGTAGGTACCGGTGGTCCCGAAGGTGGTCCAACCGGTCTTTTTACTATTTACGATGGTTCAACGCTGCGTCGCGGGGAGTTCACGTTCAGCATTGCTTACAGCAACTACGATCGTGATCCGGGCAACGCTGACATCGTGGACGTTCCGCTAAGCTTTAACGTCGGCGTGAACGATCACCTCGAGCTGTTCTTCAAGACAAATGGTTATCGAGGAATCAAGGTCAATAATCCGCAGAATCTATCCGGCTTCTATTTGCCTAACTCGCAACTGTTCTGTGGCGCAGTGTTATGCAGCGGACCAGCGATCGTGTTGGCTCCGTCTGGACCAAATGTAGGAACTCTTGCGAATACAGCGGTATTTCGTCCGTTGAACAATCAGCCGTTCGTTCAGTTCCCGTTTGTGGGTGGTTCGGCGGGAACGTTTGGTTTGGGACCGGGCCCCGGTAATCTCGGGCTTTTGGGGATTTTTGGTTTCCCGGGCTTCAATGCCCAGCTCGGACCGCCAGTCGTGCAGCCCAACAGCGGCACGTTTGGTTCGGCTGATAACTTCCCGGGAATCGGCTCACCGGTTGGCAGCATCCTGCCGGGTATCGTGTTAGCGACCACAACGCTTCCACAAACACCATTGACAAGGCCGATTACCGTGCCGCTTGTGTTTACCGTCGCACCGACTTACCTGGCGGATGCGCCGTTCGTAAATCGTTTGTACGGCGAAAGCAGCTTTACGAACTTCGTGGTGGGCGCAAAGATCCGCTTTACCGGGCCGAACAATCCGCTCGGTGTTGGTTTCATCCCATTTTATCGCTGGTATCCGGATAAGGCTGATGATGCCTCAGGTTTCAATCAGATGCAGCGTGGCGCGGGGCCCGGTGGTGACATCGGTGACTTCGGCCTGATTGGTTTCGTGGATGGTCGCCTTGGCACACATGTGAACCTGTCAGCTAACGGTGGTTATATCCTGAACAGCAATCCGAAAGGCCTTGGTGACGATTTCGTGTTGTTGGATCGTCCCGATGAACTTCTTGCCGGCGTCGGATTGGACTTCCCGCTCAACGAGCATTTCCAACCGATCGTCGAAGTCAGATCCACTACCTATGTTGGTGGCCGTACGCCAAACGCCTTCAACAACAATCCCGTTGACGTTATTGGCGGTCTCAAGATTTACCCGCGTCGCTGGTTTGGATTCGGTCTTGCTTATCGCAGGCACCTGAACCAACAGGACATGGATCATTTTGAGCCGGTAGACGCCAACATCGCCATTCAGCAAGTGACGAATGTAACGGTTCCCGGACAAGGTTTGCTTGTTGTTCCCGGGACCAGCAGACCGGTCACTTCGCAGGGCTTCCCGATTAACTTTATCTTTTCAGAAGAACCGAATGGTTTTATCGGTCAATTCTGGATTGGCCATCGCAACGCGAGGACGCCACCGGCGCCGCCGAATCAGCCACCAGTGGTTCGCGCCGTTACTCCGTCGATGACTTCGGTGTTGCGGCCATGCCCGCCGCCGACAAGCTCGACCACCTGCACGCCGACAGGCAGTGAGGTTACGCTGGTTGCTGATGCTACAGACGTCGATAACGATCAGTTGCTTTATACCTGGTCCGTAACCGGCGGCCGGCTCAGCGGTGAAGGCCGGCAAGTAACCTGGGACCTGACTGGTGTAGCAAATGGCACCTATACGGCGACGGTCGAAGTCAATGACGGTAATCAGCACACGGCAACGGGCAGTGCTACCGTAACGGTAGCGGATTGCACGGGCTGCGTCGCACCGCCACCGCCATGTCCGACTGTTTCAGTGAGCTGCCCGAGTGACGTCGAAGCGGGTCAACCGATCACGTTTACGGCAAGTGTCACGGGTGGTGCTGAAGGAGCGGCATTTACTTATAACTGGTCAGTATCCGCGGGAACGATCTCGAGTGGCCAGGGAACGTCGACGATCACTGTTGACACCGCTGGTGTCAGTACGAGCGTCACCGCCACGGTCAATATCGGCGGCGCAGATCCGAGCTGCACTGGAACCACAGCGTCTTGCACGACGGGTGTGAGGCCAGCCCCGCAGCCGGCGCGCAAGTTTGACGAGTATGGCAATATCCGGTTCAACGATGAGAAGGCCAGACTCGACAACTACGCCATCCAGCTCCAGAACGAGCCAGGCTCGACAGGCACGATCATCGTTTACGGTAGCTGTGCTGGCGAAGGCCAACAGCGAGGAGACCGCGCTAAAGACTATCTCGTCAAT
The DNA here is from genome assembly GCA_025922875.1 of Pyrinomonadaceae bacterium. GTDB lineage: Bacteria > Acidobacteriota > Blastocatellia > Pyrinomonadales > Pyrinomonadaceae > PSRF01. The sequence continues at coordinate 19,724 of JAICGZ010000024.1, forward strand.
ACGCGTGGAATCGAAGCTGGACGCATTACCGTCGTCGATGGTGGTTGCCGTGCAGACCTGACAGTTCAACTTTGGGTGGTGCCACAAGGTGCAGCAGCACCGGAAGTTGACACCACTGGCGCCATCTCACCCTGTCCGGAATGCCGAAGAGGTCCACGCCGGCGCGGCAGACGAGATGACGAATAACCGGTAACACTAACCCTTAACCAAACGGGCGATGCTTCCAAAGAGCATCGCCCGATTGTTTTGAGCCGCCACAAAGAGTGTTTGAGGTACAAAAAGAGAAATACATAAAAGAAGGAATCAAGGAGGATTACACAGAAGAATAAAAGAGAATACAACGAGGAATACAAGGACGGGGTCCACTCGTATTTCTGAATGTTTCTTCATTTTGTGCTTTTGGTGCTTCTTTGTGGCTAATCTGTTTTGTACAACTGCTACTTCTTTTCGCGGCATCCTACGCTCGCGCCCCAGCTTTTGAACACAAAGGAACCAAACTGTAATAAACTAGGGGTCACGGTGAGCGATTGCTCCTGACGATTGAAGACCCTGGATGAACTAACGATGAAAAGAATTGCGACGCTACTCCCCCTTGTTATTACTCTTTTCGCTCTCGTCTCTTTCCCGATTACGGCGGTCACGTTTGCAGCAGGAGATAACGCCGATCCTGCACTGTATTCGAACGACTGGCGCACTACCGGCCCTCCGGGAGGGGATGTCCGCGGGCTAGTGGTTGACCCTGCCAATCCGGATCGTTTCTACTTCGGAACTCTCGATGGGCAGATTTACACGTCAGCGGATGGCGGCAAGCAGTGGCAGCTCTTGCACAACTTCGGCAAGCCCCGGCTGTTCGTCGATCACATCATTGTCGACTCGCGTAATCCGCGCGTCTTGTATGTCGGCGGGCACAGGCACAACCTGCCCGGAGGATTCTTTAAATCGACCGACGGCGGCGCCACCTGGCGTGAGAGCGCACAGTTAAAAGACCAGGCTATTCACTCGCTCGCGCAGTCAGAGTCGAATCCCGATACTTTGATTGCCGGCACCTTCACCACGATCTTTCGTTCGGAAGACGCCGGTGAGACGTGGAAACAACTGCCGACCGAGAAGTTTGCCGGACTCCATCACGTTGAGTCTCTGGCGATCGATCCCCGTACCCCGGACACCATTTATGCAGGCACTTTCTATTTGCCTTACAAATCAGTGGACGGTGGCCAAAACTGGAAATCGATCAGAAACGGAATAATCGACGACTCTGACATCTTTGCCATCGACATCGATCCGCGCGATCCGAACCACGTTATTGCTTCCGCCTGCAGCGGTATCTATGAAACCAAGAATGCGGGCGAGAGCTGGCGTAAAGTCCAGGGCATTCCGTCACAGTCGCGAAGAACTCGCGCCATACTGCAACATCCATCCGTTCCGGGCATTGTTTTCGCCGGCACCACCGAAGGCTTTTGGCGATCAGACAAAGGCGGCGACCCCGACTCGTGGATGGTGACTACCTCGCGACAACTCGAGATCAACTCGATCGCGGTTCACCCATCACGTCCTGACATGGTTTATATCGGCACCAACAACTACGGTGTGATGGTTTCGAACGATGGCGGAAAGTCGTTTACGCCAATGAACGGCGGATTCAGCGGACGATTTGCCAACGCTATTCTCGCCGATCGCGAAACGCCGAATCGAATTTATGCTTCGACGATCAATACGGCGACTGGCGGTGGGTTCCTCTTCGTCAGCAACGACAACGGTGAGAGTTGGCGCCCATCGATGCGCAGCATGCCTTCACGGCTCATCACCTATTCCATCTTGCAGGATGTGCGTGATGCGAACGTGATCTACCTTGGTACGAACCTCGGAGTCTATCGCTCGGTTGATCGCGCAGCTTCGTGGGCGCCTGTGTGGGCCGGGGAGAAAAAGAAAGCGCCCGCGAAGAAAACAGCGAAGCGCAGGGGTCCGCGACGCAGCTCCGGACCAGCACCAACAGGGAATTCAATTCAACGCGCACAGGAAGCGCTGAATGCGGCTGGTTATCATCTGGGTGAGGCTGATGGCAAAGCTGGCCGAGCCACTACAGCGGCAGTGAAGAAGTTTCAGGGCGATCGACATCTTCCCGTGACAGGCAAACTCGATACGATTACGCTGGCGGCGCTCGGTATCGGAAAAGAAGCTGGTCCAACGTCCACGGACAAAGATAGTTTCATTCTTGCCGATGCCGTCAATGCTTTGGCCCATACTGTTGACCCCGAGACTCAGCAACCGGCCATTCTGGCGGCGACCAACACGGGCCTGTATCGCAGTCTCGATCCGGAGAAGGGTTGGCAGAAGCTTTCTTATGGATCGTTCGATCCGCGCACGACGTCCATCTCCACCAATCTGAAAAAACCGGAAACTATCTGGGTTGGAACGCCGAGCTCCGGAGCGCTTATCTCGCATGATAGCGGAGCGACCTGGCGGCAGGTTACAGGTGTACCGAAAGACGTTCCGGTGAACACCATCGTGCAGGATCCGCAACGGCCGGATTACATTTACGTAGGGACCAAGCAGGCGCTGTTCATGTCACACGATGGTGGTGCGACGTGGCGACTTCGCGGTAACAATCTTCCCTTCGGAGATTTCACCAGCGTTCTGGTAAACCCGCGGAATGGCGACGAGGTCTTCGCAGGTAATGCTTATCAGACCAGTGAAATCGGAGGCGGAGTTTATCGCAGCACGAATGCCGGATTGACCTGGGCGCGCATCGATCCGAAGGAGAGGCGTTTACCCAGTCAAAGAATTTGGGCATTGGCATTTGATGCGCACGATCAGAACGTGCTCTTTGTAGGTTCGCATTCGGCTGGCGTGTACGTTGTGCCGCGAGGTAACGACACACTCTCGGCTGCGCAACAGGAGCGTTAAGGAAAGGTTTTCCCGCAAAGACGCAGAGTGTGCAAAGCCGCAAAGACAGATTAAGTTATCCTTTGCGGCTTTGCACACTCTGCGTCTTTGCGGGAAACTTCTTCTTGCGACGAAACTTGCGCCTCTATTGCTTGACATGCACTATACAGGCGTGTACTCTGCCGCCCTACCCGGTAAAAAAGGCGGCGGGTGTTTGTCGGACCAAGCGGGGTAACTACGGCAGGGCGGTAATCGAAACAAATTAGCTCGACATTTCAAATCCAAACGGCTCGCTTCCTCGCCAGCCTTCAATTCCCGACAACGCCAAGGTCAATCCAGCTAAAGGCCGCTGTACACTGTCTGACAGTCAGCGAAAGCCTGCGCTGATTGTTCGGCTGAGTGAGGCGCGATAAGATCTTCCACGCGCTGAGATTTACCGGGCCTTACAGGAGTACGCATGTCTAGTGAACAACCCAAGCTGAATAACAGCGAGGTCAACAATAATTCAACCTCCGGCGAGTCGAAGACTCCGCCGCAACCAAACCCTATGGCTTCTCAACCTGCACCAGCACCACGCAACACCGAACCGGATGAGTCCGACGAATCCCGCGCGAGCGGCGACGTCGACTTTGGACAACTTCTCGATCAGTTCGAACAGGAACAAGCGACCCTCGAAGAAGGCGAAGTCGTTCGCGGCACTGTCGTAGGCTTGAGCGAACGCGGAGTCGTCATTGACTTCGGTTACAAGTCGGAAGGCATTGTTAACCCTGCTGAGTTTACTGAGAACGGTCAACTTACCGTGAAGGCCGGCGATGAAGTGGAAGTGCTCGTCAAGAGCATGGAAACCGCCGATGGGCTTCCGGTACTTTCACGCGCCGATGCGGTGCGCATGAAAGCCTGGGACGATCTCGAAAAGGCGTACCGCGACGGCACCAACGTAAAAGGCCGCGTCATCGATCGCATCAAAGGCGGCTTGCGTGTTGACATCGACGGTATTGCGGCGTTCCTTCCGGGCTCGCAAGTTGACGTTCGTCCAGTGAGAAACCTCGACAGCCTGCGGAATCAAATAATCGAAGCCAAAGTAATCAAGCTCAACCGCAAGCGGTCCAATGTCGTGTTGTCGCGCAAAGCTGTTATCGAACAGGAGAACACCGGGCGAAAAGATCAAACGCTGCAGCAGATTGAAGAAGACATCGTCGTTGAAGGCCAGATCAAGAACCTCACTGACTATGGCGCATTCGTCGATCTTGGAGGAGTCGATGGATTGTTGCACGTGACTGACATGTCATGGGGCCGTTTACAGAATCCGAACGAGTTGTTCCGCGTCGGCGATAACATTCAGGTCAAGGTGCTTAAATTCGATCGCGAACGCGAGCGTGTTTCGCTGGGTTACAAACAACTGCTGCCCGATCCGTGGTCCAGTGTCGAAGAACGTTTTCCAGTCGGCACGAGAGTAAATGGCCGGGTCGCCAGCGTCGCCGATTACGGCGCCTTCGTCGAGCTCGAGAACGGCGTCGAAGGACTGGTTCACGTTTCCGAGATGAGCTGGTCGAAACGCGTCAAGCATCCGAGCAAAGTGGTCAACCCTGGAGACCTCGTTGAGGTTGAAGTTCTGAGCGTCGATCCGAGAGCGCGTCGCATCAGTCTCGGCATGAAGCAGGTGCAGGAAAATCCCTGGCAAACACTGCACGAGCGTTACCAGGTTGGCACACGCGTTCACGGGCGTGTCAGAAACCTGACCGATTTTGGCGCGTTCATCGAGATCGAGGATGGGGTCGATGGACTTGTTCACGTTTCGGATATTTCGTGGTCGAGACGTATTAAGCATCCCAGCGAAGTCCTGAAGAAGGGACAGGAGATCGACGCTGTTATCACCAGCATCGATAGCGAGAACCGCCGTCTGTCGCTTTCAATCAAGGATCTCGAACCAAATGCCTGGGAGAAGTTCACGACCGAACACAAGCCGGGCGACGTGGTTCATGGAAAAGTCGCACGCTTCGCCAACTTCGGCGCGTTCGTCGAACTGGATGATAATCTTGAAGGTCTCTGTCACATCTCTGAGCTTTCGGAAGAACGTGTGGCGAAGCCGGAAGACGTTGTTCAATTAGGGCAGGAGATGGATTTCAAGATCCTGAGAATCGATCCCGAGACAAAGAAGATTGGCCTTTCGGCAAGGGCTGTCGGTAAGGATGAACCCATAGTCGATACGAAGATCTATTCGTCGGAAGCGGGCGGAGGCATGGCGTCGCTCGGTGAGCTGGCGGACTTTGGTCTCAATAAAACCGACACCGACGAATAACAACCACAGATTCCACAGATTGCATCAACCCGCATCGGTGTAATCTGTGGATTCGTCTTGCCCCATCCATTAAGTTTCTGATAGTGTACGGTACACATAACCTCGCCATTATCAAGAAGTTAAATTTCAATCCGAGGTGGTGCATGACAAAAGCAGAACTCGTCGAGGACGTAGCTCGAGCGGCTGAACTCACGAAAAAGGACGCCGAGCGTTTGGTCGAAATTGTCTTTGAAAGCATCATCGAAACCCTGAACCAGGGCGAGAAGATTGAGTTGCGCGGCTTCGGCAGCTTTCGTGTGAGAGAGCGCGGCGCGCGGCGCGGACGAAATCCCAAAACGGGCGATCCGGTGAGTATCCCGGCCAAACGTGTTCCTTACTTCAAACCGGGCAAAGAGCTGAAAGAACTTATCAACGACGACAATCCGGGCGCACACGCAAACTCGACAAACACTTCACGCGCCATCAGCGATGACACCCGTCAGCCGCCCATCCTTTAAGCTTCAATCAGTAGAGGTGCCCGAGTTGGAAAGATTGTGGAGTCCCTGGCGGGCGAAGTACATCGCATCAGGCGGTGAATCCGATCGCGAGGGTTGCGTGTTTTGCCGGATGGTGAACGATCCCGAGCACGACGAAACCAATCTCGTACTCCATCGCGCCCAACACAATTTCGTTGTTTTGAATCTCTATCCATACATCAGCGGGCATTTGATGATTGTTCCTTACCTGCACACGAGCGAGTTTGATTCCGTGCCGAAGGAGATCACAGATGAGTTGATGGATTTGGCAAAGCGTTCGCAAACTGCGTTGCGTGAGGTTTATTCGCCTAATGGTTTCAACATGGGTATGAATCTCGGTAGCGCAGCCGGCGCAGGCATCGCCGACCATATGCACATTCATCTGCTGCCGCGATGGTCCGGCGATACGAATTTCATGACTACCGTTGGCGAAACACGCGTCCTTCCCGAGGACCTTTCCACAACGTACTCGAAACTCCGAGGAAAAATCTAACCACGGATCAAATCCGGATTTTTCATCTGTGGCCGGCTCTTCGTGGCAGCGCTTCGTCTTCGACTTCGCCGCCGCGGCTGATCGGAACTTCGGAGGGTTTGCTATAACTGATTCCGCGTTCTTCACTATCGAGATTTCCCGCGGGTAGTGGTGGCAGTGGCCCGGTAAGCGGCGGATTGAAACCGGGGTAATCGATGCGCGCGTGATAGATCGCAGTCAACGCACTGATCATTGCCTCACGTATGATCGTCAACTCCTGCAACGTCACATCACACTCGTCCAATTGTCCGTCACTGATAATCGCATCGATGATCTTAACCACGATCGCACGAATGTTCTCCGGATCAGGACGCGCTAACGAACGCGCTGCGGCTTCACACGAATCAGCGAGCATCATGATCGCCGCTTCTTTGAACTGTGGCTTCGGTCCGGGATAACGAAAGTCAGCCTCGTTTACAGTCTCGTTTGGTTTGGCTTGAGCCTCGGCCTTACGCAGGAAGTAGTGCAGCGTTCGAGTTCCGTGATGTTGCGGGATGAAGTCGGCGATCTTCGTGGGTAGACCGATCTCCCTCGCCAGTTTCGAGCCGTAAGTTACGTGACTCGTGATGATCTTTGCGCTCTGGTACGGGCGCAGTCGATCGTGTGGGTTATCACCTTGTTGATTCTCGACAAAGTACTCGGGGGCCGCCAGCTTTCCGATATCGTGATAAAGCGCACCGATGCGAGCCAGCAGAGGATTAGCGCCAACTGCGCGACATGCGTCTTCAGCGAGTTGACCGACGGCATGCGAGTGCTGGTTTGTGCCGGGCGCGCGCAAGGCAAGCTGGCCAAGCACCGGCAAATCGGCGTTTGAGAGTTCCAACAGTTTGACGTCGGTGAGTATTCCGAAGAGCGATTCGTTAATCGGCAAGCCGCCGGCCGCAAAGACAGCGGTGAGTAGCCCGCCCGCGATTCCGCAACCAGCCGCCATCAGAAATGTTCTCAACGTGAGCGGTTTTTCCGTGTAGGCGATTAGGGCGAGAGCCATCACGACATTCACTGCGGCGACGAGTAGACCAGCGAGTGTTACAGACTGCCGCTCGCGATAACGACCAATCCCGTAAATCGCGACCGAACACGAAACCGCCGCAAACAACGCTTTGGGCATTCCAGTCGGCGCAAGCATTCCGGCGAAAAGCGCAGTGATGATGCCGGTCAGAAAAGCCAGTTGGGTATCGACCAACATTGCGACCAGCAGTGCCGCGGCGGCGAAAGGTATCGCAAAAGTCCAAATGGCCGGGTCGTTGAACGGCGCTTGCATTCTCGAGACTACGCTATCGGCAAAAGTAAATCCGATCTTCATGAGCGCCGTTTGCACCAGGATTGCCGATCCCACGAGCGCGAATGCTTTGTGTTTGGTCAAACTCAGCGGACTGCCGCCACCACTCCTGTGTTCGGCAAACTTCCACGCAATCCAGTAGACGGCGATCACGATCAGCAGCACTCCAAAAAAATTGTGCCAGGGTCTGCCGGCGTGGCCCGCGCTTTTGATGGCGCCGATTTGAGCGAGAATGCTGGGCGTGACGGTGTCGCCCTCACGCGCGACGACTTGATTACGTTTTAGAGAGATAGTAACCGGCTCGACGCGACTAGCTCCTGTTTCGCGAGCTACGGCAGTTGCTGCCTCATCCAGAACGACGTTTGGACGAATCAACGGCAGCAGTGCGGAGGTGAGGGCGGTTTTCTGTTCGGAAGTCCAGCCTGGAAGGTTGACGATTCTCGACTCGAGACTGCGACGCGCTGACGAGAGTGGGACCATTCTCGTGCGAGGCGCCGGCACGATCATCTGCGCCACTGGATTACGAACGTCTACGAGTACGATCTCCTGCTGCAATCGATCGGCGACATTGTCCTCATAAATGTAGCCCGCGCCGATTTCACGAATTATCGATGTGAGGCGGTCGAGATCAGCTTCGTTGAACTTGTGCGCGCTGATGGCTTGCGCAACCGCCGGATCTCCTTCGCCTGTCCAGACCGGAGACTTGTTTTGTCCCGAAGCAGTTTGCTTTCTGAGTTCTTCCCAGGCCATGCGAAAGCTTTGTACTGAAGTTTCCGCGCGACTGGAATCAAAATTGAAAACGGTCCGCGTCGTTTGTCTCGCGATGGATTTCTGTCTTTCAGTTTCGGCTTGATCGACAGCAGTGAGATCGGCGGGCGCAACAATCGTTCGTGCGATCACGTCGCCGAGTTTGTAATTTTCAGTGAAACCGGAAGTGAGATTGCTGAGGAGCAGGATGGTCGTCAGGATTACTAGGATGCCAGAGCCGATGAGAAATCGCGTGCGCGGCTGGAGCACCATCAGCGGGCGCATCGCGTAGGCTATGAACTTATCGCGCGCCTGGCTAAACGGAGTTTTAAATCGTGGACGTAGTCCCATACTTGCCTCAAGAGCCGCAAAAAAACTCGCGACCAAAAGGCACAAAAAGCACAAAAGATTTATTCTGAATTTTGAGTTCTTGATTTTTCATTATGTGCTTTTGTGCCTTTTGGTGGCCCATTATGCGGCGGCGAGGTTGCGGGCCAGGACTGCGCCCGCCTTTTCGAGTAAAGCATTCAGCGTGGCCGGCTTGATTGCGGAGATTACAACCGTTTCGCCGCCATCAAGCTGACGCGCCTGGCGAACAGCGGCTTCCAAAGCCTCCGGTTCAACCAGATCGGCCTTGTTGAGCGCGAGGATCGAAGGAATGTCCGCGAGCTTCAACTCGGCCAGGATTCGCTTTACCGATTGAATCTGCTGCTCCCAGCGAGGGTTCGAAATGTCGACAGCGTGAATCAGCAATGTGCTGTCACTAATCTCTTCGAGGGTCGCGCGGAACGCCGAAAGCAAATCGGGCGGCAACGCGCGAATAAAACCGACAGTATCGTTGATGATCACTTCCTGTTCGCGTGGTAGACGCAGCCGTCGCGAGGTCGGATCCAACGTAGCAAACATGCGCTGTTCCGCGTGCACGTCACTCTTCGTGAGCGCGTTCAGCAGGGTGGACTTGCCGGCGTTGGTATAACCGACGATTGAGATCACCGGAAGTCCCTGGCGTGTTCGTCCCTTGCGGCGTTCCTGACGTCGTTGTCGCTGCCCTTCGATTTCTCGTTCCAAGCGATTGATGCGATCGCGAACGCGACGGCGATCAGTTTCCAGCTTGGTTTCACCGGGACCTCGGCCGCCGATACCGCCCGCTAAACGCGAGAACGCGGAATCCTGACCAGCGATCAAGCGCGGCAGCAAGTATTTCAGTTGGGCCAGCTCGACCTGGATCTTTCCTTCTTTCGACTGCGCGCGTTGCGCAAAGATGTCGAGGATCAATTGCGATCGATCGATGACTTTGAGATCGGTCGCTTCCGACAACGATCTCACCTGCGCGGGTGAAAGCTCGCTATCAAAGACGAGCATGTCGGCGCCGAGTTGTAGTGCGCGGATGATTAGTTCGTCGAGCTTGCCGCGTCCCAGCACCGTTCGTGGATCGATTGCGGAACGGCGTTGAATGATCCGGTCCTGGACCACCACACCGGCGGAGGCCGCGAGCTCCGCAAGCTCTGCCATCGACTCCTCAGCATCTGCCATTGATCCTGTAGCAACACCGACGAGAATCGTACGATCCCGCACTTCCGCGCGACGCGCGGTGCGGCGATTTCTCGCCATCTCTTCTTCAAGTGAATTAATGAGAGACTGGAAATCGAGATCGAGTTGCGACGCTACTTTCGGTTCCAGGAAGGCATAGAGTTCAGGCGTCGTGGCATTGTCGAGTTCACCTGAGTGCAGCGGTAACAAGTGCGCCGCGCGAACCAAACCGGGCAGGCCTGACTCGGCATCAACATCGATCGCCGCCATCAAATCCAAACGCAGCAGTGCAAGGTCCGTTAAGTCGTCCTGGGTAAGAGATTCGCCGCGCAGGTGCGTGTGCACACAACGCAGTCCGCGGAATCGTCCTGAAGCAACGCGGATGCGCTTGAAGTCGGGAAGTTCGATACGCCGGTTGTCGCCCACCATCACGTACTGAATGTGGCCCTGGCGATCGATGAGCGCTCCGATCTGCCTGCGTGTTTCGTGGGATAACTCGCTCAACTGGCGAGCAAATTCAGGGGTGACGATCTGGTCTGGAGGTATGCGCCGAGTGTACAGCTTTTCAATGCGCCGCAGTTGATTTGGTTTTAAGCCCAGAGTGTTACCTAGAACGCTGGTGATGGCTTTTTCCTTCCTATACGGGGGCGAATTATAGCACAAGGAGCAAGTCGGTCTTAGCCGCGGATGCGCTGGTAAATGCCGATTTGTCTGCTTCCAGCCGCAGCTAAATAGACATCGATCCGGCTGCGTCGTATGATGAACGGCTTTTTATGCCTGGCCTCGCAAAGATTTCGAGTATAGATCCCCCGTATGCCATCGCGGGCGGCGAAATCGTCATTGAATGCACCGGGTTTGATACTAGTGATCCCTCTCAATGTTCCGTATTGATCGGAGACTCACCTGCTCAGATCGTAGCGCTTGGCCCACGGCGAGTGCTGGCGCAAGTGCCTGAAACCAAGGGCGGCAGCGTCGAAGTCAAGCTGAAAATCAGGGACAACGTTAGCGAGCCTGCGAACCTTACAGTCGGTAGAAAACTTGCCGGAGATCTTCACCCGGTTTCGAATCCGGCATTCGACCCGGACGACGGCGCGCTCTTTGTGACGCGTTCAGGATCTCGGGGCGAGGAGTTGCCCGTCACGCTTTTTCGCATAGACATCAGTGGCGACGTGTCGGAATACTCCGGAGACATTCCCAACCCAACCGGCATCGCATTCGGACCTGATGGCCAGATGTTTGTCACCAGCAGGCTCGAGGGAGTTGTTTACAGGCTCACTCCGTTCAAAGAAGCAGTCGTCTTTGCGCGTAATCTCGGAGTTGCGACAGGGATAGCATTCGATCGCCGTGGATTGATGTACGTCGGTGATCGGACCGGGACGATCTTCAAAGTGAACGGCATTGGCGAAGAACGAGCGTGGACGCAGCTCGAAGCATCGGTTTCGGCGTTTCACATGGCATTTGGTCCGGATGACTCGCTGTACGTTGCTGGTCCAACTTTTAGCTTTGATTCCATCTGTCGAATAAATCCTGAAGGCGACGTCGATGTCTTCTTTAAAGGACTCGGGCGGCCTCAAGGTCTCGCGTTCGATCGGGAGGGAAATTTGTACGTGGCCGCCGCGCTGCGTGGCCGCCGCGGTATCGTTCGCATTTCGCCTGGTGGTGACGCAAAAGTTGTTGTAGCGGGCATCAATCTCATTGGACTTGCATTTAGCTCGGCTGGAGAGATGGCTGTCGTTTCGATCGATTCAGTTTACAGTCTACCGACACAGATTAAAGGCACACTGTTGCCCTCATAATGCTCTTCTCTGTGCAACCTTTGTGTCCTCTGTGCCTCTGTGGTTCACCGTGGAAAATCACCACAGAGACACAGAGGACACAAAGGTTGCACAGAGAAGAGCAGAATGCTAAGTTGAGCAATCTGTTCGCATGAATCCAGAACAACTGATTCCCCAGCTTGTGATTTACATGGTGGTGCTGCTGCTCGCGATCTCGGCACACGAGGCAGCGCACGCCTGGATGTCTGACAGGTTTGGTGATGACACCGCGCGACTGTTGGGAAGAGTGACGCTGAATCCGGTGGCGCACACGGACCCAATCGGAACTCTATTGATCCCGATCATGATGTTTGTCTTTAGCGCTAGCGCAAGCCCACTGGCCGCGATTCCATTGATTGGCTGGGGCAAACCGACGCCGGTGAATCCTTTGCGCTGGCGCAACAAGGATCTTGCGAATGTCATGGTGTCGATCGCGGGCATTCTCGCAAATATTATTCTGGCGATCATTGCGTTTACGATTTTCAAGATCATATTGCACCAGGGCGGATTTGATCTGTTTTCTGATTCCCTGCGGGAGCCGGTCGGAATCCTGCTTCGCGACATGCTGGTAATGAACATCTCACTCGCCGTTTTTAATCTCCTGCCATTTCCCCCGCTTGATGGCAGTAAAATTCTCGACACGTTTTTGCCTGCCAGCATGCGGCCAATAATGGAGATCTTCGAGCGGTACGGCTTCATCATTCTCATGGTTTTGATTTACGTCGGTGTGTTCAACGCAATCATTACTCCGATAATAAATGTTGTTGCTTACCTGTTATTCCTCGGCGTGAGATGACCAAACGAATCTTCAGTGGCGCCCAGCCAACCGGTAATGTGCATCTCGGAAACTATCTGGGAGCGCTGAAAAACTGGGTCGCGTTACAACACGAGTACGAGAGCTTCTTCTGCATCGTCAATCTGCACGCCCTTACTATCGCTCAGGATCCAGCGCTGCTGATCGAGAAGACGAGAGACCTTGCACGGATCTATCTCGCGGTCGGGATCGATCCGCAGGTCTCGACTATCTTCATACAGTCTGACGTTCACGAACACGCGGAACTGACGTGGGTGTTGAATTGTGTGGCGCGTATGTCAGAACTCGAGCGCATGACGCAGTACAAAGACAAGGCGCGCAAACAGCAGGAGAACATAAGCGTAGGGTTGTTTGACTATCCGGTTTTGATGGCCTCCGACATTCTGCTTTACCAGACGGATCTGGTTCCCGTCGGCGACGATCAGAGACAACATCTGGAACTGACTCGCGATATCGCCATCAGATTCAACCGCGACTATGGCGAAACGTTCAAGGCGCCCGACGCCTTCATTCCAAAGGTTGGCGCGCGCATCATGTCGTTGTCGGATCCGGCGAAGAAGATGTCGAAGTCAGATGACGATCCGAACGGCTGCGTTTTGTTGATGGACGACGCCGATACAGTCCAGAAGAAGTTCAAACGTGCTGTGACTGATTCAGGCACTGAGATCCGTTTCGACGTTTCGCGGCCGGCAATCAACAATCTCCTCGAGATCTACCACCTCATGACCGGAAAGACACCCCAGGCGGTCGAAAATCATTTTGCGGGCAAAGGTTACGCCCAGTTGAAAGGCGATCTGGCGGAGTCGACTGTCGAGTTTCTGCGTCCGATTCAGCAGCGTGTGAGAGAGATCAATGACGAGCGACTCGATGAGATACTGGACCAGGGTCGTGAAAAGGCCAGGCAGATCGCACGTGCAACCCTGGAACGAGTTTTTCATCTGACGGGGTTAAAGCGCTGATTAGCGATGAGCGAAGACACACCCGAATTAGTGGTGGAAACCGTCGAGCAACGTGCTGCTCCACTAAACGTGGCTGGAGCCGTGCCGCAAATTGTTTCCGACGACGTCACAGACGATCTGAAAATCCTGCTTGGAGAGTTTGAAGGCCCGCTCGATCTGCTGCTGCACCTCATTCGGCAGGAGCACGTCAGTATCTACGACATCCCGGTTGCTCGTATCACCGACGAGTATCTGCGTTACCTTCGAGTCATGCAGGAGTTGGATATCGCTGTCGCCGGCGACTTTCTCGTGATGGCAGCCACGCTGATCGAGTTAAAAACAAAGATGCTGCTGCCGCGCGATCCACTCGCGCCTCGGGAAGAAGAAGAGGATCCGCGTACTGATTTAGTTAATCAGTTGCTCGAATATCAGAAATATAAAGCCGCGGCTGAGATGCTCTGGTCGCGCGCGACTGTCGAGCAGGCAGTTTTCAAACGGGCTGAACTCGAGACTGATAAGAACAATCCGGAAGTAGCGGTCGGTCTGTTTGATCTACTCAAAGTTTTCCAGGACATCCTTGCACGACACAAGGAAGAGGCGCTGCTCGAAATTGAGCGTGAAGAGATCTCGATGGCTGAGATGCTCGAGCGTCTGCGCAACATGGTGATGTCGTCAGGCGAACTCAACTTACGTCTCTTTTTCGAGCGAGCAAAATCACGACGGGAACTCGTGCTCGCCTTTTTATCAGTGCTCGAGCTGGTAAGAACTACCGAAGTCAAATTATTTCAGCGCGAAACATTTGGCGACATCATCGCGCGCGCAGCAGGCGGAACAGATGGCGATTAACGAAGAGAGTGTGAACCAAACAGACGAAGCTACGCTGAATGAAGAAGCGAGTCGTGAACTCGCGGCGATGGTGGCGGAGGCGGAGCAGTCGTCAGGGGCTAGCGAGGAAGAAGGCGCGGACGATGTGCCTTTGTCTTCGCCTCAGAGTCAGTCCGAACGCGCAGCAGTGATCGAAGCTCTGATCTTTGTTTCGGATGAACCACTGACTGCTAAGACCATCGCCGAGGTTCTGAAGGAAGATAAGGAAGTCATTAACGAGGCGCTCAC
>JAICGZ010000025.1 GCA_025922875.1 Pyrinomonadaceae bacterium
TGCTTACGCCCGCTTCGCGGGCTATCCCAGCCTTATGCTCACGCCCCATTTCGCGGGCTTTCCCAGGCTTTATGCTTACGCCCGCTTCGCGGGCTATCCCAGCCTTATGCTCACGCCCCATTTCGCGGGCTTTCCCAGGCTTTATGCTTACGCCCGCTTCGCGGGCTATCCCAGGCCTTATGCTCACGCCCCATTTCGCGGGCTTTCCCAGGCTTTATGCTCACGCCCGCTTCGCGGGCTATTCAAAATTTCGGGAAGTGGCCGCTTCCATCTGGCGCGCCGCACTAACTTCCCAGGCGTTTATGCTTTCCGGCACGCGCAGCATTTCCACAAGGTTTATGTCCTTCCATTTGAGCTGTTGGGCCGTTGGCATGCGACCAAGTCGCACCAACTCTTCGAAGGCAGCCATTTCACGGTCGCGGTTCATGCCTGCCACTGCAAGCACTCGATCGTCTTTTATGTAGAAGGCGAGGAAATCGTGCGACGAGATCTCGCCACGATAAATAATCTCATCCCAGGAAACAGCGTGGCCGACGTAAAGGAGTCCGATGTCGAATTGTCGCGTCCAGAAAAACGGGACTCCATCGAAGGCCATGTCACGTCCAACCATGTTGCGCGCCGCCGCGCGCCCCTGCTGCTGTGCCGTGCGCCAGTGCTCGATGCGCACCTGCTCACCCGTGCGATAGTCTGGGAAGCTAACGATGTCACCGGCTGCGTAGATTCCGTCGGCCGCGCGCATTCTGGAGTCAACCACGACCGCGCCCGATTGGTCCAACTCGACACCTTCGAGGAAATATGTGCTCGGACGCACGCCCGCTCCGACGACGACCATATCGGTCTTGATCAACTCGCCATTGTCGAGTGCGACCGCTTCAACGTGGTGGCTGCCCTCGAAGCGATAGACAATTGAGCCGAGCTTGAAGCGGACGCCGTGGTCCTCGTGCACACGCCGAAATAGCGCGCCAACTTCCCGGCCGAGCGTAGTCTCAAAAGGCTCCTGCGAAGGTGCTACCACAGTGACCTCGAGACCGCGTTCGCAAAGGCTATACGCAGCTTCCATGGCAATGAAGCTCGCGCCTACCACGACGGCATGCCGCGAGTGGCGGGCCGTTTCGATGATTGAGTCGGCATCCGCGAAGCTGCGCAACAAATGAACGTTTTTCAGATCTGCGCCAGGGACGTTAAGGCGAACAGGCATGCCGCCCGTGGCAACAAGTAGGGCATCGTATTCCATCGTCTCGCCACCCTCGAATGTTATCGTCTTCGCGCCTGCGTCAACACGCTTCACCTCTCTGTTGAGCAGAAGATCGATATTGTGCTCGTTAAAGAATTCTTCGGGGCGGAGCGGCATCCACTCCGGCTCTGCATGGCCGTGGAGATAGTCTTTGCTGAGGTTGGGTCGATCGTATGGAGCGCGGTCTTCGCGTGTGATCATAACGACGTTGCCGCGGAAGCCTTCTTCGCGCAAAGTCTGCGCCGCCGCGTAACCGGCCGCACCCGCGCCGATGATAACGAACTGTCGCGAGTCAGTGTTGAGGTCACGGTCACACATGACAGGCGCGCGTCGATCCTGAGCATCTTCAGGCACACTGACTAGAATGCGATCGTCTTCGATCTGAACCCTGTAGCTGACCAACGCGTCGAGCGCCGGCGGTTCTTCCAGATCACCGTTCACTACGTTGAAGACAGCGTGGTGCCAGGGACATATAATCCGCGTGCCGCAAAGTGCGCCTTCTGCGAGTGGTGCGCCGTAATGAGGGCACGTCGCACTAACCGCGTGAAACCGATCGCCGGAACGCGCGAGCAAGATCCGTGTTTCGCCGGCTGAAAATTCTTTCATCTCCCCATCGCGCAGATCAGAGATTTTCGCGAGGTGAACGTTTGTAAAACCCATACTCATGTTAGGCCACACTGCACATGTGGCCCATCTTCTCCTTCTTAGTCTTGAGATAACCGGCGAAGAAATCGTGCGGCTCAATTTCGAGCCTCACGCGCTCAACGACTTCGAGGCCGGCCTGCCGGAGCGCACGAATCTTCGCCGGATTGTCAGACATTACACGTACTGCGCGCAGTCCGAGTTCAAGCAGGATTTCGGCACACTGCTCGTAGCACCGCATGTCTGCTTCGAAGCCGAGCCGTTCGTTGGCCTCGATGGTATCGGCTCCCTGGTCCTGTAAGGCATAGGCGCGAATCTTGTTGATGATGCCGATGCCACGACCCTCTTGCTGTTGGTATACGATTGCTCCGTGTCCTTCCTTCTCGATGAGCTTCATGGCCGCATCAAGCTGCCGGCCGCAGTCACACCTGATTGAGCCAAACACGTCGCCTGTCATGCATTGAGAGTGGATGCGCACCGGGCTGGGCCTGTCGGCGCTCAGTTCTCCTTTGACAAGCACTACGAACTCTTCCGCAGAGATGAGCGAGCGGAAACCCATTATGCGAAACTCGCCCGTTTCTGTCGGGAGGCGTGCTTCCGCAACCCGCTCCACTGTTTTCGGAGCGACATGTCGACCGATCGTGTTGTTGAAGTGAACTAGCCTGAGTGCCATTTCTTTTCTCCCGTTCGCAAAGGGCCACGCCTCCGGGACTTAGTCATTATGTGGAGAGAGGACCTGAAGGTCTGTCAGCCAGATGCACCTGTGTGTCACCTGGCTGACAGAATTCTGAAAAACTCGCGCCCTACAGCGACTTCAGATACTCGACGAGGTCGACCTTCTGACGCTCGGTCAAGTTCGTGCCAAAGAAGTTGTTGTAGTGCTCAATCACATCGCGCAACGTCGGGAAACGTCCATCGTGATAGAAGCCACCTTTCTGGTGTGTCCAGAGCCCCTTGAGCGGAGCAGTTCTATAGCGCTCGTCCGGAGAGCGTTTGGCTTGAAAATCGTCGATGCCGATCTCCTCCGCCGTGTGCATGTTCCATCCCGGTTCGGTATAGATCGGTGGCACGTGGCAGGTCGCGCACTTCGCTTGACCTTTGAAGACAGACTCACCGCGTGCCGCAGCCGCACGGTCAAAAGTTCCGGCCGGCGGCGTGGGCGCGGGCAGAGCGAGTTGGTAGAACTGAAGAGCTGGAAGTTTTGCGGTAGTCAAATCCGGATCACTGCGCACATTGCCAAAGCCCTCGCGTGCGGCGATTGGGAATTTGACGGGATCGTTTAAACGCGGGTCGTAAAACGTCCCTTGTCCGTGCATCTCCAGATTGGCAACGAAAGCGTTCCAATGCGTCACTGAGCCCCAACCTGTCCACGTGTGAAGGTTGACGCCCGCGAGGCCGAAGGCAGGCGGAAGTAGCGTCGCTGCCGACTTGCCGTCAGGCCGGAAAGCCTTGCCATCGAGGAACAACTCCGCATCGAACTTCCCCGGTCCCCAACTATGCAAAACTGTTCGCACTGTCGGCTCGTCAACCCCGAGGAGGTCCGCAACTGGCTTGAGGTTCGGACTCAGCGCCGTGATGACGCCGACATTGAGGTCACGGTTGGCCCAACCATCAAGACGCCGGCCGATGCCGGGAGCGAATGAATCGTCGACGGTTGAGTGGCAAAGAGCACAAGTGATACCGACCGATTGAAGACTTCCATCACCTGCGAAAGTTCCCTTCACGCCGACGACTGCGTTGAGTTTAAATAGCGCAAGAGTCGTAGCCGGGTCGTCAAGATTAACAAGGCCCTGCTTCAATTGGTCGACGAGCGATTGCGGCAGCGCCTCCGAGTCAACTTTCAGCCCTACGGCAAGGGCTGTCTTCGGGCTGACGCCGGGACCCACACCCCCGAGGTTCGCACCGGCAATTGCGCGGTGGAGTTGAAGCGCGTCGCTCCAGAATGCCTCATCGCCAAAGGTGTCAAAGCGGAAAGTTTCCTTACCCTCTTTGAGCATCCGCTGCGCATGCGCATCCGTGCTGTCAGTGCTGGGCTTCTCTGGCTTGCCTGGTTTCTGCTCTTGTGGAGCGGACCAAACCGCATCGCTGCTCTTATCAAGCAAGACCACCATTGCAGCAACCGTTAAAAGCACTAACAGAATCTTCACTAATCTGCGCTCTTTTGAATTGCGTATGTCTTCACTTGGGTTTGTCATTGATTCCTCCCCTGTCATTAGTTCCGCCGCTATGAGTTCCGCCGGCTGCTAACGGTCGTACTCCTGACTAAGCCGTGCCAGTGCGAGCGCGCCGAGCGAGAGGCCGAAGTCTCTTAGCGCCACATCGAAAAAGCCTGGAATCATCAGCAGATTGAGCACGATCAGCAGCAGCCACGCCGCTACCACGTAAGCGAAAATGCGCGGCTTAAAGGCCACGCCGAGCCCTGCGACGATCTCGATGACGCCGACAGCCAACATCAGTTCGTGCCCGTGACCGCCGGTTAGATTGTTGACGAATGCCGGAAGGTATTGATCCCAATTGACAAGGAGGTGAAAGAACTTGTCGAGTCCGGCTACGATGGGCGCCACGGTAAATCCAGTCCGCAGAATCTGGTATGCCTGGTAGCCCGGTTTTACCGTGCTTATGTTTTCAGCGTTGAGAGAAGTAAGTCCCTCTGAACTACTTAATACCTGTGCCATTTTCCCTTTTCTCCTGAAAAAAATTGCTGTCAAACCTGCGAGAGATTCCTAAAATACTCCTGTTCCACAATAAGTCAAGCTGTTTTTGTGTTTATTGTGTTTTCTCTTGGAAGAGCGTAGAATTCGGACTTTGAAGAGAGGAGTGAAGGCGATGAAGGTGGACAGGCGTTTCTTTGAAAGCACTCGCGGGCAGATCGTCACGATCCTGCGGACCTCTCCCTCTACGGTCGACGAACTTGCGAGGAAGCTCGACCTCACCGACAACGCTATCCGCGCACATCTTTTAACTCTTGAGCGGGACGGAATTGTTCAGCAGAGCGGGCTACGGCGCGGCCCCCGCAAGCCCCACTTTACGTATTCGTTGACACCCGAAGCCGACGCTCTCTTCCCGAACGCCTACGACGCTCTGCTCAATCAGCTTATCGCCGTCTTAAAGAATCGTTTGAACCCGGCGGAGATCGAGGATGTCCTTCGCGAAGTAGGGCGCGCGGTCGCGAGAGAGGCGCCTCGGGGCAAAGAAGATGATCTGGAAAACCGCGTTCATACCGTGTTGAAGGTGCTGGAGGCGATTGGCGGCGTGGCCGAAGTAGATCACGATGGAGATAAGATCCTGATTCGCGGTAGCGGCTGTCCTTTAGCCGCCGCGGTAGCTGTACACCCGGAAGTCTGTCACCTGGCGGAAACTCTCGTGGCTGAAATTGTTAAAGTCCCCGTTAAGGAGCACTGCGATCGTGAGGGCACCAGCCCGAAGTGTCGTTTTGAAATAGATACGGCCCACGACGCCGTAAACAGATTTTAGATGTCAGAGAAGATCGATACTGACGTGCCGAAGAGCCGATCAAAAGGTGAAGTTTCGGGTCAGTTTGAACTGAAGACTATACGAAGGTCGTTCCAGACCACGGCCGCTTGTCTGATTGTAGATGACGAAGAAATCACTGTTGGGACTATAGATGTAACGCAGCCTGATGTTGAGGGCTGAAATACGCGCGGCCGAATTCAGTTGCATCAAGGCCGATGTTAGTAACTTTCTCGAGAAGTTGTAATTCACTCTGCCCACAAACAGGTTGGTGGTGAAATTCCCCTGCGGCAACCTCACCTTGTTGAAGCTTTCGGAAAACTCAAACAGCAAATGAGCGTTCGGTCTGAAAGTGATGCCGGCTTCGATTTCATCCCGGTTTCCCGAGTAGAAACCGCCCCACTCGTAAAGCGCCGACAAAACGATCCGCTTACTGGTATCTGATGTAGCTTCGATTTGAGGGCGGTTGAAGCGATAGCTTCCAGGCGGAATGACGATGCCCGGTCTAATCTCAAACGGTTCAGTCAGTACGTCCGTCAAGTCCTCAATAGGACGGAAAGCGAAAGTCGCGGAGTTTTTGAATTCCGTGAACCACTCGAGTTCCGTTCGCCTGCTGGACAAGTGGCCCGCTCGATCTTCGTAATATTCGAAGCTCGACTCAAACTCCATCTGCCGCACATAAGGAATGAAGGTGGGTCGAGGTTTGTAATCTACTTCTCCAAAATATTGTCGAATGCCCTTGCGATCGACAAAACCGACTTCCGGATTGAAGTTCTCACCAATGTCTTCATAGACGGTAACGAAACTAAACAGATCATTCTCAAAGCGCGAGTCAATCCGGCCAGAATGAAAACTGGAACGCACTCCCGGCGTTGCGGTGCCCATCAAAAACGCTCGCACTTGATAATGATCAGACAGATTGAACTCGGCATCGATCCCGGCTCCACGGTTGTAAGGAGTGCTTTCCGCTGAAACAGCACCCTGACGATTTACGAAGATGGCGCCGATGCTTGAGCGCTCGAAGATGTCGCGCTTCACCCGAGCAACGGTGAATTGTGCGCGTGGAATATGAAAAGGACTTGCCGCGTCTCCGAGACTGCGCGTTTGTACCTGAAGAAAGCCGACGTTGTATTGACCGACTTTGCCCGTGACCTTTGCGCCATAATCTATCGGCACTGGCTCGCCGGACTCTGTGAGTCCGATCCGGCGTGTGAAAAAGAGTTGGTTGGCTCCACCTCTTCCAAAAAGAAAAATACCAGCGTTTTCCAAAAAGAAGTCGCGCTTCTCGGGAAAGAAAACCGAGAACCGCGAAAGGTTGACGATTTGATCGTCCACTTCGGCCTGGCCGAAATCGGGGTTGGCTGTGAACTCGGCCGTAAGAGAGGGAGTGATGCCGATTCTCGCAACTTCCAGTCCTGCTTTTCCCTGCACGCCGGCGTCGAAAGCCGGGCTGCCCACTTGCGGTATACCTTCGCGCCAACCCCCAGTGACGTACGGCTTAATCTCGTATAACCGGCGACGCTTGATTTCTCCCACTCCTACCAGTTCGCCTGCTTGTGAAACACGTTCAAGGCCAAATGAACGTTGCCAACTGGTCCATAAGTTCTCTTCGTTCTTGCGTCTGATGATGCGTGCGGAGTTGAATCCCCACGTGTCATTTCCTTCCTTGAAGCGCAACGTCGTGAGGGGAATTGCAATCTCTACGGTCCAACCGTCGTCATCGATCTTGCCTGAAGAGATCCAGGGTGCGTCCCAGGAAAGATTAAGGTCCCGCCCTTCATCGGTAATCAAAGCATCTTGCTGAGTGCCGAGTGGATTAACTGCGAAGCGAAAGGCATTACGCCGGTCGCGATAAGTGTCGAGAACAATTTCGATCTTGTCGTCGTTTTCAAAACTTGCGTCGCGGACCAGCTCACGCGCGTTGATATTCGCTGGGTCCGAATCGAAGGCGCGAATGCCGAGATACAGATTTCTATCGTCAAAAAGAACGCGCACCTCCGTCTTTTCGGAAGCCGGCGTGCCTTCGTTGGGCTGCTGTTGCAGAAAGTCAGCGGCGGCGACCGCCTCTGACCAGACGCGCTCGTCCAGTTGTCCGTCAATGTTAATCGGATTGGAGACCTTGACGGCTCGAATTTGACGAACTCCACCAGATGCTGGCGGCGTCGCCTCTCTCCGCGTGGCGGCAGGCACTTGCGCGCTTGTGTTGTCCAATGGAAATGCAACGAGACCAAGTGGAAGGAGAGCCAACGCGAGTCGCTTCAATATAGATTCGACTGAATTACTGCGTTTGTAAGACTTGTGCATTGTGGGCATGAGCTGTTACTCCATTATGATACCCACATCTCAAGCAAGTAAGCGATCAAAGATAGTGTCGAGGCTGATGAGTTGAAGCTTGTAGGTGAATGCTCCGTAATACTGAAGAATTGAGTGATTAAAAATCTCAAACTCCCCGTATCAATCGTGTGGACCAATCTTCGTTCGTGAGATGGCGCAGACCGCCAAACCTGAGGTTTAACGAAATACCACGCATGTTTGATCATCGCTTGCTATCGGTTCGGGCTTACGACGAACTCGCCATTATGAAAGGTGCGAAGGTTGTCGAGGGCCGCGCACTGGAAAAGACCACATAGCAACGTGCGTTAAGACTCTTATTAATCAACATAACGTTAACTATGGAGATATCGGTAGTGTATTCCTCACGGGAGGATCTTCTTTCGTACCGTATGTGCGTCGCTTCTTTGCCAAAACATTTGGAAGTCACAAACTAAAAGGCGGTGAAGAGTTAACGACTGTAGCCAAAGGTCTCGCCCTCCGCGCTCTCGAGGATGGATGATGGTAGGCGTGGGCCATTTGCAGTAAACACGCGTCCTCTGTCCGTGCGAATACCAATTGCGCGTGCTGCCGGTTTGCGCTTCGACATAAAACGCGACGGACACCGCTGGAACTCGCGAACCTTCGCGTTCATCAACTATTCTGGCTTTACTCCAAATTGAATGTCTCATGCCCACTCGTCACTCAGTTTGACCGTTTCGTCACAAAACTTTAACTTGAGTTCCTGACGTTCGATTAAAAGACTTCGGAATCTTGTGTCCACGAGCCCAATAGAGTCCTGGTCGCGTTCGAATCCGACGAGACTAAACCTCAACTTGCGCTGAATTTATCAACCCAAGGAGACTGTCATGACACTTCGCTCATTTGTGTACAACGAATCAACCCATTTGAAACTCAGTAACTGGAAGTTCCTGGCGGGAGTGTTTGCTCTCCTGGTTCTTATCTCTGCTTCAGCTCTGGCGCAGGCGCCTCCCGGCGTTACTGCATTAAAAATCAACTCCGCTGTGCTTGGAGAAGAGAGAACAATCCTGGTGCGAGTACCGGCCGGATACGAAACAAACAAGCTGCGCTATCCGGTGCTTTACATGACGGATGGTAATGCTCACATAGGTCACACCAGCAGCACGGTTGAGTTCCTGGCGCGAAATGGGCGCATGTCCGAGATGATCGTGGTCGGAATAACAAATACAGACCGCACGCGTGATCTGAGTCCTACCCACGTAACGACAACCGTAGCCGGCGGCAATAGCGCGCTTCAATTTCCGACCAGCGGCGGCGCCGACAAGTTTCTTAAGTTTATTGAAACGGAACTGATCCCGGATATCGAAAAGCGTTACCGCGTGCATCCGTACCGGATCCTCGCGGGGCATTCATTGGGCGGTTTGTTCACGATTCACGCGATGGTCTCCAAACCCGAACTGTTTCAATCTTACGTGGCAGTAAGTCCAGCGTTGCAGTGGGACAACCAGGTGGCAGTCAAGCGCGCCGAGGATTTCTTCAAGGCGCGAAAAGAGTTCCCGGCAACGCTATTCATGTCTCTGGGCCGTGAGCCGGGGCCGATTGAAGATGGGTTTTATCAGATGAAACAAGTGCTCGAAAAAAACCAGGCGAAGGGCTTCGAATGGGAAGCGCAGGTGATGGATGATGAGGATCACGGATCAGTAGTTCTGCGCAGTCACTATCTTGGGATGCGCAAAGTTTTCAATGGCTGGATAGTACCTCGAGATCCGGATTCGGGTAGAGTCTCCGGAGATTTTAAGAGTGTTGAGGAGCACTATCAGAAGCTCTCACAGAAATTCAGGTACACCATTCCCGTGCCTGAGAACCTGATCAATCAGATGGGGTATCAATCGCTCTTTGCGGGACGTTCTGATGAAGCCATCGCGATCTTCAAGACAAACGTGGAACGTTATCCAGACTCGGCGAATGTTTATGACAGCCTCGCCGAGGCGTACGAAAGAGGTGGGCAGCTTGAGCTAGCGGCGCCACTCTA
This sequence comes from Pyrinomonadaceae bacterium, assembly GCA_025922875.1. Classification (GTDB taxonomy): domain Bacteria; phylum Acidobacteriota; class Blastocatellia; order Pyrinomonadales; family Pyrinomonadaceae; genus PSRF01. Next base: position 9,672 of record JAICGZ010000025.1, read on the forward strand.
TGAAAAAGCGCAAACGTTGGGCCAACAAAACCAGGATCCCAATCTCGCGGTCTATAAAGCCAACTTCGAAAGAGTAAGCGAGAAGCTGAAACAGGCTGGGGCAACGAAGAAAAGCCAGTAAAGGTCATATCATGTAAATCATGTCTAATCCTGAAATCCTGTCAACAATCGTAAGTTAGCCTCATAGGATTTCAGGATTAACATGACGCTCGGCGCCTCACCCGCTGTGATAGACTGCCGCAGAGTTAACCAACTCTCCTTCTGGGGGTCTGATTGTTCCGAAGAAATCGTTCCTCATCCCTTCAACTCGTTTTCCTGTTAATCATAGTAGTCGCAGCAATCGTCTTGTTTTATCGATTAGGCGATCCCGCTTTGAAAAACTGGGACGAGGCGATTTATGCCGAGGTCGCAAAGGAGATAGTGCAGAGTGGCGACTGGCTTACATTGCACTGGCAACACACGGACTGGTTTGAAAAGCCGCCGTTAACTTTCTGGGTAATGGCCGGTCTCTTCCACCTCTTTGGAGTCACGGAGTTTTCGGCGCGTGCTGTTTCCACGCTCGCTGGCGTTGGAGTCGTAGCAGTCATTTATGGAATTGGAAAACTTCAGCGTGGTCCAGCCTGCGGGTTGATCGCCGCTTTAATACTCCTGACGACATTTCAGTTTGTACAGATGTCGCGCCTCGTAAACACCGACGTCTTGCTCCTGTTTTTTATCTACCTGGCAATCTATGGTTACTTACGTGTAAGGAACGGTGACCGTCGCTGGTGGTACGTGGTTTCAGTTTCCTGCGCCCTGGGTTTCATGGTGAAAAGTTTTGCGAGCCTGTTTGCACCTGCAGCGATCGCTTTCGCGTTAATAGCTGACAGGCAAGTAAATGAGATTCTCAGAGCAAATCATTTCTGGTTCAGCATTCTGGTCGGTCTCGGGGTCATCGTACCGTGGCATGCGACGATGATTTACCTTCACGGTTCAGCTTTCGTAAACGAGTATTTTTATTACCACGTATGGAGTCGAACGACCACCGCACTCGAAGGACACAGTGGGCCTTATTGGTTTTACTTTCGCGAGATATGGGAGAAGACTCATCCCTGGTGGACCATTGCTCCTGTCGCCGTGGTTTTTCATGTGTGGCAGATCAAACGCGATCGGTTCCCGGTGGTACTCCTCGCTCTGATTGTCTTTGTTTTCGCGTTCTACACCGCGGCGGAAACAAAGTCGACTTCGTACATATTGCCCGTGTACCCAGCGCTGGCGCTGCTCATTTCAGGCGTATTCACGTGGCTTTGGGATCGGCATCGTTTAGTGCTCCGTGTGACAGTGATTCTGGTTTGTGCGGGTTTTGCTTACACGGCAGTTGGCAAGATTAAGAGTTACTACGTGAGAATAGAGGAGCCGGATGAGGGCGTTAAGGAACTGGCGCGTTTGGCTGCTGCGCAAGATTTGCCGAACGAGTTGATCGTATATTCGCGAGCCGGACAGTTTGACTCACAGGCGGCCGTGTTCTACAGCAACAAACGGGTGCTACAGGCCACCGGCGGTAATAGCGGATACAGCACCACTCTCTACCACAACTACCAGCCATTAGCAGACATCATTGGTGAACAACCGTCGGGGATCATGTTGGTGAAAGACGACGTTGCGCCGTTACTTGGCGACTACACGATCGAGATCGTGGGCCAATCTCACAATCTGGTCTACGCAAAGATTTCCAACAAGTAAGTACGAAAGCAACAACAGAGTTTCATGTTGTGGTAGACTGCGTTCATGCCAATAAAGAAGGCATCAAAAACTCACACCTCAGCACGCAAGAAGAATGTAGCATCATCTGCAAAATCAGGTCGGGCGAAGAAGACCGCGTCGTCTGCAAGTTCAATGCGCACGAAAAAGACTACATCGAAGCGCTCACAACCTGCGACGAAATCAAAGTCGACGAAACCTAAAAAGACCAAAAAGAACGGCGAACGGCCAGCCTGGCTGAAAAAGCGCGATGAGCTAACCGTACGAGCTTTTCAAATGACTTACGAGGCCTATCAGCAAGGCAAATTCCACCGCATTTTATAAACTTTAATCTTTAAACCTGAAATTTGATGCCGTACTTCACCTACGACACATCCGTCATTATTTCAAGGAAGGTTGACCTTCGGGACATGCCGCCAACCTTCCTGCTTTCGTCAGTAGTACTAATGGAACTTGCTGCGGGCGCTATTGACGTCTCGCAGCGCAAAGTATTCGAGCAACTGTTTCTTCAGTATCAGAAAGACAAGTCACTCATTGTTCCTACCGAAGATGATTGGCTGATCGCAGCCAAAATTCTTTTTCTTCTAACTCACGCGCGCAAACGTTTACATAGAGGAAAACTGCAGCGATTAGCGTCTGGAGCATCACAGCGTCTCGCTCTCGACGTTCTGATCGCCGTCAGCGCGCGCAGGTGGAAAGCACAAGTGGTGACGGAGAATTGGACGGATTTCAAAGCGATCCAGCGTTACTGCAACACGACGATCGTGAAGGCGGCAAGCTTCTTTTCAAAGTAGCTAGTAGTTCGTCAGGATCTCTCCGGGTTTGAAGCCCATCTTTCCCAAACGCTCGCGGGTCTGATCGATCATTTCCCGAGAACCGCAGATCAACGCCACCGGTGAAGACAAATCTGGCAGGACGTTGTCCAGCAACGACTGCACGTATCCGGTTGGGCCCGACCAATCATGTCCATCCGGGCGAGAGATTACTTGCCGCAATTCGACACCGGCTTCTTTCCACGCTTCAGTCTCATCGCGATAACAGAAGTCGTCGGGTGTACGCGCGCCGTAAAGCACGACCAGTTGTCCAAAATCCTGTTTACGTTTCAACACGTGGCGTAAAGCCGAGCGCAATGGCGCCACTCCCGTCCCCATCGCGACGAAAACAAGATCCCGCCCTTCCATCTCGTTGAGCCTGAACCCGTGTCCTGCGATGCAAACCAATTCAATCTCATCACCGGCTTTCATGTCGTAGATCACGCTGCTCGCGCCCGCTTTCTGTTTCACAAGCACTTCCAAATCCGCGTCTTCAGGTGCGCTGGCGAACGCAAAATAAGCAGGCTCGTGACCCTCCACCCGCAGCAACGCGATCTGCCCCGGCGTGAAATCAATGCGTTTAGTGGGACGGAGATCGAACGACCGCGTAATCCGCGCCTGGTCTCGAATGCTTGTGATGACGAGGGTCTGCATAGGAGCGGAGTGTAACAAATCAATCTTCCGATTCTCACGGTGAGTGCTACAATCGTCCCGCTCATGCGTTACCGTTTACCAGCCGTATTGCTTATCGCGCTATGCGTCCTGTCGGTTCAGGCGCAGTCCGGGCGGCGAAAAACGCAGCCTGCCCCGGCTGCTCCCGTCCCCACGCCGACTCCCGAACCAACGCCGGTACCGAAAAAAGAAGAGAAAACGGATCTCCTTTTCTTTATCGGCGCCGATCGCCATAGCTCCTATTCGTCCTATCCTTTTTCTTACTACGACGCGGTGCTACGAGGCTGTGCCGAGAAGTTGCGCGCAGGGTCTTCCGCGAAGATTGATATCACTGATAAGGACTTGAGCCGTGGCGAGGCGATCAAAAAAGCCAAGTCGGAGGCAAGATCTTACGTGGTCTTGCTGACCTTGAAATTCGACACGTTGGCACGCTCTTATGACGACCTGATTCTCGAGTTTGTTGTTTTCACTCCAGGCACGGCCAAAGTAGTAACCAGCGGAAGGAGTTATCAAAACGCAAATCGCAAAGGGCCGATCATCGTTCCCGGCAGTCGGGGGTCGGTGCTATATCGCGAAGAGTTGTTGCAGCAAGCCGGTGAAGATGCCGGGAGCAGGATTCTGAAAGCGCTGCACTTGAACACACCGGTGCTGAGATAGTCACTCCTCGTAAATCCGTTCAATTACATCTCTGTACTTTTGATCGATTACCCGGCGTTTAACTTTCAAGGTAGGCGTGAGCTCTCCTCCTTCGATCGTGAACTCATTTTCGAGTAACGCGACTTTTTTTATCCGCTCGTACTTCGCAAGGTTTGGAGTTAACGCGTCAATCTGCCGCTGAATCAGATCGATGATTCGCGGATGCCGGCAGAGCTCGCTCCGGCTTTTTACTTCGATTCCTTTCAACTTGCAGTACGACTCGAGCTGTTCCCAAACGGGTACAATCAGCGCCGCGGGAAACTTTCGCTCGGCTCCAATCAAGACTACCTGGTTTACAAAACGAGAACCTTTAATCGCCTGCTCGATGGGTTGTGGCGAAATGTACTTACCACCGGAAGTCTTGAACAACTCTTTCTTGCGATCGGTAATCCGCAAGAATCCGTCTTCATCGATCGTGCCGATGTCGCCCGTCTTGAACCAGCCATCGCTGGTGAACACGGCGCGCGTCCCTTCAGGCTTGTTGTAATAACCGCGCATCACGTTTGGGCCACGCACTTCGATCTCACCGTCTTCAGCAATTCGAATTTCGACGTTGGGAATAGCCTTGCCGACGGTGCCAACGCGATTCTCTTCGACAGTGCTGGCGGAAATGACCGGCGACGTCTCCGTGAGTCCATAGCCCTGGACGATCGGAATGCCTACGCCGATATAGATGTACGACAGATCTTCAGGCAGAGCTGCCCCGCCTGATACCAACAATCGTATCCGGCCGCCAAACGCACTCTTCCATTTTGAAAAGATTAATTTCGAAGCAAGCGCGTGTTTGAGCTTGAGCAATGGAGGAACTGGTTGGTGAGCGAGCACACACTTTGCGTAGTCGCGCGCGACAGACATGGACCATGCAAGTAATGCCTCGCTCGACTTGCCTGCCTCAGCAGCCCGCTCGCGAATGCGCGCGTAGATCTTCTCAAAGATGCGCGGCACGCCAACCAGTATCGTAGGACGCACCTCACGCAAGTTTGGACCAATCGTTTGCAGCGATTCGGCAAAGTAAACAGACATGCCCCGGTACAGATACATGTACATCGCCGCGCGCTCAAAAACATGCGACAACGGCAGCACAGACAACACGGTGTCCTGCTCGCCGAAAGAAAAATGGCCCGAGGAATCAATTAGATTTGTAACCAGATTCGAATGCGTGAGCATCACGCCCTTCGGCTCACCGGTAGTGCCCGAGGTATAGATGATGGTCGCGAGATCGTCAGGCTTCGCCTGTATTGCCGAGCGGTCGACGTGACCCGGCTCGCGCTGTTCGAGTTCGCGCCCCTTCTCTTCGAGTTGCGCCAGCGTGAGTCCCTCAGCAGGAGTGATTCCTTCCGGATCGAAAACAATAACGTGCTTAACTTCAGGACATTCGCCAAGCACGTCTTTCAGTTCCATGTACTTCTCACGATTGGCGACAAAGAGAACGCAGGAACCTGAGTCGTTCAGAATGTAACGCACTTGAGGAGGCGTTAACGTCGGATAGATGGGCACATCGATGGCGCCTGCAAAAATCGAACCCGCATCGGTCAACGTCCATTCAACTCGGCTGTCGGAGAGCAACGCAACACGATCGCCGCGTTGCACACCAATCGCATGCAGGCCGGCGGCAATAAGCTTCGCGCGCTCCAGCATCTCGTCGGAAGAGATCGAAAGCCAGCGACCGTCTTTTTTGTAATTCAATGTGTCAGGTCGCTTATGCTGGCGTGCGACTCTCTCGAAGACGTCAACCAGTGTGGTTGGCTCGTCGGCTGCGAGAGGCTGACGAACGGTGGCCGATCGCAGATCCATGTACTCAACCGCGCGGTTCACGATGCCGTGACTCCGTTCAAAAAAATGTCCAGCACCTGATCGGCCATTGGCGCGAGTTTGTAACGACGTTTGGAAAGGATCCAGTTCGTGGCCATTTCATCGAGCGCGCCGAAAAGAATCTTTGCGACCACATTCGCGTTTAGGTTGGAACGAAAGATACCCGCCCGTTGTCCTTCTTCGAAAGTGGCGCGAATGAGTGCGAGATATTCAGCGAAACCCGCGGCAGAAAACTCTTGCATGAATTTTGTTGAGCCACGCAGCTCAACCTGGAACACAACTGCGAGATCGCGATCCGCTCCGAGTCGCTCCAGATGCAGCAGCGCGATCTGGCGCAGCTTTTCCTTGGGATCGGAAACCTGCTTGACCTGTTTTCGCGCGGCGTCGAGTGCTTCTTCAACGCTCCGATCAAATATCGAGCGGAGTATGTCCTCTTTACTTTTGAAGTAGAGATAGACGGTGCCATCGGCGACGCCGGCTTCGCGTGCGATATCTGCGACCTTGGAATTGAAGTAACCATTGTGCGCGAACACACTGATAGCTGCGCGCAAAATCGCTTCGCGTTTATCGCCTGCGGGCGCGCGAACATTGTTTAATGAACGTGCGGAACGCATAAACTCAGCCACTGAATGATGCCTCACTCAGTTTCGTTTAGCAAGATAGGGTTTTGTAGGGGCGGTCCCTCCGTGGCCAACCCGGTTCGAAGGATTACGGAGGGGCGGCCACGGAGGGCCGCCCCTACAAAATTTAGTCGCTGGTAGGAAGGAGATTGGACTGTTCGTCTCGAGTGTCAACGTTTTTCATCAGAAACTCCTGCGTCGGATACGGAATGGTAATGGACCGCTCGCGGAACAATTGCGTGATCCGGTAGTTAATATCACTGCGGATCTGTACGTGGCGCCTTGGCAGGTTAGACCAAACAAGCAAACGAAAATCAAGCGAGTAATCGCCGAACTTAAGAAACTGCACCCGGGGTTGAGGATCTACTAACACGTTGGCGACATTCTTCGCTGCGTCGATCAGCGTGGTCGTCACCAGGTCGACATCGGAGTCGTACGCTACGCCAATCTCGATCGCGATTCGCGCTCGCGGATCTCCGTAGGACCAGTTCACCACACGTTGACTTATCAGCTTCGAATTCGGAACGATGATCGCAATCCGATCGTTTGTCGTGACGATGGTGGTGCGCAGGTTGATACTCTGCACGTCCCCTTCATCTTCGCCGATCGTGATCCGATCCCCGACTCTGATTGGTCTTTCGAAGAGCAGGATAAAGCCCGACGCGATGTCCGCCGCGATGTACTGTAGACCAAAGCCGATGCCGACGGACAAAGCTGTAAAGATCACGGCAATTGAAGTGAGGTCCAGCGCAAATGCCTGCTTGAGCGCCACCAGCGTTCCGATCATGATGACGAGATACTTGGCCAACCGGCAGATCGTGTAACGCAAACCGGGATCGATGTGATGCCGGCTCTCGATGCGTCGCTCGATCAGCGTGGACACTGCACGCGCCACCAATAGCGCCACAATAAAAACGGCTACGCCGACGATGACGCTCGAAACCGAAACTGTGATTCGTCCGAAGGTAAACTGTTGCGTGAGGTAAGCCCAGACGCGCGCAAGTACGTCGGTGAAATCCTGCCAGAATAATAAGAAGTTCGCGAACTCTGCCATCATGTAACACCAGCATAACGATTAATCTGTTACAAAAGCGTTGTATCCATCGTTCGTTTGCAAAAAAACTCTCCTTTCCCCTCTCTGGGCCAGCGAAGAAAGTTCATTGACAGGGTATGTAGGTGTCACTAAGATGAGCGTCCAAACCGTGCAAAACCCCTGACTCAATACGAAACTAAATCTTAAATATAGGAGAACAGTATGTCGACCCCCGCCCTTCGCAACTTCCCCCGGATCCATACTTTTGCAATCAGCCTTCTTCTTACACTGCTAATCGCGCCCTCGATGGTTGCGCAAACTCAGAGCACGACGGGAACGATCCAGGGCACAGTTGTAGATTCGAATGGCGCAGTCGTCCCTGATGCGAATGTTGAAATAAAGAATCTCGATACCAATTTGACGAAGACTATGACAACGAACGAGGAAGGGCGATTCATTTTTCTCGCACTTCCGCCGGGCAACTATTCAGTGACTGTTTCCAAACAGGGCTTCAACACGCCCGAACTCCCACGAACGACGCTAACGGTGGGCCAGGCGTTGACCATTCCCTTTACGCTTGCAGTTTCTCCCATAGCAGAAAGGGTTACGGTCACTGCTGTTCCGACAGTGGACACAACGAAGACTGAGGCCAGTGTCACACTGAACGAGACAACAGTAAACACTACACCAATTCTGGGAAGAAAATTTGAAGACCTGCTGACACTCACACCCGGCGTGAGCATCACCCAGGGACCCGACGGCGATGAAATAAACTTCTCCGGTCAACGCGGAATCTTCAACAACGTCAGTCTGGATGGCGGCGACTACAACAACGGTTTCTTCGGCGAACAGCTCGGCGGACAACGCGCTGCGATCGACATCACATTGGAGGCGGTAAAAGAGTTTCAGGTTGTTGCAACCGGCGCCAGCGCCGAGTTTGGACGTACGGCCGGTGGAGTTATCAATGTCATTACCAAGTCTGGGGCAAACGACGTTCACGGCAGTGGATTTTATTTCCAACGCCTCGAAGCACTAACCGCAAATACCTCAGACGGCAAACCACTGGAAGGTTTTCACCGCGAGCAATACGGCGCAACGATCGGTGGTCCATTCCGCAAAGATAAGGCGTTTTATTTCTTCGCGTTCGAGGGCATTCGTGAAAATCTGGATCGTTCCAATCTGAGCGCACAGATCGGCGACACCCCTTGCCCGACTCCCAATCCGACGATTACTCAGAATGAAGCCTTGATAAATGCTAACGAGGATTGCCAACGGCTCGCGCTCATCAATTTCATCAGAGCAACACGCAATCAGGAAGAGGGTCTGCCAGTCCAACACAAGATCAACAATCAGGCATTCTTCTCGAAAGTCGACTTCCACTTTAATAATGCAAACCACCTTTCAGTTTCTTATAACTTCGACTACTCAAGAAACGAAAACCAAACGTTCGATGTAGAGACCTATGGAAATTCCGCCAACGGCATCGAGGGACCATCAAAGATCAATGTGATCCGGGCCAATTTGTTCACCACTGTCTCGCCGACAAAATTGAACGAAGCTCACTTCTCTTACAGTCGTGAGCTGCGACCGCGATCTGCCATTCCTTCGAATGTCCCGGCGGATACGGCAATGGGATTTGCGACGACTTTCAGGTTTGGTAATCCCTTCTTTCTCCAACCAAACGTCGATGAACTACTTTGGCGTACACACGTTAAAGACAATTTTTCAATCGTTGCGGGTGATCACAACGTCAAGTTTGGCGGCGAATGGCTGCATACACTGAACGACCAGGTCTTCCGCGGTTTCTTTACGGGCCGCTATATCTTCGACAGCGTGACTGGCTTCCTGCGTTATGCCTTAACACCTGCTGCAAATGGCTTCGGCCCCACCGTAGGCGAGTGTTTTGATACGTCCGGCGCCTTTACGGGATGGATTACGCAGGGTCCACCGTTTAATCAAACGTGCCCCGTGGGAAGTAGTGTGGGTGGACCACTCCTTCTTTATTTGCAGAACGGCATACCCACAGGTATCGCGGGCGTTCCGCCGCCAGGCAAGTCTACAATCACGAACGAAGACATTGCTCTGTTCGCTCAGGACAAGTGGCAGATAAGATCGAACTTCACTTTGAACTATGGTCTGCGCTGGGAAGCTCAGATCTTCCCCGAACCCGTCGTACCACCGAGTGAGACCGTCTACGCTTCGTTGCTATCGAATCCGGCATTTCCTTCTGACGGTACGTTGCACAGTCCTAAAAAACAGTTTCAGCCGCGTCTTGGCTTTGCGTGGGATATATCGAATCAGGGCAAATCAGTGCTGCGGGCTAGCGCCGGCATATACTACGGCCGGCAGAACATGTTGTCTCAGGTTGGTTCGATTACTGACAACGGCGTGCAACAGTTTGGTATCGCCTGCGGTTCTTCCTTTGGTTGTAGCAGTGGTCAGGGATTGCCAACCTGGCCTAACATCGTGAATGTCCCACCATCCGGCGGCCTTCCTTCATTCGCATCCATTCGCGTATTTAGCAAGGATTACGCTAACCCGCGAATCTATACGGCTAATGTTCAATTCGAGCAGCAGTTGGCTGATGATCTGTCGATGTATTTCGACTTCACCCACTCGAAGGGTGTTCACCTGACACGCTTCATCAATCTCAATAGAGTGGGACTGTTTCCGGGTTTCGGCGACGTGTTCGTAACCAGCGCCGTTGGTAGATCTGTGTACGACGGATTTACCGTGGGTATGCGAAAGAGGTTTGCCAAACGATATCAGTTTGAGTGGAATTACGTGCTTTCGAAAGATAAGGACGACGACTCGAACGAACGTGATCCATTTACGGATCGTTCCTTTGATCCCCTGAACCTCAGTCTGGACTATGCGTTATCGGACCGCGACATTCGTCACAAGTTCAACTTCTTTACCTTTGTTGAAATGGGTTGGGGACTTGAAGGAAACTTCCGGGTGCAGGCACGAAGTGCTCAACCGATCACGCCGGGAGTTCGCACGGCAACCAATCGGAACACGGCGCGCAAGGACAATGAATATTTCTCCTTCGACTGGCGCATTCAAAGGCCATTCCGCCTTAATGAACGCTTCTCGATTATTCCGGTGATCGAGATGTTCAATACCTTCAACAACACCAACAACATCAATCCGCTCACGACGCCAGGCCTTTTTAACTTCGATGGGTTCCTGCGACAGGGCGTGGGCGATCCACGGCAGGTGCAGTTGGCTGTGAAGGTTACTTTCTAGGCCAGTTCACTTTGTGGCCACAGATGAACGCGGATTTTAATCCGTGTTCATCTGTGTGAAGAAGTTTCTTAGCTTCTCCGGATCCAGGCGACCCTCAGAACGCAGTCCACTACAAACGTCAATCCCAAACGGTTGCACTTCCCGAATGGCTGCGGCAACATTCGCGGGTTTCAGTCCGCCTGCGAGAAACAACGGCACGTCGATCGCTTCTCTGATCCTGCGGCTCAAACTCCAATCGTGTGTTCGACCCGTCCCGCCAAGTTCTTTGATCGCCAACGATTGATTCCCTGAATCCAACAACACCGCATCAACGTGCGGAGCGATAGCGATTGCTTCGTCAACAGCTTCCGGACCAGTAACGTGCACGACCTGGACCAGCGACACACCGGGCAATGCGTCGCGCAGTTCTCGATGACTGCCGTGTGGCAATCGATCGCAAATCTGAATCGTATTGACGCGCAGTCGTCTCTGCTGGTCGATGATGGAAGCAGCATCTTCCTTGCACGTGAGCAGAAACGAACTAATGGCGGGTGGAACCGTCGTGGCGATTTCTGCAATCAAACTTTCGGGGATCGGACCTGGACCACTCGGCATCTCTGACACAAGCCCGATCGCGGATGCGCCGGCGTCAATCGCCATCCACGCCTCCTCGATACTCGCGATGCAGCAGATCTTTACCCGTGGTTTCTTTGTCGGTCGCATGGATTTGCGCCTCTTGTGCTCTTTATCGGCTCAGGCCGCGTACCAGAGCACGGCAAAGAAGTGGCAGGTCGTTCCGGCGATCACGAAGAGGTGCCAGATGAAGTGGCTGTAGCGTCGCTGCCCTGCAAAAAACGCGAGACCGCCTGTGTAAGCAATTCCACCGGCGAGTATCAAGAGAATTCCGGGTAGCGGTATCAGTGTCAGCATGGGCTTGGTAGCGACGACGGCGAGCCAACCCATCACGATGTATAGCGCGATCGTGATCCACGAGTGACGCGTGCCCCTGCATGCTTTGAGCGTGATACCGGTGATCGCCAGAGTCCAAATGACGACGAGCAGCGTCCATCCCCATGGACCACGTAACACACCCAGACTAAACGGCGTGTACGTTCCTGCGATCAGGATAAAGATTGCGCAGTGATCGAACAGTCGAAATAGTTGCTTGGCGCCTGCGTGAGTTAGCGCGTGATAGAGAGTCGAAGCGAGATAGAGTAGGACCATCGTTGCGCTAAAGACGCCGGCGCCGACGATAAAGTGGAAGCTGCCGGCGCGCATCGCGGAGATCACCAGAAACGGCGCTGCAACCAGCGCCAGTATCAGGCCCAAGCCATGACTGACGCTGTTTGCGATCTCCTCACCTAAAGAGGGCGAAGGCATTTCCAGTGAAGAATTTTTCATGCGCCGTATTCTACACGTTCAGGGCTTCGTTTTGGGTTCGGCGTAGAACACTTTGTTCACGATCTTCCCATTGCTTATGGCAACGCTGTGAACCCTTTGAGCGGGTTACTATAAAACGCCTCCGTCTGCCACGCGGTCTTGTTCCACATGCCGTCCTGATCACCGATGATTTGCACCGGCACGATCACACGATCGCTGCCAAGCTGATTGCTTGTCGCAATACCGTTGTCGAACTTTCCTCCTGGCTGCACGGTGAACTTGAGCGAACGTGCCAGCTTGTTGTTCCAAAGCACCTTAACTTCATATTCACCCGGATTGGCGGCGAGGGTAAAGATATCTTTGGTGGTGGCATCGTCCGTCTTGTTGCTGCCTTTGATGTTTGGGAAGTCGCACTCGATGCGCGCCCATTTCGCTTTCTGCGGCACGGAATCCTCGACGTAGTGAGTGGTGTTGTTCTCAACTTCGGCGTCACAACCCGCCTTGCCGACTTCGATTCCGTCCATAAATTGTTTCCCGACTTCCTTGCCTTGATAGAACAGGTGTGGATCGAACTTCACGGCCTCACCACGGACCCAGAAAGCAACGTGAAAATCGGGGAGCTTCCAACCGTACACGTCGTGCGGCGTCAGATAAACGTAACCGATCGGCAGGTTCCAATCATGGTCCACAAAATAGACCCACTTATTCGCGGCCTTTGGTCCAACTTCATTGGAACGAGCTTTGGCGACTTTCATCTTGCCGCTGAATAGCGTGGAATCAGTGCCGGCTAGTTCGTTGCGCATCTTGATCGTGAAGTTTACCGGACCGGTGTAAAGGCTGCCTTTATCTTCCGGAATCTGGCGGCCGCCGCACTCGGTTTTCCACCAGTAACCCTTTTCGATGTTGTTTGTGTCGCAGTCAAACTTCACCCACGGGCCGGTGGGCAGTGTGTATTCCACGTAGAGTTGACTACCGCTTGCGATTGGGCCATTGACGCGAAAGTTCATGCGCGGCACCCAACTCCAAGTATCGTAATTGCCTTTGTAGACGTTGAATGTAAAAGCGGTGATCTGGATGGAGTCTTTGGCGATCGTAGGTTGATCCTGCGTTGCGCTTGCAAGCGGGTTAAGTCCAACCACAACGAGAAAAATCAGGAAGGCATACGCAAAATTGTTTCTCACGGACGGGGAACCTCCTGCGTGTTCTTCTGGGCAAAGCGTCCGTGAGTTTACTACGACGCTCAATGGTTCGTTAAGTCGTTTTACTCCCTCGTTCAGAGTTCAGCCTTTAGGCTGCTGTTTTCGGAACCGCAAGCTAAAGCTTGAACTGGCTTTGCACGAAAAGTCTGATTCTCTGTGCAACCTCTGTGTCCTCTGTGCCTCTGTGGTTGTTTTTCCTAAGCAATAATTGACCACAGAGACACAGAGGGTTCACAGAGGACGGAGGTTGCACCGAGAAGAAGCCCGGCGCAAATGAGCAAATTTTACGGACTCGTTACCCTCACATCCATGGCTCCCTTGCGATTGCTGCTCGGATCAATGCTGATCGTGAACGTACCCGTCGCATTCAACGTCTGTGTGGGCATATTGAAGTTGAGACTGCTCGAAGTGAATGAAGCTTGTTGTGTGCCATCCGGCTTGAGCAGTCTAACCGTCATCAGACCAATCGCGTTGTTCGTCATTCGAACTGTGACCTGTTGTCCGGAACTAGCCGTGAAAGTCACCTTCGCATTCTGGCCTGGAACGGTAGTAGCAACGTTTATCGCAGAAGCGTTGATTGTCGTGGATGTCTCAACATCCGGCGGCACATCGTATAGTCTCAGATTTACGGTAGCGGTGTTGAAGCTGTTCGGGTCTACAAATATCGAGTAGGTACCTGTTACAGGTAATACCCTCACATCGATGAACCCGTTGCTGCCATTACCCACGACATTCGAAGCCAGGCTCGCTCCATCGGGTTTCCTGATTGTTGTTGACAGAATCCCACTATTCGTCACTGAGACGCCCGTGATATCCAGGCTGATTCGCTGGTTGATAACACCATCGAAGGTTAGCTGTCCGTTTTGTCCGGCCGTAGTAGTCGTAACCGTTACGGCTGAACCGCCGGGTATGATCGTGCCGCTAACATCAGGCGGCACATCGAAGAGCGTCAGCGTCACCGTGCCGGTAGCTGTGTCGTTTGGATCGACCAGCAAAGTGTAAGTGCCGTTTACTGGCAACGTCCTTGTATCGATAAACCCGCCGCCGGAGTCGACGGTGGTGGAGCCCAAAGTCGTGCCGTCAGGTTTCCTGATAGCTATGGTAGCGCGATTACTGGTCCCACCGGTCAACACCACGTTGGTAATTCTTAGCGATACTCTCTGGTTCGCCGTGCCCTCGAACATCAACTTTACACTCTGTCCCGCCGAAGTCGTCGAAACCGTAACGGGCGGATCCCCTGGTGTGATACTGCCAACGACATCGTCAGGCACGGCGTAAAGTGTCAGTGTGGCGGTGCCGGTAGACGTGTTCGACGGATCAACCACAATCGTGTAGGCACCGTCGGCCGGCAGAGTTTGCGTATCAATGAACCCGCCACTTGCGCCCACAGTATTGGACGCGAGGGAGGTACCGTTGGGATTTTTGATCGCAACACTCAGCAAGTTGCTGCCACCGGTCAAAGCCACACCACTAATCTTTAACAACACGCGTTGGTTAGTCAGACCGATAAACGACAGCTGTCCGTTTTGTCCGGGTGTAGTCGTCGTCACTGTCACCGACGATCCACCGGGCACAATCGGCCCGGTAATGTCGGGCGGCACGTCATAGAGCGTCAAGGTAACGCTTCCCACGTTCGTGCCCTGCGGATCTACGAGGATCGTGTAAGTGCCGGTTACCGGCAGGATTCGGGTATCGATGTATCCGCCACCCGAGCCAATGAAACCGTTCGAAACCAGAGTCGTTCCGTCGGGGTTCTTGATCGAAACGTCTACGTTACCATTGCCTCCGGTCATTGCTACGCCAGTGATCCTCAGGCTTATTCGTTGGGCGGCGGTACCATCGAAGGTCACTTGAACATTTTGACCGATATCATTTGTGGTTACGGTTACCGGAGGCCCACCGGGAACAATAGTGGCGGTGACATCGGCTGAGACGTCATTAAGCGTCAAGGTGAGACTGCCGGTGGTAAATGATCTATGGTTAACGAGAATCGTGTAAGTGCCGGTCGCGGGAAGCGTTTGCGTATTGATAAATGCCCCGCCCGAACCGACAAAATTTGCGGTTGCCAGATTAGTTCCATCCGGCTTCTTGATAGCCACATCGGCTTGGCCGTTATTAGCCAGCAAGACCTCACCAATGTTCAGGGTTATGCGTTGACCGGCCACACCGTTGAACGATAATAGACCGTTCTGCCCGGGCACTGTTGTCGTAAGTGTTACCGGAGCTCCACCGGGTGTGATCGTGCCGGTGACATCCGCAGGCACGTCGTAGAGAGTCAGCGTCGTACTGCCGTAACTTGTGTCGCGCGGATCGACGAGCACGGTATAGTTACCCGTGACAGGTAATGTCTGAACGTCAAAGAAACTTCCGCTGGAAGAAATCGAACTGATGGAAGCCAGCGTGACGTCGTCCGGCTTCTTAATGGAAACGTCAACGCTATTACTGCCTCCGGTCAGCGCAACTCCACTCACCTTCAGACTTATGCGCTGGCCCGTCGTCCCGGCAAATGTTAAGAAGCCTCTTTGACCGGCGCCGATCGTGGTAACGGTGACTGGCGGTCCTCCGGGAGTAATCGTGCCGGTCACATCGGGCGGCACACTTACCAGCCTCAATGTCATACTCCCAACGTTAGTACCGGAAGGATCGATGAGGATGGTGTATGTACCCGACGCCGGCAATGCCGAAGACGCAATGAACCCACCGCTGGTGGTCACTGAAGTTGGAGCAACGAGGTTGCTTCCGTCAGGATTAAGAATGGACACAGCAGAAAAACTAATGGTGACGGCACTCATGGCTAGACCGACTCTCTGTCCTGCCGTTCCCTCAAAAACAACACGCGCATTCTGTCCTGAGGTTGTTGTTGTTACGGTCACTGTTGGACCATCGGTCGTGATCGTCGCGAACACATCATTGGCGCCAAAAAGTCTGAGGGTTGCTGATTTTGTTGTCTCTTCGTAGGTCGCGCTGATAGTGACCCCTGACGTGAATTCGATCGGTAACGTCGTGATGGGGAACGTTGCAGAAGTAGCCCCGCCGGGGACCGTGACGGTAGCAGGTACCGTGGCCATGTTCGTATTGAGGGAGCGTAATGAAACGAATATGCCGCCAGCCGGAGCGGGGTTGGACAATGTGACTTGACCCGTTGCAGTGTTACCCGCGCCGATGCTGCTCGGCAAAAGTGTCAGGGCCTGGAGAGAAGTGGGAACCACCGTGAGCAACTTAGTTTGGCCCACGCCACTCGCTGAAGCCGATATAGTCACAGCCGCAGGCATTGAAACTGCGGTAGTCACGATGCTGAACGTGCCCAAAGTTTGTCCGGCCGGCACTGTTACGTCCGGCGGTACTGCGGCCACAGCCGGGTCGCTACTTCCAAGAGTAACGACGGCGCCGCCAACCGGTGCTGGTCCATTTAACTCGACTGTTCCGGTTGAAGTTTGACCTCCGGTGAGACTGCTTGGATTGAGAAATAAATTACTGGGCACAACTCCCGGCGTAACACGCAAGTAGGTCGTCGAAGTAACGCCTTCATACGTGGCCCTGATGGCAACGGAGGTGGGCACGGTTACAGCGAGAGTGGAGACAGGAAAGGTTGCCCACGTAAATCCTTCCGGAATCGTGAATTGTGCCGGCACAGTGACGATTGAGGTGTCGCCGCTATCGAGAGTTACAGTCGCTCCGCCATCCGGTGAGGAATCTCTTAAAGTGATTGTTGCTGTAGTAGAACCACCGCCTACCACGTTGTCAGGCGACACACCTACGCCCTCGAGAGCAATCGGATAAATTCTTAGCGACGCGGATTGACTGACTCCGCTATGTGTTGCCGTTATCTGAGCAGTTGCCGGCGTTGACACTGAGGTAGTGGTGACGGTGAAAGCGCCGTCAGTGGCTCCTTCAGGAATGGTGACTGAGGATGGCACACTCGCGACTGATGAATCACTGTTAAGCGCAACAGTTGCGCCACCGGCCGGTGCTGGACCATTCAAGATCACTCTCGCCTTTACAGGATTTCCGCCCAGCACTTTACCTTCGCTCAAGCTCATCGACACTAAGGAATGTTCAGCCGGTGCTACTTTTAAGACCGCGGTTTTGCTGACCGTTCCGTACGACGCCGTGATGGTCACCTGAGTAACAGCGGTGACGGGTAAAGTCGAGATAACAAACGACTCCTGGCGATAGTCAGGCTGCACTGTGACGGTCGCCGGTACAGTCGCAACGCCAGTATCGCTGCTGGACAGAGAGACGACTGTGCCTGGTTCCGGAGCAACGCCATTAAATAGTCTGATTGTGCCCACGGAAGGATTGCCGCCCAGAACACTGTCGGGTCCGATCTCCAACTCTGGCACTATCATTAACTCCGTCAATGCGAAGTTCTTTGTTTCGGAGGCGCCAGTGCTCGCGACGCTGAGAGTAATTACATCCATGCTGCCGGGCGGGATGTCGGCGGGAGTCTTCAAATTTACGGTAACTTCGATCGTCTGACCGGTGTTGAGAGTGAAGGCTGAGGGACTGATTTTGCGTATCAGACTCTCGTCATCAGAAGCGTCTATCTTGAACGTGTCAGACACTCCGTGGTTTGTAACCTGAGCTGTGTATGAGAATTCCCGGTCCGGATAAATTTCGTTGGCTCGCGGCGCTGTTATCTGGACCGTCTGCGGCTTAATGGTTTTAAGCACAACGCGCTGAAACGCTTGACCATTTAGATCAGTTCCGGTTACGTGAGCAAGGACAGGTACAGCCGGAAAGGTGACGTCGCCGATGTATTGTCTGGCAGTGCCAGTTTCGACAACCGGTATCTCACTCAAGGCGAGAGTTTGAAGAAGATCGCCATTAACATTTCGCAGTTCGAATTGTGCAGTGTTGAAGTTGCCGGCTGATAAATCTGCGATGACTTTATTCACTGGCCCAGCCAGCGGCAGCCCCTCCACGGGGAAGTAACCCTCGTGTCCTTCAAGTCCTCCCAACTGGACGATGTCGAACGAAGAGAAGCTCAAAGGGCTTTCGCCCGTCACCCTGATCGTAAACTCTCCACCACCACTCACAGTCACGCTCCACACGCCGTCGGCCGGATCGGTGATCGAAAGAACAGTACCGCCGCTGATATCCGCGCTGCTAACGTTCGTGTCTGTCAACTGGACCGTGCTGCCGTCAGGCCGCTTCACAACGGCGCCTTCTGGACCACTTACTGAAAAAGTGACGCTGGTCAGCGTTGAGTCGACCGGGACCGTGTAAGTCGCCGGAGTTGCCGACAGTGTTCCATTGATATGTGCAATGTCGACCGAATCGGGACGCACGGTGAAGTCGGCAAGCTTTGTCGCTTCGAAGGTTTCGCTTTCGGCAATGACGAAGGTTTGTCCGCCCGTCTCACGAGCAACACGGAAATACTCCGGATCGATGGGAGAGCAGCTTCCGCTCACGAACAGAGTTAAATTCACCTCGTTCTTTTCCGCGAGACCGATGACAGTTCCAGCGAGCCCACTGTCTTTCGCTGAGGCGTCGGTGAAAACGAGAAGTTCGCCGCCACTTTCGTCAAACTTCTCGAGGGCTTTAGTCATAGCAGTGAAGGCCAGCTCAGGGCAGTCGCCCCCATCGTCAGCCGCGAGGGCGTTAATAGACTGCTGAAAAACATTAGGGTCATCAGTCTCAATGAGATTGGTTGTCGGGTCGTCAATTTCCACCAGCACGTATTTCGCTGGTTCGAGATCAGTGTTGAGACGTGAATTAACGATTAAGCTTGCGCCTTGCCTCACACCCGCGATTTCCGCGGACATGCTCCCGGTAGTATCGATAGCGAATGCGAGTGTGTCGCCGACTCCGAGCAGCGCCCGGAATTGTTTGGCGGTGACGTTTTTCTTAATGAACTTCAGAAATTCTTTCGTGTGCTGTTTGGCGATTCCTGTCGCCAGGAAGTGAAGGTGACCGTGAGGGGTGTCGCACGATCCAGTGTCCTTGTTGATGCCGCCTACGGCTGGGTTATCTGAAGAAAAGTCAAACCAGCCGCCATGACTGCACCTGCCAAAAGGCTTTATGTTCCTGCCTGGCTTGGCCTGAAACCAGGCGGTCGTGAGTCGAGGGGTGATGACGTTGTTGGCGCATTCTACACATGAGAATGGTGAGGCACAGTCGGCGCAAGTGACTTCATTAGAGTGCGCGGCACTTGCGATGAGAGCTCCGGTGTTAGAAAAGTTCGCAACGTTTGGGTTGATGGAAAAATGGTTGGTTTCGAGCCAATTGCTGTGCGAGTAGAAATCCTGAATGGCATGGAATGCCGAGCCAAGGGCCAACCGGGCTTTAGCAAGTTCGTTGGCCTCGAGTGCGGCTTTCATGTTTTTATACAGACCGTATATTCTCGCTTGACCACCTTCAAGCTCGTCTCCAGTGAAATGGGCCGCATCCATTAAGTAAAGATCAGGTATAAAGTCAGTGTATTTATTACCGTCTTTGATGTGCTCTATCGCCTTCTCCATACGTTTGCTTACTTTGTTGACACCGGGAATTATTCCCTCGCCCTCGATCAGTTCTTTTATCGCTTCTTCCGTAATTTGCACGTGAGTTTTATCACTGGCGCTCGCTCCGGCGGCGTGAGTTGGCTTGAATGCACGAGCGGTGTTTAAGGGCCACCATAGCAGTAGTCCGGATGCTAATGCTGACGCAGCGACTAAGAGTACAAGCATCCGCTTATAGGCGCGGCGAACGAGCGGGGATTCCATGGGGGTTCTCCTTTTTTTACTGGTACGAGTTTGAGTGATCTAACCAGCGCTACAACCCTGCAATATGCGAAGAGAATTCTGCGGGGGATGAATCTCTTGACGCGTGCGGTTGCAGCGGATTCAGAAACGGTTCTTCAACACATGCCTTCCGAACGAGAAGTTCGAAAGCATGTCAGTAACGAAGCGAATAGAAATCCCCGGTTCGAGATGGAGCGGAGCTTTAGTTTGTTTGTGTTCTTGATCTCAGTCGGGTTGAGACAAGGGGAGGGCCGCTAACTGGGCAACTGTGTGTGAAGCGTGCTCAGACTAGGCCAACGTTTAGATACCTGTCAAGGTTTTTTATCAACAGGTGAGGTCCGGCGCGTGAGCATATCTAACCACGATGAAGATATGCCGTACTGACGGAGCCAAACTCCTCAAGCCATAGAAGTGAGGCGGCTTCACGACAGATTCCGTGAAGATGACATTAAGAGTCTTTAAAGAGTTTGGAGCTCCTCCTGGAACGATATCGGATGGGTTTTGATAGCTTCTCTAAAGTGCCCTCCTTGACGAGTCGCTTTAACCATTTCTTAGCCTGCCCTAATGTTACGTCTAACTCGTTCGCGATCTCTCTATCAGTCTTAGGTTCGTCCAGTCGTTCGAGCATCGTTCTCACCCTGTCAAAGAGTTGCTCAGCCAGAGGAATGCTTGAACTGTCTGCTTCGCTCGAGGTGTCAAGTAATTTCTGTTTGTCAGACTGATTTCCATTGTCGGGTGAAAAGGAGAGCTGTTCGGTATCTGTCGACCGTATTCGAGCAGCTAACGCTTCCCTGAAATCGTCGGGAGTGGTGGGATTCGGCCATGTCAATGCGCCCTTTTTATTAAGAGATTCAAATGCTGCATCCTGCTGAGAGTGAGGGAGAGTGTAAACCGGTACTAGACGCAATTTGTCTAGCTGCTCAATTGCCCCCGCCCAGGTACCTCCTTTTCCGTAATCGGACTGAACCACCAGAGCCGCATCTGCCAGCGCGTAAATGAGCTTATTTCGCTGCATCGCGTTCCCAATATTGAATCCAGCCTGTGGATCGTACGGAGAAAGTAGCACTAGTCGCCCATCTCTCAAATAGTTTCGGTGATCTCGGTTGAGAGCTGAACGCTCCAGGCTGTCCGCGAGAACTCCCGCCGCATTACCTCCTGCTTCCAATACACCAGACATGGCTGCCTGATCGACTCCCCTGGCCCCTCCGGAAATAATAGTTCGCTGAGCACGCGCGGCGAGTTCACCGATTGCAGTCGCGGACTCGAGAACTGTGGCATCAGCGTGTCGGGATCCGACTACCGCAAGTCCTCCGTTATTAAGAATCGTTGGATCGCCACAGCCATAAAGAACGGGTGGAGCCATGTCCTTAAGCCGGTCTTTCAGACGCGCCGGATAACCTTCATCAGCTCTGCTTACTACCCAGATTGCGCGAGCCCGCCACCGCTCAATCGCCTGGCTCAAAAGGAATCCTCGTGCGACGAGACGTTTAAGACGATCACTATTGACAACCTGGCCTAAGTCAAGAACCAACTCATTCCCGCCAACAGCGACGAGGTCCGCCGGCTGACAATCTTTGCTATAAAGAAACCGCGCGAGCCTCCCATACTCACTCAGGGTTAATAACTCTCTCGAATTTTCCCCGCGTCCCACAATCAAGGGGGCAGTGAGTAACAAGATTGCCTGCGTATTCGCTGAGACTGGGGCGCTGATTTCTAATTGAGAAGTACTCATTAGACGTTTCCTGTTATTGCGAGCGCTAGAGGCCAAACCTCACCGGCGCCGTTGGTGCGCAGCAGCCAGGCCGCAACCGTCATTGTCCAACGCGAATCCACCATATCATCAACCAACAATACCGGGCCAGCAAGCAATGGTTGAGCAATAAGAGCGAGAGAACCGTCGATGTTTCGCGCTTGCTGTGTGCTGTTCGCCATTGTTTTCTGCTCGGGACGAGGTTGGGTTTTTACAATTGCGTTTTGGAATGGTAGCCCCAACTCTGACGATAACCTTCGAGCAAAATCCGGTACCAGGTGTGAATGCCTCAGTGATGGAATACACGTGACCCAGGCAGGCGCTGGTTGAGGACTCCACGCTCTCACAAGTGCCGCACACGCTTTAACGAGTTCGTCGCTAAAGCGTCTGTCAACATACTTTCCCTCTCTCACTAGTCTTCCCCAGCCAGCGTCACCCCACATACATAATGCCTTGCCTGGCTCGGCCAAATGCTCTGGACGGATTTTCCCTTTGAGCCCATAGGTTGGCATTCCTCCTGCCGGCCATTGTTTGCGTGGTTCAATGGGCAAGCTAGTGCCGCGCAGAAATTCAATCGCTTTATGAACAAGCTGTGGGTCTACTGTCGTTGGTAACAAAGGCAGCGCTGCGGTACTCGCTTCGTTAGTCTCGCCATCGAGCGCCCGGGTTAGAAATTCCATGTGCCCACTCGAAAGACTAACGTATTCCTGCATCTGATCTCGCTCACTTCGTCGCAGCTCGGTGAGTCGTTGAGCGCGTTGCCAAAATTCTTCACTTAGATTTGTATTAGTCAAGAGCCACTTCGTGCCTTGCTTCACGACCGGAGCAGGCGATTCGAGGGAGAGCAGGTTGATGACGTTTTGAATTCGTCCCGTACTAATATTCAAGCGCTCCATCAGCTCGGGAACAGAGAGCCCGCTTACTACTTCCTCGAGCACATTAAGTACCTGCTCAGCTTCGTCTCGGGTAGGAAATGCTGTTTCGATAAAGTAATCGATGACATCGGTATCTTCCTGACCGCTGAGCAAAACACCATAGGCCGACTCAAGGGCGCGCGTCCTGCTCGGCCAACCTGCTGATAGTAGGCCACCACGGATCCCGGAGTTTGATAGTGAATCACGAAAGCTAAATCCGGCTTGTCGAAACCCATTCCCAGAGCAGTTGTCGCCACTAAAGCTTTGACCTTGTTATCGAGCAAATGCTGTTCAAGCTCGTCACGGCCCTCGCCAGTTCGTCCGGTATACGACTCAACATTAATGTCGCGCGACTTAAGCCAATCAGATAGTCGATTGGCGTCGCGAACGGTCAGCGTGTAAATGATCCCGGCTCCGGGCAGATTGAGAAGCTGTTCCGCCAACCATGCCATTCTTTCTTCCTGACTGGAAAGTCGGATGGTTTGGAGCCGCAACGAGGGGCGGTTTAGATCACCGCGCAAGACACCGAGTTGTGGTCCAAGCACGACCCGCAGATCGTCCATTACTCGATCGTTCGCTGTAGCGGTAGTGGCCAGTAAGCGCAGGTTAGGGGGTAGCCCGTGTAAGATTCTTTCTATCATTCGATAGTGTGGTCGAAAATCGTGCCCCCAGTCGGAAATACAGTGAGCTTCGTCTATTACTAACAAGCTAATACGCGCGGCAATCTGAGAGAGAACTTGTGTTCGAAAGTGTTCGTTCGCCAGACGTTCCGGTGAGATCAAGAGGATGTCAAGCTCGTCGCTTCTGATCTCGCGCTCAACGGTTTCCCACTCATTGAGATTGTCAGAGTTAATGGTGGCGGCCCTAGCGCCCATGCGCTGAGCCGCGCGGATCTGATTGCGCATTAACGACAGCAACGGTGAGATAAGCAGGGCCGGTCCGTGCCCTTGTTCTCGGAGCAACTTCGTGGCGATGAAGTAAACGAAGCTTTTGCCCCAACCGGTCCGTTGCACGACCAAAAGACGACCGCGTCCCTCTACGATGTGCCGGATAGCCTCTTCCTGTCCGTCGTGAAATGTGGCATTTCCCAGACCAGTGCCAAGGTGAAGGAGTTGAAGTGCACGGGCGGAGTCGTAAGGCATGAGGATCGCCGATAAAAGAAGAAGAACCAAGCTAAGTTGTTGACCATGAATGGCGGAGGGGACAGGACTCGAACCTGCATAGCCTTTCGGCCGGCGGTTTTCAAGACCGCACAGTGGGCCTGGGACCAGTCTGACTTCCACGGATTAACTAATATAAATCGAGTGCGCAGCCATCAGAGTGATCTAGGTAACGGTAGGTTCATTTCCATCAGCGCGCCATCTTAGCGCCAACTTTTCTGTCTAGCGCCACCCATTTTTTTAGGGCGCATTTTCCATTGGCCGCACACGCGCAAGCGCGTGTGTTTAGGATCGCAGACTGAAACGCCAA
>JAICGZ010000026.1 GCA_025922875.1 Pyrinomonadaceae bacterium
ATGGGAGTTCCATGAGCTCTGAAAGAGGTTTGTATGGCTGAACAGTTATTACAAAGCGATCTACGCGAGCGGCGCTATCTGGATTATCCGTACAGCGTCAGCGGCACAGGCGTACCGCAAACGACGACTGCTGACGATCACTTGCGCGATCTGATTTTGCAGGTGCTCTTCACGAATCCCGGTGAGCGCGTGAACTTGCCGGAGTTTGGTGTCGGCTTGCCGCGGCTGGTCTTCGCGCCGAACAGCGAAACGCTGCGCTCGAGTGTGCAGTTTTTGATTTCGACAAATCTCCAGCGCTGGCTTGGCGATCTAATCGACGTCGAACAGGTGAACGTCAGTAGCGAACCTGGATTCGAGTCACAGGTAACGATTGAAGTTATTTACGTCGTTAAAGCGCGACAGGAACGCCAGCGCGTGTCGGTACAGGTATGAGCACTAATTTTCGTCCTACGATCGAGTGTCCCGATCCGGTGCTACCGCCCGGCGCGCAGGGACTCCTTCGCGTCGCCGTGGACGATAGTGCGGCCCAACTCGTGCTCACGTTTGCGGGCGTGATTACGCCCGCCCAACAGACCTATCTGCTCAATCCGCGCAGCTACACTCTGAGCGGCGGCCAGCGTCTGTTTCCGCGCGTCCTTGAAGCGCGGCTTCACAATCCACCGGGAACTCCGCCGGACCTGTTCGATCGTCGCATCCTTTTACAACTAAACCAGACCGGCGACTTTTCTATCTACACGTTGCTCGTCAGCGGCGAGGACATCGAGCCGTTTTTTGCTGCTCGTAAACTTCGCTTTCGTCTTGCGTGCGACGATCCTTTCGATTGCCGTCCGCCCGCCGCGCCGGTCACGCCCGAACCTGATTTGCAGGTGGTGATCGACTACCTCGCGAAAGACTATTCCAGCTTCCGCCAGGCATTGCTTGATTTTATTCCGACGCGCTTGCCGGATTGGACCGAGCGGAGTGAAGCCGATATCGGCATGATGTTGCTCGAGTTGTTTGCGGCCACTGCCGACACGCTGAGCTACATGCAGGATCGCGTCGCCAACGAAGCGTTTCTTGCGAGTGCGACCCAGCGCCGTTCAGTTGCGGGACACCTCGACTTGATCGGTTACCAGATGGACGAGGGCGCTGCTGCGCACACTTGGCTGAAGTTTACTGTGAACCAGACGCAGACCCTCGCGAGCGAGCCCGGCCTGCGCGTAAGCAACCGGCCTTTGCGCGACAACGAGCCCGTCATCGTGTTTGAGACTCACGGGCGTTTGACAATGAGACCGGAACACAACGAGATGCCGGTCTTCAACTGGGGCAACCAACGTTGTTGCCTTCCACGCACGGCATTGAGCGCAACACTGTTCGGTGAGTTCAGCCGCCTGCAGCCTGGTGATTACATTCTCTTCGAAGACGAACAGGGACATCGAGACGTGGTCCGCCTCGTCGCAAAGCCTGAGATCACCGAAACGGAAGACAGTCCTCCCGCCAGGCTCACTACGATTCGCTGGTCCATCGCAACGCCTCTCCACCACGAATTCTGCGCGGATAAGATCGTTGCGTCAGGCAACATAATGGTCGCAACTCACGGTGAAACTACTGATGAGACCTTGCGCGAACTCACGCCCGAACAGATCGCGGATCTCACTACTGAAGTCGCGGCGCGGCGTGCCGATCAGTTTCCACGGCAGCGATTGAGATTGAAGACGGCGCCGCTGGCCCATCTCGATACCGAAACAATTGCACTTTTTGAGCCTCTGAAATCTCAAAAATCAGTGGGCGGTAAGTCGCCCTCGGATTTTCTGGCGCGGCAGTCCAATAGCCAAAGCACGTTGGAACTTCGCGTAGAGGGTTTCTCGAAGCCCTGGAGCCAGCAGCGAACCCTGCTGGAAAGCGATGCAGACGAACAAGTGTTTCGTCTCGAGATTGACGATGAGGGAGAAGCTACTGTCGTCTTCGGCGATGGTGTTTTCGGTCTGCGTCCGGAGGAAACCACGACAGTTGAGGCGAGGTATCGGGTTGGTGGTGGAACGATCGGTAACGTAGCCGCGGAGTCGTTAATCGAACCCAGACCACGTACGTCGGAAAACATCTCGTGGCTCGTCGACGTCACCAATCCACTGCCTGCGACCGGTGGTCGCGATCTCGAATCACGCGATCACGCGCGGCGCATCGCGCCCGCAACGTTTCAGAAACCCCTGGTCGCAGTTACTGAAGCGGACTATCGAGACGCGGCCCTGGACTTCGAGCTCGACGGGCAGAAGCCGATCCAAAACGCAAAAGCAAACTTTCGCTGGACGGGAAGTTGGCTGACGCTGACGTTGGCGGTTGATCCACGCGGCGCTCAAGATTTTATCGAGCAGTTGCGGCAGCCGCTACTCGACTATCTCGACACTCGACGACTCGCTGGTTATGACCTCCAGGTGATCGCCGCACTCTATGTCCCGGTCGAGCTTGCGATCGAGTTCTGTCTCAAACCCGGCTTCATTCCGGCCGATGTTCAGGAAGAGATAGAGCTGGCGTTGAGCACTTCCGAACTGCCTGGCGGGAAAAAGGGCTTGTTCCATCCTGACAATTTTAGTTTCGGTGATTATCTCTACGTCAGCCGTATCTTCGCCGCCGTGATGGCTGTGCCCGGTGTGGAGTCGGCACAGATCACACGGCTTGCGCCATTGCACGCGGCGCGTCCCGATCGGGATACAAAACGCAATCTACAGCAGGGCTTTCTCGCGGTCGGCGGCGATCAAATCATTCGTCTCGACAACGATCGCAACTTCCCTGAAAACGGCACGCTCTTCATCAGCGCGAAAGGAGTCGGCGCGTAATGGCCTCAGAACCGCTTTGCAAACTGCCTCCGCCACCGCCGCCCGGATGCTGCGATGAACCGCCTCGTCCGCCCGCAGCGCCGATCAGGCCATTCAACTCGCCGGGGCTGAGCTCGATTCGCTATCGCATCGGAACGTTTAGCAGTTTTCGCCGCGCGATGCTCGATGCGGTGCCGCTCGTTAAGGTTCCAAAGGACACGCGTGTAACTCCACCGCTCGAGCGAGCGAATCCTTTCGCGCGTTGGCACGAAGGAATGGGCGGCGATTACCACACGATGCTGATCGAGTTGTGGGCTTACCTCGCAGACATTCTCACGTTCTATCAGGAACGGATTGCTAATGAAGCTTATCTATCGACGGCAACGCAGCGTGAATCTCTGCGGCGCCTGGCCCAGCTAATCGGATACCAGCCGCAACCTGGTTCCGCGGCCACGGCGTTGCTGAACTTCACGATTGAAAAACAGAAGACGGTGACGATTCCCGCCGGCTTCCGCGCCGGGAGCAAGGCGAAACCCGGCAAGCAGGCTGCGGTTTTCGAAACTGAGGATGCGATCGTTGCACTTGGATCGCACAGCGCGATTCCGCTTTCGATGGTCGCGCCGACTAATCAATTCGCCGCGCTAAGTGATTACGGTCTCGTGCTTGCCGCTGGACCATCGCTTACAACTGCCGCCGCGGCCAGCAACATTTACGGTTTGGCCGGTGCTGCTTATCTTCAGACGTTCCTTTTCGATTCGGCAATCAACGAGGCCGTTTCTTCGTTCGAAGAAGCCGCTTCTATCTCTGCTGAAGTCTCCGCTGAATCGTCGTTGTTGGACTTGTCGGCCACAGGCCCATTTTTCAGTGTCGCAGCGACTCCGTTAATTTTTGCGACGACCTTCCTGAGTGGACTTTATGTCAGCAAGAACACACGCCAGGTGGTTTTGCAGGGAACGAGCACGCGGCTCGAGGTCGGTGACTATGTGCTGGTTGTCGAGAACGCAGGCGCCTCCGGAGAGAAAGCTACGCTCCGCCAGATTTCAACTGTCAAAGCTGACAAGGAGTCGTCCACCACGATCATCACGTGGCCTGAAGAAACCGGCGCGAGTTATCAAAACGTTACGCTGCAGGCATTGCGCGTAACGGCCGCGCCTTTTGGCAGCAACGCGCCGAGTTGGATCAGCTTACCGGCGACGCTCACGAACAGCGACGACAAACACCCGGAGGCTCCGGATATCTTCCAGGACAATTGGGATGATCCAAATGAGGATAGAGCCCACGTGCCATCAGCCAACAAGCTCTCTCTTGACGGTACGTACGACGATGCGAAAGGTACGCCCGACAATCCAGGTTGGGTGGTTATGCTCAGTGACAACCCCGTAATTGCTCCCTTTATTGCGCACGTCGTAGATGCACGTCCATTCACCGCGGTTGATTACACCATCACGTCGAAAGTTACGCGACTGACGTTGAAGGCAGGGGAGACAGTTCCTGAGAAGACGTTCCCGCTGCGTTCTACAGTTGTGCTAACGGGGAATGAGCCGTTGGCGTTGCAAAACAACTTGCCGCTTCCGGATCCGCTCTCAGGCTCGAAGCTGATTCTCGATGGACTCTATCCACAGCTCACGGCCGGACAGACTGTTGTGCTGCAAGGAACTCTTCACGATCCGGACGCAAACCCGCCAACGGCGATAACCAATGCGGAAGCGGCGATCCTGGCGGAAGCGCCAATCATAGACACGGCTAACAACATAACGACCGTAACACTCAAAACACCCTTGGCCGAAAAATACGTTCGTGCCGGGGCGGTGCTGCTCGCAAATATCGTCGAAGCTACGCAGGGCGAAACTGTAAAGGATGAAATTCTCGGCAGCGGAAACGGCGCCGCTTTCCAGACGTTCAAGCTCAAGAAGAGCCCGTTGACTTACTTGCCCGCGGAAGATGCGGAGGGTCTAAGCGCGGTCGAGAGCACGTTGCTGGTCACTGTGAATGGCGTGCGTTGGAAAGAACGGCCGACGCTTTTTGATAGTCCGCCTGACGGGCAGGATTTCACTGCCGTGCAGGATGACGATGAAAAGACGATCGTGACTTTTGGCGACGGCGTCTTCGGTGCGCGACCGCCAACCGGCAAAGACAATATTCACGCGCGTTATCGAAAGGGAATCGGTGTTTCAGGCAACGTCGAGATTGGCGGCATTCAACAGTTGATCGATAGTTCACCGGGCGTGCAGAAAGTCACGAACCCTCAGGCGGCTTTTGGCGGCGCGGATCGTGAAAGCGTTGACAAGGTCAGGACCAACGCGTCGGCAAGCTTAAGCACCTTTGGACGCGCAGTCAGTGCCGCTGATTATGCGGCGCTGGCGATCAGTTATCCGGGAGTGGCGAAGGCGAGCGCAGCCTGGGTCAACCGCGACTGGACCACACTGAAAGCGTTGGACCATCCTTACATTCAACTGGTAGTCGCCACCGCCGATCAACAACCACTCGCGGAGCAACCGACGTTTGCTGCAAAGCTACGCAGCTTTCTCGATCAGCGCCGCGATCCAAATGTGTCTCTGCGAATAACTGATTTCATTCCTGTCTATATTGAAGTAGTTGCGTCAGTCGAAATCGATGACGCGTTTCCGCAGCAGGCCACGATCGCGAAAGTACAGGCAGCACTTAACACGGCAGTTAATCCCGACGGTACGATTGGATTCTTTGCTTTCGAAGGGCTGAGCTTTGGCGAGAGTATTCACCTCAGCGCGGTGTACGCGCAGCTTCAGTCCGTTCCCGGAGTAAAAGATGCGCTCGTCACCACACTGCGCCGGCTCGACACCGATACCGATCCGACCAAAGTGCGCGACAGCATTTTTATTCGCCCGACTGAACTGGCTGTGATCCGTAACGATCCCGCTAAACCAAATGAAGGTACGCTCACGATTACCGGCAGCGGAGGTTTCATCGACACATGAGTCGCAACGACGCAACTGATTACGCGCAGCGGCTCTATTCCCGCGTGCCTGCGTATTACCGAGTGCTCGACGAGGAGCAGGGCCTGCCGCTCTATGCTTTGCTCGCGACGGTCGGTGAGCAGGTCGCGAATATTCGCGCCGATCTCGATGCGCTCTGGGACAACTTTTTCATCGAGACTTGTGAAGACTGGGTAGTGCCGTACCTCGCTGCGCTCACGGGAACGAACCTGCTCGCAAATCCTGTGGGCCAAAGCAACCGGCTCGATGTCCGCAATACTGTTTTATGGCGGCGCAGTAAAGGCACGCCTGCAATGTTGCGTGCGCTGGCCCAGGCAATCAGTGGTTGGCCCACAGACCTGTCGGAGTTTTTCCAGGTGCTCGGTTGGTCGCAGAACATGAATCACCTGCGACTGCACAGTCAACTCACGCCTGACTTACGTGACAACTACGCGCTTAGTTTGTTGGGCAGGGCCGCGGATCCCTTTTCGCACGCCGCGGACTTCAAAACGTCTCGCGCGCTCAGTCAAGCGCGTGTCGTTCCCGAATCGCTTGGCATCGGCCGCGCTGCATGGGCCACACCCGGCCGTTACCAGATCAAGAACCTCGGATTTTTCGCGCGGCGGTTGCAAACCTTTGCGATCAACGGCGCCACGCCTGCCGCGGTAGCGCCGGGACTGGCCACTCCTGCAAACGCTGCGTGCTACACATTCGATCCGCTGTTTCGAGACACGCCGCTGTTTGTGAATGAGACTGGTGAACCACTCACTCGGGCTGCGTTTGCAAAAGCACCCTGGGAAACTTTCGGCACTGATGTCGCTGTGAGACAGTTTGGCGTTCTGCTCGCGAGTGACGCAGAACCCGCACCGCCGCTCTCGAATAGTCAAAATCCGTTCACGTTCGGAGGCGCCGGAGCCGGTTTTCAGTTACACGCAACTGCCGGCTTGCGGCTCCTGCCCTCACCACAACTTCAGTCAGGCGATCCGCATTTTGTGATTACGGCCGGCTGGTTCGACAGCGGCACTATCACGGAGTTGGGAACGCTGAGTACTCTGCATGCAGCCCTGAACGACGGCGATGAGTTTCATCTCGGCGTAGCTGCGCCTGGTCCAGGCCATCTCGTGATCGAGGTCCGGACCGGACATGCGGGTTTAGGCTGGCCGGGGATGCTGACTTCACCCGCGGGCCGCTTCCCCGGCGCGGTGATCGCGCTGCAAGCGGATCGATCAGGTGCGTTGCATCAGGACGACGCGCGATATGTTTACCTGCCATCGAGATACTTGGCGTCGGGCGACGTTCTGACGCTGCACGTCAGCGACGACGGCAGCACATACAGAAACGACGACTTCAGTTTGACGGCACTCGCGCGTGACTCCGAAGGACAGGTGTTTCCGCCACGCGAACTGACAAGTTCGACCAGACCTGCGAACGACTTCACGATCCTGAATCGCCAGCGAGGCGGGTTGCGTTTACCCGATCCGGAACGTTTCGGAAATGCAGAGATCTTTTTCCAGGTTGAGATCTTTACCGGTGCGTTTCAACCGCTCGCAGCCATCGCCACGTCTGATCAAGCGAGCGATATACCACCGGAGTTTCCAGGTGCGACTCCATGGCCGGCCTTTACTTCGCGCCCGAGCGTCGCGGCGACAAACAATACCGCTCCTGATGAAGGCTTGTTGGCGGTGCTCGTGCGGCCCATTAGCGGAGACTTTCTTCCCGCAAGCGAGTTGGTTGTGATCAATCGCTTCGGCGATAGTCTTTTGGTCTATCTTCCCGAAATGACAGGCGTGCCTGATGAAGGGGTGCGTTTCCTCGTCGCCGATGATGGCAGCACATTTTTTGCTCCAGCGGACGTGCCCAGCCTGGCAAACGCGCTTGGTGATGAGTCACTCGCCGGACTCGAAGTTTCTCGCGAGAGTGCCGGCCAGGTTTTGCCGATTGCCGGGCGATGGCCGTTGCAACAACGCCGGCCCACCGCGATTAATCTCTGCCGCTGTGAGCGCCGCACTTTGCTCAAGTCTGATGAGCTGGGTATCGATCCTGAAATCGGCCGGTTTGCGTTTGCCGAAGATGACCCGATTTTAACGACGCCGTTGCCGGGCGATCTGCCATTCAGCTCAAACGCATTGAGCGTGGATTACGTGGAGGCGTTCAGTGGGCGTGTCGGCGCGCGCACTTTCGATCGTGGGCTCGATACTTCCGATCCGCCAACGCTTTTGGTTGCGCAATCGGGTGATGCTGCCAGTCTTCTGGCGCCGGATCTTCCGAACAATCGACTGCACTCGAGTCTTGCTTCGGCACTGTCGGTCGCGGTTGATAACGATGTGATCGAGATCGTCGATAGCGCAACTTATCTGACGCCGGCAGAGATTGTCTTTCTCAACCCGGTTATCAAAAGGCTGACGATTCGCGCCGCGGACGGGCAGCGTCCATGCCTGTCGTTTTACGACGCGACTGGCTTATCGACGACCAGCAGCTTGAGAATTCGTTCAACACTCGACTCGCTCGAGCTCAATGGTCTGCTGTTCAGTGGTGGACCACTCGAGATCGAAAGCAACGTCAAGGAGTTGAATCTGCTTGGCTGCACGCTCGATCCGCGTTCCGCCACGAACGGCTGGTCCCTGCGCGCTAGTGATTCCGATCTCAATCATCAGGCCGTGTATTTGCTCTGCCGTACGATTACGGGCGGTCTGCGAATCGGCGCCGGAATCGATCGGTTGATCGTTGCCGACTCGATTGTCGATCAGCGTGATTCGATCGCGATTGGTGAACTGCCGTTTGTCGTTAGTCCGCCGGCGCAATCGATCGTCAGTCCGCCGCTCAATCTTCCGTCAACACGAACGACCAGCAATGTTCTGCAACTGGAACGGGTGACGGTGCTGGGAAGGATCGCTTGTGATGTGCTGCAAGCGAGTGAATGCCTGCTAAACGATCTCGTCGTGGTTGACGATCAGCAGTCAGGTTGTATTCGCTTTAGTCGTTGGGAACGTGGTTCAGTTTTGCCGCGAAGGTTTCAGTGTGTACCGACTGACACCCAGGCGAGTGATTGCCCCCCAAATCGTCGCTGCCTGCCCGCTCAATTCAACTCGCTGCTTTTTGGGCGACCCGACTATGCCCAACTCGCAGCCATTCGCCAGCCGGAAATTTTGTCAGCAAGCGAATCAGGCGCGGAAGTCGGCGCCTTCGCTTCCGAACTCAATCAAATTCGTCTCGCCAATCTGCAAGTTAAGTTGCGCGAGTTTATGCCAGTCAGCCTCACGGCCGTCGTAGTAGCTGAAACTTAGGAGAGCAACCATTATGAAAGGCGATTTCTCACGTTTGAAGGGCGATCTTTCGCGTCATACCTTCGAGAGGCTCAAACATTATGCCGGTGTTCTCCATCAGCAGGGTCGTGTGTGGCTCGATTCGGACTGGAACGATGAGGTGCTGCTGCAACTCAACCTTTTGCGGCAGGAAACATTCGACATCATCGGCCGCTGCGGAGCGCCCGCGCCCGGCACGGCTTTTAGAATTTCTCCGCCGGCGCCCAACTCTCCGCTGGATGCTTTCCAGATTTCAGGTGGTCCAGGCCCGGAGGGTCGTTATTACGTCGATGGAATTCTTTGTCAGCTCGATCGGAACGTCACTTATCTGACGCAACCGGATTTTCCAAATCCGCCGCGCCTCACTTTTCCTCCCACCGGTGATTTGAACGCCCTGATCTATATCGAAGTCTGGCAGCGGCTGATCACTTATCTCGAGGATGAACAGATACGCGAAGTCGCCCTGGGTGGACCTGACACTGCAACGCGCGTGAAGACGATCGCGCAGGTCAAGGTTGCTCCACTGCCCTCTGGTAGGGATCGCGAGATCAGTTGCGAAGAAGCATTAGCGACTTTGCCTGTCAGCGGCGGCACACTTACCACGCTTCAACCAACCGATACGCTGCCTCCCGATCCGTGTCGCCTGCCTGATCCCGCGAGTTACACCGGACGTGAGAACCACTTGTACCGGGTGGAGATTCATGACCCCGGTGATGTGTCCGGCGCCAACCAGGGTTTCGTCTTCAACATTCGGCTGGCCAACGATGCGAACGTAGGCGCCGTTAATTTGTCTCTCGTTTCCGCACTGACGAACGCGGAAGCGGCTGCGCTCCAGCGTTCTGGTTTTGTCATCGTTACAACTGATGACGGCCAGCTCGAGCGCGCTCCTTTAAGTAGCATCTCAACGGACGGGCGGACGATAACGCTTGCCCGCGGTCTGCTGAATAGTTTTACAACTGCGCGAACCGCAACCGTCATGGGCGGCGTGGCGCGTTTCAAATGGTCGCGTGACAACGCTTCGTTCGCCGTTCGCGTGACGGAAGTCAGCACGGATCGCAGGACGCTGACAGTCGCCAGCCTTGGACGCGATCAGGTCACCGCTCTGCGTGAAGGTGATCTGGTTGAGATTGTTGACGACACAAGTGAGCTTGGTCCTGCACGCGGTCACCTGACCAATCTAACCGCGGATCCGAATCCGGACACGTTCACCGTCACACTCGCTGACAGTCTGCCGCCCGGTTTCGGTGTCGCAGTAGCAACAAGCGTCGCCAGTCCTCCGACAGCCGGTCCTCTTTCACCCCCTGCGCCGGAGGGCGCTGACGCTCACCTGATCCTGCGGCGTTGGGACGGCCAGGGCATAGCTCAAGCGGTCTTCAATGAAACCACTACTCCGCAACTGGACTTAGGCGATGGCGTCCATATTCAGTTCGGCGGATCAAACCTGCAGTCCGGTGACTACTGGCAGTTTGCGGCACGCAGTATCGATGGTTCGATCGAGGTTCTAAACAACGCAAGACCGATGGGCATCTCGCGTCATCGATGTGCTCTGGCCCTCGTTCGTTGGGGACAGCGCACTGTCTTCAACCTTGATCTGCTCGCGACACTACTGGCGAATTTTCCGGCCGTCATTACCGAGCTGCGCAGAACGGGCCGGAACGAATTCGATGAAGACGAAGTGATTCAGGCAGCGCAGAGCGCCGGTGTTCCGGCGGCCCAGCTCTCGGTAATCCGCGCGATACTTCAGAGATCCATAGACCGTGGCCGGAGCACATTCGGCATGAGAGTTCTCGAAGACTGCCGTGAGCCGTTCCGTCCCTTGACCGATCTTCCCGGACCCGAACCGGGCATTCACGTCACGCAGGTCCTGCTCCCCAGCACCAATGCGCCGTTAATAAACGACACTGACGTGCAGATCGATCCACTCATGAGAGGCATTAACATTTTGTGCGACGCGAACGTCGATCCACCAAGCATTAGCCGTCCGACATGCTTTGTGACCGTCGAATTTCCATTTACCGCGGCGACCGGAGCGGCGCCAGGCAGCGCGTATCAGGAGCTGGTTTTAGGAGCTGAGGTGGGTGCCGCGGGTAACACTATTTCGTGGCGGCCTGATGAAAGAGTCGAGGGGTTGCTCAGACAGGCCGTCGCCATACTGCCGCAAGGTGACAGAGGAATTCTCACTCGTCTGACATTGAAGGGAAATTTCATCTGGGACCGTGACAACCCGGATCTGTTTTTGGATGGAGAAGCATTTGGAATACGACAGCCCAACGCGCCGAATACGAGCCTGCGTCTGCCCAGCGGTGATAGAACGCGCGGCGGTGATTTCGAGATGTGGTTCTGGCTGGCCCGGTCGCTCGGTATCTCCTCGCTGGTGCTCAACCCGACGTCCGTCATTGCAGGCAGTCCCTCGCAAGGTACAGTGACGCTGACTGGGCCGGCTCCCGCTGGCGGTCTGGTTGTTTCGCTCACGAGTTCGGCGACCAACCGGGCAACAGTTCCAGCAACAATCACCATACCTGCTGGAAGCACGAGTGCAAACTTCGCGATTCAAACTCTTCCGGCACAGGCTGGACCAGTGACGATCACGGCGAACTTTGCCGGCGTTAGCCTTTCTGCAAATTTGACCCTGATACGGCTGGTCTCACTGGTAACGAATCCCAGCACAGTCGGCCCCGGCCAAAACGCCGCAGGAATACTTACCTTTAGCGGCCCACTTCCGGTTGCTGCCGTGGTTAATCTTTCCAGTGCTAACGTTCAGCTTGTAAGGGTTCCCGCAGCCGTTACGGTTCCGGCCGGCTCAGTGACTTTCAATTTCAATATAACGACGATACCCGTCCAGGGTGAGATCTCAACCACGGTGAATATCAACGCCTCTTTAGCTGGAGCGACTGTGACCGGACAGTTGCAGCTCATAAGGATTCTGTAACGAGGGTAGCTTTGCCTCAACACTCATCAGATAGGGGCGCAATTTGTAGGGGCGGCACTCCGTGGCCGCCCCTCGTCTATTGCCCATTCGTGAGAGGGGCGGCCACAGAGTGCCGCCCCTACAATTGCCCCCTAAGGAGGACACTCAACCGGGAATGGCCATGAAGACGCTGGCTGATTTTCAGAACCTGCACGCTGGTTCGACGATCATAGTATGTGGGTGTGGTGAGTCGCTGAACGAACTCAGCGAGCCAGAGCGATTCATCACCATCGGCGTCAACGACGTCGGTCGCCGGTTTCATCCGAACTACCTTGTCGTAGTTAATCCTCCTCATCAATTTTCCGGTGACCGTTTCACCTACGTCCAAAACTCCGAAGCAGATTATGTTTTCAGCCAACTCAATCTCTCGCTCGTACGCGATAACCTCGTGAGGTTCGACCTCGGCGCGAGCGGCGGCACCGATCTCTCAAATCCAAATGTCCTTCATTACACGCAGAACTCGCCGTACGTTGCTCTGTGCCTCGCGGTCCACATGGGCGCAACGCGAATAGGACTGATCGGCGTAGATTTCACCGACCATCATTTCTTTGCTGCAACCGGAACGCATTCGCTACTGCCGCAATTACCTGTTATTGACGAGCAATATAAGAATCTTTATGACGCGATTCGTGCGCGCGGCGTAGAGGTTTTTAATCTCAGTTCAGCCAGCCGGCTCACGGCATTTCCGAAACTGCCGCTCGCCGAGTTCACCGGGCCAGCCGAATTCAGCAGGCCTGAAAAGAAGATCTTTTTCGTAAACTACAAATTCCTTTCGTGCGGAGAGGTCTTCACCGATGGCCTGCGAAACGCAGCCACCAGTCTCGGGTTAAATTTTCAGGACGCTTATTGGGACGATCCGCAACTGGCCGCAAAGATCCATGACTTCGCACCCGATTGGCTCTTCGTGGTCCATGGCCGGCGCTTCGTCCAGGCATGGCGTGGTAAGTTTCCTTCCGTTAAGAAGGCGGTTTGGCTGCTCGATGAGCCATACGAAGTGGACGATACTTCGGCATGGTCCGGCGAGTTTAATGTTGTTTTTGTCAACGATCCAAACACGCTGGATCGTCACCGCAACGCACATTACCTACCGGTTGCATACGATCCGGAAGTCCACTTTGAAAACGGCAACGCGAGAACCTACAACGTTGGTTTTATCGGTGGTCACAACGAAGTACGCGAGCGTTACCTGCTTGCGCTGCACGGCGCGGGACGACTCTCTTACGTCGTAGGTGGTCCATGGAGGTCTCCGGCGCTGAATGGTCTGTGTCTCGCTCCTAACATTCCCGCAAAGGACACTTCCGAGCTCTACCGGAAGACCAAAATCGTCGTGAACGTGTTCCGCGAGATACATCATTTCAATCGCGAACGCGTGCCGGCCTATTCGATGAATCCGCGTGTTTATGAAGCGCTGGCGTGTGGAGCAGTCGTCGTGTCGGAAGCGCGAAACGAGCTCAGCGAGGTGTTTCCGGAGGTTCCGCTCTTTTCGGATACACAACAGCTACTC
Organism: Pyrinomonadaceae bacterium; assembly: GCA_025922875.1. Lineage (GTDB taxonomy): Bacteria > Acidobacteriota > Blastocatellia > Pyrinomonadales > Pyrinomonadaceae > PSRF01. The sequence continues at coordinate 13,518 of JAICGZ010000026.1, forward strand.
GACACGATCGGCGCGCTCGAAAGTGATGAAGAAAGCTATCGCACTGTGAAGCGTGCTTGTCAGGATCGACTGCAAAAGCACAGTTACGTGGAACGTTTGCGGCGCGTTCTCGAAACGATCGACTGCGGCAGTTTCTCTAATAAGAAAGAGTCTGCGATGGAAAAGGTACAACCTTCACCTCTGTCCTTAAGTGGTTGGAAGCCGGCCGGCGAAGCCGTCCAGCAGTTGGACGATGGTAGTTTGATGTTCAGCAAGCACGCGGACGAAGGTCCGGCAACGGAGCAGGGAATTGCGAGTGACCAGGCTTATCGCGACGTCGAGCTGGCGTTTGAAGTGAAGCTGGAACGCGACGCATGTTTCATCGCGAAAGTACGTCAGGCCAGTCAACTCGATCAGGCAACGAATTCATATCATCTTTACTGTCATCCCGCGCATGCTTATCTCGCCCGGCACAATTACGTCTTCAACAACGTTTCGCTGAAGCGCGAGCAATGGCAGCAAGTCAAATTACGTTGTCTTAACAACATGCTCGAGCTCGAGGTGGATGGAGTTGTAGTGGTTAGTGTAGTGGATGGACAACTGGAGCGTGGCTACTGTTTCGTTGGTTGCAAGAGCGGGAAGGCGTTTGTGCGTAACCTGGTGGTCCATGCTCTGGATCAGTCGAGGGTGCGCGAGCGCGCATCTGCGTTCGTACGAGAGAGCGTCGCGCCTCCCAACGGACTTCCGGATTACAGAATTCTTTTTGATACCGAACGACTTGGAACCCCGATCGTCAGCATCGTCACTACGGTTTACGATCGAGTGCATAATCTCGCCGAGTGTCTACGGTCGGTGAAGGAGTTACGCTACCGCGATTTCGAACACATCATCGTTTCCGATCATCCTCCGGAGGCGGTTGTCGATTCCATTGAATCTTTGGTGAAGGCGGAACCTACGAGCCCGCTGACCTACGCGGATCTCAATGAACGCGCGAACAATTGGGGTATCGCCCCGGCGTCAGTGGGGCTTCACCTCGCGCGCGGTCGATATGTGTGCTTTCTTTCGGATGACAATGGTTACACGCCCGATCATTTCGACCCGCTTGTCAGTGTGCTCGACCAGCATAGCGATATTGCTTTCGTTTACAGTTCGTGCCAGTACGCCGGGCGGCTCGTGCTTCGCAACTCAACGCCGCTGCCGGGCGGCATCGATCTTGGTCAACCATTGTTTCGCAAGGAGATATTCGACCGCTATCTGCCCGGTCGTTTACCCTTCGACATGATGGCCTGGGATTGGTACATGATAGAAACGTTCATGCGGCACGGACTGCGCTGGCTCCACGTCGATCGTCCGACGTTCCTGTTTCGTTTGGCAGCTTGCGCGCAGAGAGAACTGAGATGATTTCGTACTGCATTGCCTCGTTTCGTCCGGCGTATTCTGCGCTGTTGGTTCAGGACCTGATCCGAAAGACGACTACGCCATTCGAGATCCTGGTTTGGTTGAATACGGACGATACGGAGTACGAAAAGTTTTTAGATGAGCAACGTTCGCAGGGAGCGCCGCTGAGAGTTGTTGGGAAGACGCGTGAGAATATTGGCATGCAGGCGTACCCTCTGCTTTTCCAGGAGTCGCAGTATGATCTCATCGCGCAAATTGATGATGATGTCGTTGCCGTATCCAGGAATATCGCCGAGCACGCTTCGGCAGTGTTTGCAAAGTTTCCGTCGGTGAGGCAGTTGGTAGCCGACGTTTGGCAGGACGACTACACGACTGGTGCGCGGCCTGATATGAGCAGCTATCGAGCGTATGAACCTGACTATGGATTATACGATGGGCCAATTGATGGATGGTTTAGCGTGTTTCATCGCTCAGTGTTGCCGCTCGCGCAGGCAAGATACGGCGACATCTATTTTCCCCTCGGCGCGCTATTGAGAAGTCGTCTTCGCGAAACCGGCAGGCTCGGATTGCTGTGCACGAGGTTTAAAGTCTTCCACGTCATCGGTCCGCAATACGTGTCGTATTACGGCATGCTGGACTTTGAGATTGAAAAATACCGGAAGCTCGGGAGGGCCGAGATCGTCTCGTGGTATGAAAACGCGAGGCAAACACTTCCGCCGCAAGAGGAGTTGAGTTCGCGCGTGAAAAAAATTCTCGCTAACCTGGAATAGTGGTTTAGCCTGCGGAGCAGGCGTAAGCATAAAGCCCAGGGTGGAGCGAGGCTTTGCGAGCGGAACCCTAGGTCATAGTTGTTAAACGGTTTCAGCCCGCGAGGCGGGCGACAGAAACATCGCGGCGAGACACAGGGAATGAGTGGTACGGGACTGCCGCCCATTTCATGGGCTTGCAAATTCCATCAACGCTAAATTCCCGGGGTTTGCACCCCAGGCTTTATGCTTACGCCTGCTGCGCAGGCTGAATTCGGACAAAGCTAATGAGCGCAGAACCCAAACAGGTCGTGACCTACAGACTCGAAGATCAATCAATTCTCTCGCAGATCAAAAATTCCTTCGCGCCTGACGGCGCGGCAGAGAGAGAACACAACGCGCAACCCGATTCGGCAGGTTTTGGCTCAATCCACTACGGCCTCGTCACAAATCTTAAACCGCAACGAGTGCTTGCAATCGGATCCAGACACGGCTATGTACCCAGCATCCTCGCCCTCGCTCTTAAAGCCAACGGCTCGGGAGCGCTCGATTTCGTCGACGCCAATTACAGTGACACCACGCACGGCGTCGACGTCGCATTCGGCGGCGTTGAGAACTGGACCAGCGATCCGGCGGAAAAGTTTTCAACGTTTGGATTGAAAGAAGTGATCAGTGTTCACATTCAGCGTTCATCGGAGTTCTTCTCGGAATGCGAGTCGAAGTATGGTTACATCTATCTCGACGGCGATCATTCGTACGACGGTAGTTGCTACGACTTCGAGCAATCGCTGAACGTTGCGACTGCCGGTGCTTTGATCGTGTTGCACGACGTGGCGGTGTCGCAACCTGGTTTTGGAGTAAAACGTTTGTTTACCGAGCTGGATGAGAACCTCTACAACAAGATTCTGATTCCAGCATGGCCTGGCCTCGGTATAGTTCAACGAAAGGGTGAAACAAGCGCGTGAACGCCAACACACCACATCCCTGGCAAGTGCCGCGACTCCAGGAGATTCTTTCCGGCAAGAAGTTCTGGGGGTATCTCGATACGGAAGCTTTGCAAACGAGGTACGTCCTTGCCGCTCACTTTGTAAAGAACGCGCGAAACATCGTTGAGGTCGGCGGCTATCGTGACAACGTAATCACTCGCTTCCTGACCGGCACGCATGATTCCGTTTCAGTCTTCAGCCTGGACGCGGAGTTTGAACCGCTCGAACAAGACACACTCAACGGAGCGCCTTGCCGAGTGCGTCACGTTGGCGACTACTTTCAAAATTACACTCACCCGACTGAGAGTCTTGGCGTGATAGTGTTGGGAATCGAGATCCTCGGAGATTTCGAACCGTTGTGTAACCTCATGAGTCATGCTGACGTCGCAGTGGTCGAAGTTCCCCCCGATCATGCACCGAGCGTTGAGTGTTTGAGAGCGATCCTCGAGAGAGGCCGTCTTTCTGTTGCCTGCCAGATAAATCTCGATCTTTCTCCGAACGAAGCCATCATCGGCCACGAACTGGCAAAGACGAACATGAACGTCCCGTTCTGGAAAAGAAACGTCTACGTTTTGCGCCCGTCACGGTAGTGCATTACCAGAAAGAGGCACAAAAGCACAAAATCGCATTTGTCCTTCTTGCCTCTTTGTTGCGTGTTACTGCTTGCGACAAGCTTCGCGCATCGCGTTGAAGGTGGCGACGTTGAGGTTAGCTTGCATTTGATCGGGCTGATCGCGGATGTAGCGGGTGAGAATGGTCGCGATCTGCTCGTCTGACATTTTTGCGCTGCACGTCTTGAGCCAGGCTAAGTTTTCCTCCGGTGCGCCGAAGAAGGGAGCGACGAGCATGCCATTGATCCCACCTGTGGCGTAGGCACGCTTCTCGGTGTCACTCATGTCCAGATAGTCTTTGCCGGTGAAGAAACCGGGGCTGATCTTTACGGTCTGCTGATTGGCGTGGATGGTGATGACTGCGATGAGTGCGACTAGCGGCAGTAGAAGTTTCATAAAGTGCCTCCGTAGGCTGAAGTCTACACATAGAGACTTCAGCCACACAAAGACACAAAGCTCAACTGGACTGCATCGTGACTACGCCACACGCGATACGCTCGCCCGAGTTTCCTGACGGATCAGTTATCTGATCGTCGGGATCGGCGTGAATTATCAGCGACGTGCCGCCATTGCTGAAGAGTGAGTGGTTGTCCGTGCCGAAATTCACTCGCGTGGAAGTCACGGTCGAATTTGCGGTCCCATCTTTCTTCACCATGAAGTTGTTCATATCGCCGGCATGCGGGCCTTTCGGATTCTTCAGCCCGTGCATTTTGGAATCCGGATTGAAGTGGTCTCCAGCAGACTCAAAGCTCGGCCCTTCACACTTCGCCACTTGATGAAAATGAATCGCGTGTGTGCCTGGCGGGAGATTTTTCAGGGCCAGTTTGATTCTTATTCCCTTACCAGCTTCGGATAACGTGGCCGTGCCGACCGACTCCCCCTGCGCATTCTTCAACTCGATAGTGTGTCCGGAATGCTGCCCGGCAGCATACGACAACAGACCGCCGATGATGATGCACGCGACGATCCACGCGATAAATTGTAGTCTCATTCGTACCCTCCTTGTCGTAGACGATTTAACTCTTAGCGCTCTCCGGCTTCAGTGCCTTGCTCGCATTGCTGTCTGCTCGTCGTTTACCCAACACCAGTAACGCGATCAGCGCCGAGAGCATCAGCAACCACAGCAACGGACGAATGCCGCCGAACAGACGCTGGTTCCAACTGTAGGATCTATGTGAGGAAAACTCCGCGGCAGTCGCGCTCAACCCCTGTCCTTCCAGGCTTGCCTTTGAATGCGCCAAAATATTCTTCAAACCTGCGAGCGCCTTTTTCTCGACCACGCCTCGTTTGATTTTACTGAACGGTCCCTCGAGGCCGTCGGCGCGCGATCGATTCTCATAAACCAGGTAAGCACCGCTATCCGGAACGTTTACAAACGCCGTCATCGCAAGAAAAGCATTGAAGTAATGGTTTGCATAAATCTGCTTTGATGCAACGACAGCTTGTGGTCCAACATCACTGTTACGCCGGTAGATCTGGATGTGATTGATGGCGATGACTGGTTTCAGGCCAAATTTGATCTTGGACCAGACGATCGCGTCTTCGAGTAGCTGCAGCCCTGATTTTTGATCGGCCAGAACATCGTTGATATAACTCGATGCGCCCGTTAGCGCGCGGTGCTCAGACGCGACACTGACTTCGTTTCGTTTGTCGTTGTACTCGATGAGTGCTGCGTCGCCACGACTGCGATAATCACGCACATACTCCAGGAGCATCTGCTTGAAAAGATTCGTGGCGTTGAGTTGGTAATCAGGCGCCTGCCAATCGATCTCTTTGCGAAATCGCTCGATCATCGCCGCCGACAACTTCAGTTTGCAGTCGCCGACAACGCACTCCTTTAAATCTTCAATATCTCGGGTGTCCATTGTGAGATTTTGGAGATCCGTGAGCACCGGGTCCTTCGCGAAGCTGCCGATTTCGAGAATCGCTGGATTGTTCTTCCGGGTCATGCCTTCACGATAGCCGCGGAGAAATTCGTCAGCGCCTGTACGAATGTTTATCAGGCCCGACACTGCCACTTCTCGTTTGTCGGAAACCGGCACAAGCCGAACAACCGGCTGCTCGCGCTGGACCGCAGCAAAGTCCGTTTCTTGAAAAGCGGCCTTTTGTTGAAGGAGTTTTTGAAAATCCGTGAAAGACGCCTGAGAGAACGCTGTCCCTGCAGACAGGCAAACCAGGCAGGTACTAAGAAGTAATTGATTACGCGTTAACATACGTGGACTACCTAACGTGCGGCGACGGTGAATTCTTTTGTTACGCAAAATGCTTGTTCGCAAAGGCCGTCGCATGAGCCGTGCCAAAGTGCGGTTTAGTCGGGGGATACAATCTAGATAGAACAAATAGCGAATTCGTACCAATTTTTAGGAGAGAGGATAAACATGGAAACTGGAGCAACCTCAGAACTGGCGGCGTTGAAAACAAAATTACGGGCGACGTGGATCGCCGGTGATTTCGCGCAGATTGCCAAATCGTACGTCGCTGGCGCGGAGAAATTTATTGAGCGACTGAATTTAAAACCCGGAATGAAGGTCCTGGATGTGGCATGCGGCACTGGCAATCTCGCGCTGCCGGCTGCGCGAGCTGGGGCAATCGTAACGGGAGTTGATATTGCGCCGAACCTGGTCGAGCAGGCGCGAGAGAATGCGAAACGTGAGGGCTTGAATATCAAGTTTGATGAAGGCGACGCCGAAGCCTTGCCTTACGACAACGCCAGTTTTGATACAGTGGTAACAATGTTTGGGGCGATGTTTGCTCCGCGTCCTGAATTGGTGGCGGCGGAGTTGAAGCGAGTTTGTCGTCCCGGTGGTTTCATCGCGATGGCAAACTGGATACCCACCAGCTTCATCGGACAAATGTTCAAAACCATGTCGTCGCACGTTCCTCCTCCGGCAGGCATGCCGTCTCCTCTCCTGTGGGGCAAAGAAGAAACTGTGCGTGAGCGATTTGGCGAAGGCATCTCAAAGCTGGATATGAGACCTCAAATGGTCACATTCGAGTTCCCGTTCTCTCCAGTGGAAACTGTCGAAACTTTCCGAACTTACTATGGGCCGACGAACAAGGCGTTTGGTACACTTGACGAAGACAAGCAGGCCGCTTTGCGAAAGGACCTCGACCAACTTTGGACCGGGCATAATCGAGCGACTGACGGCACGACTACGGTCGACTCGGAATATTTAGAAGTGATTGCCGTTCGAGCTTAGTGTTTTAAAGAGGTGAAGAAGATGTTTCGGAAGACGACTTTGAGTTTAGGGGTCATACTTCTTTCGCTCACGGTCGTCCTTTCGCAAACTATAACGCCGCCATCACAGCCGCAAACTGGTCCGGGCGGGAAGCAGTACGTGCACACGGGTGTGATCAAGAATCGCTATGGCAAAGGTGGGCAGGAGTATTGGATCTTCGAACCCGACTCACCGAAGCCACGTTCCGCTGCGCCCGTGATCGTTTTTCTGCACGGATGGGGCGGCATGAACCCTCTGTATTACGGCGCATGGCTGGACCATCTGGTAAAGCGCGGGAACATCGTTATCTATCCGCGTTATCAGTCTAACCTGCTGACGCCGATTAGAGATTTTTTGCCAAACACTCTGTATGCGATTAGAGACGCAATCGGTCGTTTACAGACTGAGCGAGGTCACGTCAGTCCTGATCTGACTAAGTTTGCAGCAGTGGGCCACTCGCTGGGTGGTCTGCTGGCTGCGAATGTGGCTGCGCTCGCAAGCGAATCGAGTTTGCCGCGTGTATCGGCAGTGATGGCTGTCGAGCCGGGCATAACTGAGGCGCCGATAAATGTGCCTCTGGCTGATTTGAAAAAGATTCCTGCCGAAACGCTCCTGCTTGCACTCGCAGGTGATCAGGACACTCTCGTGCGCGACACTGATGCGAAGAGAATTTATTACGAGTCGACGCGCATCACTGCCAAGAACAAAGATTTCATCACGCTCGTTTCCGACTCACACGGAACGCCAGTGTTGGCGGCAAGCCATCGAGCCCCAACCGCGGTGGATAAGAGTTACGACAACGGCGAGGGTGTCGGAGGTACTCCGGCAAATGGCGTCGGAGACACGCCACAAACAGGACGGCGCGATCGTTTGGAAACAATGATGGTAAATGCGTTGGACTTTTACGGCACCTGGAAACTCTTCGACGCCTTATGCGACGCAGCCTTTTACAACAAGAATCGTGAATACGCCCTCGGCAACACACCGCAACAGCGCTTCATGGGCGTCTGGAGCGACGGCGTGCCGGTGAAAGAATTGAAAGTCACAGACAAACCTTAAAACACTTAAACAAAGGAATCCTCACATGATTAAAAATCGACCTCACCCGAACACATCCAATCTCATTCCGTCTCACGGCGGATATCGCGAACTGAAATCTTTTCAACATGCAGAACTGGTCTACGATGCGACCGTCAAATTCTGCGATCGATTCATCAATAAGCGGTCGCGTACGCACGATCAGATGGTGCAGGCCGCGCGCAGTGGACGCCAAAACATTGCTGAAGGCAGCCAGGCTTCCGGAACTTCGAAGAAAACCGAACTCAAGTTGGTTGGGGTAGCGCGAGCTAGCCTCGAAGAACTTCTTCTTGATTACGAAGACTTTCTTCGACAGCGAGGACATCGGTTGTGGACGAAGAACGATCCAATCGCCCAAACTGTGCGTCGCCTGGCTTACGCGAAAGATAGGTCCTATATGACCTACAGGACCTATATTGAAGGATCTTCACCGGAGATTGCCGCCAACACCGTGATCTGCCTCATTCACCAAACAAACTATCTTTTAGACCAGCAACTGCGGCAATTGGAAAGAGCGTTTCTTGAAGAGGGTGGATTCACCGAACGGCTCTATCGTGAGCGAAAGAAAAGACAATAGGTCCTATACGTCCTATCGGACCTATATTAGTTTAAGGACGGCGCCAGACGGAGCCGTCACTGTACAGGATTCGATGGATGATCAGTCGCTCGGTGAATTGATCTTGATATTTCTTATCAAGCTGATTCGCGTTAACTAGTATGGTTGGTTGTCTCGTGTAGCGGCGTTCCAGTTTCTTAATCTTACCCGGAGAAAGGGTTGTGAAACTCGTGATTCGACGATATCCCATCAACTCGTGAGTTTTGGGATCGAGGAATTGATACTCCCACTCAAGAGACTTGATAGTCTTCGAACCGTTGTTCTTCACCTTGATCTTATACACGTATGTGGTGATCACCGACCTCGCCGGTGCTATCGGCTTGGGACTGGGCACCGGCATCCGTGCCTCTGTCGGTTGATTCGGCAGGCTATAGTCATCTCGCTGCCTGATGGCGGCTTTTTCCACGTGCGTCTGTTTGATTAAAGCCTCGTTGGGACCCAGTGGGTTGGAGGGACGTCCCGGACCAAGTTGCGGCTCTTTCTGCCAACTCTTCTCGAGCACGATTACATCGGGTGGTTCTAAAGACGTTTCTTGTGCGATCACCGAGGTCGCTAACAGCAGCAACACCAGAGTAGCGATAGATGCGGTTTTCATGTGAGAACTCCTTCGACAACTCAGACTTGTTTAGACGGAGATACTGAGGAGAGTGTCGTACCGTTAGACCAGCGCGTTAAGAGTAGCGCAAACAAGGTCCGTGGGCAACATTTTACGGTAGCCCCTCGGATGGCCTTAATTTCGCGCTTTCGAAGGTCAGAGGACACTCCCGCGCGAGTCGTTATTCACTGATGTCTTCTTCTGAAGACAACTCGGCCCAGGGTTGCTAAATCAATCCTGGGCCGCTTTGTACCGACGAACGGATCATCCATGAATTCGTAGGGCCTTTTCGTCCCAAACTCATTGACCGCCGCAGACACCGTTCCTATCCTCCCATCTCGACACCGACAACCAGTTAAATCAGGTCGTTAGTTCTCCCCGCGTTTCGGCAACCTGACTCGTCTGCTCAAAGGAGTACAGCTACACCATGCGACACGATTATCCCAGAACTTTAGTTACATTCCTCAGTCTGACGCTGCTTATCGGCGCTCTCGCCTTTATGGCCTGCGACGCAGTTGACGCAAACAATCAAACTTCTTCCAGCGCACCTGCTGCAAATGCGCAAACCGGCAAGATTCCTGTTACGACTTCTTCGGAGGAAGCCCGCAAGGCGTTTCTTGCTGGACGCGATCTCTCTGAAAAACTTCGCCTCACAGATTCGATCCAGCACTTCGATAAGGCGATCTCGCTCGATTCAAACTTCGCACTCGCACATCTTCTTCGAGCGAATGTTTCGCCCACCGGGAAAGAGTTTTTCGAACATCTGAAGAAGGCTGTTGCCCTGGCTGACAAAGCCTCAGACGGCGAGCGCATGCTGATCCAGGCTGCTGAGGCAGGCGCGAATGGAAACCCGGCCAGACAGAAAGAGATTCTGGAAAAACTGGTTGCTGCTTACCCAAATGACGAGCGCGCGCACTTCACGGTAGGCGGCTATTACTTTGGGCAACAGGATTTCAACCAGGCAATCCATCACTACAAGCAAGCAACAGAAATCGCGCCTGACTATTCCACCGCCTTCAATATCCTGGGTTATGCCTATCGACAAAATGAGGCGTACAGCGATGCGGAAAACGCTTTCAAGAAATACATCGAACTGATCCCCAACGATCCAAACCCGTATGATTCTTATGCGGAGTTGCTGTTGAAGATGGGAAGGTTTGACGAGGCGATCACGCAATACAACAAAGCTCTCGCGATCCAGTCTAACTTCGTCAACTCTCATTTCGGCATCGCCGCTGCTCTGACTTACAAGGGGAAGCCCAGCGAGGCACAGGCGGAGTTGCAGAAGATGACTGACAAAGCCCGGACGGATGGTGAACGACGCACTGCTTTATTTGGACGAATGATCGTTGCGATCGACAGCGGCAAGTTGGACCAGGCGCTCGCGGAAGTTGATAAACAATACGCGATTGGACAAAAGAATAACGATTTTCCGGCAATGGCGGGCGATCTGCAATTGAAGGGCAACATCCTGCTTGAAATGGGAAGACACGACGATGCGAGGAAAGCGTTTGAACAAGCGCTGAAGACAACGAGTGAGTCGAACCTGTCGCAGCAAGTCAAAGACAATGCAGCGCGGTTTGTTCATTACAATCTCGCTCGTGTCGCCATAGCTAAAAAGGATCTGGCCACTGCAAAAACCGAGACAGAGGCTTTTCGACAGGGCGCGGAAGCCGCGAAGAATGCGAACCAAATGAGACAGGCCCACGAGCTGTTGGGCAGGATCGCACTGGAAGAAAAGAACTACGACGTCGCGATAACTGAGTTGTCCCAGGCGAATCAACAAAACCCCGACGTGTTATATCTGACCGGCAAAGCTCACCAGGGCAAGGGCGACACTGCGAAAGCAAAGGAAAGATTTACCAAGGCGGCGAAGTTTAATTCACTACCACAGTTGAATTACGCGTTGGTCCGCAGCAAAGCGGAGAAGGCGCTGGCCTCGTAAACAGGTTCAGGAAGATTTTTAGGCCACAAAGGAGCACAAAAGGCGCAAAAAGGTTGAGAAACCATCTTGTGCTTTTTGTGCCTTTTTGTGGCTATCAACGAAAAAGCTGTCTAAGCGCTATCTCGACCTAAAAGATATGTAGCGTGAACATCTCCCATGCTCCTACTGCCCCACGATTAGCATTCACCACGCTTCCTCCGCCGTCTTCCGCGACCACATAATTTCCGCCGCCGCCAGACCAGCCGTTATAAGCTTGTAGCGAGATGATATTTCCCGAGCTGATCGTGCCGCTGCCACCGACCTTCTCAATGCGGAACGTCTCCCACTCGAGCGGAACTGTCCGGTTGGCGTTTACGACATCGCCGCCACCACTTTCCGCCACGACAAAGTGTCCGTTGACACTTTGAATGTGCACCAGGTCGCCACTTTCGAGACTTCCGCCATTCAGGTCTATCAGCGTAAACGTTTCCCACGAACCGATCGCTACACGGTTAGCATTGACAACGTCACCGCCACCGCCCTCAGCTACGACGAAGTAGCCGGCGACGCTCTGAAACGCTGTTGTGTAGGTACCGCCGCCGCCGCCGCACGTGCCGATACACGATGCGCTGTTGAACTGGTTACGGATCACATTTCCAGGCTGCGGCCCGAAGCCCAGCGAAAAATTTTTCCCCACTGAGTTGAGATGGCAATAGCTCATGATAGTGCCGCCACCGGAGGGAATCGGACCCGTGCAACCTTCCGAGAACCCCGCAGCCGGACCACAACCATCGATCGCGGTACCGTTTCCATTCCACACACACGCATGCGTGTGCCGTGAACCAAACAAGTGGCCCATCTCGTGGGTGAAGACATCGACCGTCCATGAGTAAGTCGGAACGTCGGAAAAGAACGGGAAAATTCCGCTGTAGCACTGGCTCTGCGATCTATTGGGATTGCAAAAGCCGTTAAAGCCGGCGGCAATTCCACCCTGGTTCTGCAGATCAAGCAGATGGGCAATGTCGCCGTTGAAAGAGGTGCGGGTACTCTGGAACTGGCCCAACTGAACCACGGACGATGAACCGTTGTAAGGGCTGGGCGAAGTCCAAACAAGGATCTCGGATATCGAGATAGGTATACCCTCGTTGCTGAATAGCGCGGCCGATTGGTTGAAGACTCCGGTTACGTAGTTGACTGTTTCGTTAACGCCTCCTTTGTTTTGAAAGAGATCAAAGTCAGCTTCAATGAAGATCTTTACACATCTCGTCACCGCAGCCGACGAGGCATCGAGTTGTTCCGGAGAGAAAGCGGCATCGTCGTCCGGCATATCGCAGGAAACAGGGATCGTGCCCGTGAGGTCTTTCTCGGCATAGAGTATGTGATCGCGCTGCGGATTGTTGCCCGCAAGCTTGCCCACCACGAAGTTCCCATCCTGCGGCGAGCTGTAAGAACCGATCACTTCGTCCTTGAATACACTGATAGCAGCGAAGGAGCCTTCAATTCCTTTCATCACTCCCCAATAATGTACGCCATGCTCGTATGTCACCGGCGCACTATTTGAATCGCTGGTGAAGACATTAAAGCCTTGTGCAAACAGGTTGACCTGGACCAACTCCAGTTCAACGGGAGCACCTGCAAAAGTGGGCAGGCGCAGTGTCAAACTTTGCACTTTTCTGTTCACCAGATCTGCCAGGGCCTCACCTCGCAACTGGAGCACAGAGCCGGCTTTGACAGCCCGCCTTCGGGCCGCATCAGCTGCGACGGAGCGCGTTTCACGATTAAAGATTTCTACCGGCTGAAAGTCTCTACCGGCGCTTTTCGCATCGTCGATCATCAGCGAAACTGGTTTAGCCTCATTCCTTGCCTGAGGCGGTTGCACCGGTTCTGAATTTTGAGACGAGACTTGCGACCCGGACAGGCTCAAGAGAGCTACAACACATACGAGAAAAAAGATGACAAGCAAGCCTTTTCTCAGAAGTTTGCTACGGATGATTGAGGAGATTCGATTGTTTTTCATGACGTAAGGCCTTTCTGCTATACAACTGTGAGTGTCTGGCGCGTGATTCCTTCCAGCATTGCGCGCGTTATCGATAAGTGGGTGGGGTCATGAAAGTCTCAGAGGCGCAAGTCTCACGTCTCAAGGAGATTCGAATCTGAATCCAGGTTTTAGACTGAGATCCACTACCGGAGAGAAGTTGGCAAACCTCACCCTTGACTTGGGAGAGCGATAGGAACGTACTATTCCAGGTTTTTGTGGAACCGGACTTCTTTTTACGCCTCGCGCGTCGATAACGTCAAGTCACGTTTATGTGTCTACTGCAATCGTACCGGTAGCTTCGTTTTCGCATCGCCAAGGGCACGTTGAGTGAGGTTCCTTACAGTGCTCAGATCCGCACCGTGCAACTGTGATCATAGTGTTCTACTTGTTCAGAGGCAGGTATTTCTTTTACGCGAAAGCGAATAGTCCAGCCGCGTTGGAGAAATTCATGCGCGACTTTCCGTTCTAAAAGGCCTTCTGCTTACGATTTCCGCGAGCAAATTAGAAACGTCTCGTTCAGGTTTTGCCATTAGTATTAGGGATCCGCGTTAAGAAGTGAGGAAAGGATGATCCCAGCAGCCTACGAAAGGGAGCTCGACCCCAGTTGCCTCACAGCCGTTCGCGGCTGCCTGATGGTAGCGATGAGCCATACGCCCCAATGCAAAAAACATCAACCCTTTGGCGCCAGCCCCACGCTCGCTGGACCAGCCTGTTAATTCTTACCACCATCCTCATCGCCACTTATTTTGCCGGTGCGCCCCTGAGTGTTCATAGCGCGGCGCCTTCCGAGTTGTTCTTCTCCGAATACATCGAGGGCTCATCCAACAACAAAGCACTCGAGATCTTCAACGGCACCGGCGGGACGGTGAACCTCGCTACCCAGGGCTATAACATTCAAATCTTTTCGAACGGCGCCACCACCGCCGCGCTGACCATCAATCTCACCGGTACAGTCGCTGATGCGGACGTCTATGTGATCGCGCACAACTCCGCGGATCCTGCCATCCTCGCACAAACAGATCAGACGAGCGGTGGCGGTTGGTTCAATGGCGATGACGCCATCGTGCTGCGTAAGGGCACCACGATCATCGACGTGATCGGGCAGGTGGGGTTCGATCCAGGCACGGCGTGGGGAACTGGGTTGACCTCCACGGCGGATCGTACGTTACGCCGTAAAGCCGCCGTCTGCGCCGGAAAGACCAACGCGAACGCTGCCTTCGATCCCGCAGCCGAATGGGACGGATCGGCTAACGATACATTTACCGGCCTCGGTTCTCACATGTCTTCGTGTATGAGCGATAGCGCACCCGCTGTTATCACTACCATTCCCGCTGGCAACGCTACGAATGTCGCGCGTAATGCGCCCCTCACGATCACTTTCAGCGAACCGGTGGACGTCTCCGGGATCTGGCTCTCGCTGGTTGGTGAAACGAGCGGCAGCCATGGCGCTACGATCAGCGGTGGCCCAGTCAGTTTCACTGTCGACCCTGACAGCGATTTTGCAAGTGGTGAAAGCGTTACGGTGACAGTTTTTGCTGCCCAGGTGAAAGATCAGGACGTGACTGATCCGCCAAACAATCCCACCGCCACCTTCTCGTTCAGCTTTACAACCGCGGGCAGCAGCGAGGACGAGAGCTGCGGTCCGGGGACCCCGACTCCGATTCACTCCATCCAGGGCAGCGGCTTGTTAAGCCCGCTCAACGGTACGGCGAACATCGTGATCGAAGGCATCGTCGTAGGCGATTATCAGGAGGCGAATCAATTCCGCGGTTTCCACGTTCAGGAAGAAGATGCGGACGCGGACAACGATGCTACGACCTCGGAAGGAATCTTTGTATTCGATAATAACCTCGGCACCGCAGTCAAAGTGGGCGACAAGGTGCGCGTTAAAGGCACCGTTAATGAGTTTGCGACAGGCGGCAGTGCGTCACTTACGCAATTAACTAACATCAGCAGCATCACCGTGTGCGGCGGCGGCAACAGCGTAATTCCCACAACTGTTACTTTGCCGGTCGCGAGCCTGAGTGATTGGGAACGATTCGAAGGGATGCTGGTTCGCATCCCGCAGACGTTGACCGTCACTGACAACTTTACCCTTGGCCGGTTCGGAGAAGTTGGCCTGTCGGTGAACGGGAGATTGCGCAGTCCAACCCACAGCGCTCTCCCCGGAGCAGAAGCTGCTGCGTTGCAGGACTTAAACAACCGCAGTCGCATCATCCTCGATGATGGTGATAGCCGGCCAAACATCGATCCTACGGTTCACCCGGCTCCCGGCCTGAGCGCCGCGAACAGTTTGCGTTTGGGTGCGACGATCGGCAGTCTCACCGGAGTGTTGGAACAACGCTTCAGCAACTATCGCATCCAGCCGGTTGGTCCCATCGCGTTCACTGATGCCAACCCGCGCCCAGCCGCACCTGCTTCGGTCGGCGGCACGCTCAAGGTCGCTAGTTTCAACGTGCTGAACTATTTCAACGGCAATGGGCAGGGCGGCGGCTTTCCGACTCCGCGCGGTGCTGATTCGGTGCAGGAGTTCACCCGCCAGCGCGACAAGATCATTCGCGCCATCACAACGATTGACGCGGCCATTGTCGGTTTGATCGAGTTGGAGAACGATACTGGCTCTAACAGCGCGATTCGCGATCTGGTCAACGGCCTCAACACCGCGGCCGGCGCGGGTACGTATTCCTTCATTGATACGGGCGTCGTAGGCACGGATGCAATTCGGCTCGCGCTCATCTTCAAGCCGGCGCTGGTGGCGCCCGTTGGCGCTTTCAAAATTCTCAACACATCAGTGGACCCGCAGTTCCTCGATACGAAGAACCGCCCTACGCTGGCGCAGACATTCAGACAGATCAGCACCGGTGCGAAGTTCACGGTAGCGGTTAATCACTTCAAATCGAAAGGCTCGGGTTGCGAGGATGTGGGAGATCCGGATACGGGTGATGGTCAGGGAAACTGTAATGTAACCCGAACGCGGGCTGCCCAGGCGCTGGTCAACTGGCTGGCGACGGATCCCACCGGCAGCGGCGATCCTGACTTTCTCATCGTCGGCGACCTAAATGCTCATGCAAAGGAGGACCCGATCACGACGATCACGGACGCGGGGTATACAAATCTCATTCGATCTTTCATCGGCGACGATGCGTATTCGTTCGGCTTCAACGGAGAATCGGGTTACCTGGACCACGCGCTGTCCAGCCCGAGTCTGACGCCGCAAGTGACCGGCGCCGTGGAGTGGCACATCAACGCAGACGAACCGGTCGTTCTCGATTACAACGTGGAGTTCAAATCGCCAAACCAGGTGACCACCTTCTACGCCGCGACTCCATTTCGCTCCGCCGATCACGACCCGCTAATCGTTGGTCTGAATCTCAGCGCGTCGCCGTAGCGAATGCGGCTGGACCGTATTCAGTGAAGCGGGCACCCGCAGCAAGTGTTACTTTCCTTTCGTGAGTTCATATCGCTTAGGACTCTTCTACCGCATCTCTGCTGAAATATTTCGTGAGTTTTTCTCATAACCATAAGAGTGGGTCAGCACTGTAAAGCTCCCGACGCGGCTTTGCATGCATGCTCGCACTCGATTGACGTTATCATGGAAACACTCCTCTCCATTGTTCGTGCCGTTATCCTGGTTGGCGCAGTCGCTTTTTCATTCGGTTTGCTGTTCTTCGGATTTCATGTGGTGGTCCGAGAGTACAGATTGCTACGGACGCGCAAACAAATCGAAGATTTCTTGCGCATGACGAATGAGGCCGGATTACAGGCCGATGTTGCGAAAGGCACACTTTCTCTTAGTAGAACGCGGCCCGGAATACTCTTGATTGGTATCGGAGCCGTCCTCCTGATTGTTTGTGTCCTGCAACCCTTTGTATACGAATCAACGAGCCAGACTGCCGGTGCGGAGTGGGTTAGACTTCCGACTCGTTCCGAACGAAGTTCGCACAGCGGTTCATCAGAACCCGCAAGTAAGGAGCAGCCAGTTCCAGAGCCATCCGAGCCTCCGGTGCAGTCGTCATCACCGCCGGCTGCTCGCCCGGTGTCTAGCGACGAACGAGCGACGCACCAGCGACCTATTTCAGTGATGCCGCGTCCTGGAACCGAACCGCCTTTGCGATCCACCAAAATCACGCCTGCGACCGTAGAGGCATTAAGACTTGAAGTCTTAGACAGATGGCTGGCGGATGCCCATTCGCTAAAAGGTAAGACACTTGGGGAGCAAGCTGAGTTTTTGCGGAACAAGTACGGAAACGAGGCGGTAGGTTTCGACTCTTATATGTCTGACAAACCGAGCACTGTTCGCGAGTTGGCTAGCATCGTTTATGGAAACACAAAGTATGCGCCGCTTATACTGATGTCGAACCCGCAGTTGAGTAATGAGCAGTCAGAGGTTCCGGTTTATCAGAATGTCTTCTTCCTTCAGCCTCTTCTTGCGTTAGCTAACCCTTCGACAAGCACCACTCGAACACTGATGCGCATCACTGCGGGACAGAGCAGAACCCAATTGTATGACCTGATGCTTGAAATGGCTCAGCAAGCGATGCAGTCGCCCGATTATCGGAGAGATCCTGGTGCTTGGTGGAATGAACGAGGCGGCCTCCCCGCCTTTGAGCGGGGACTCTCGGCAAATACGCAACGCAAGTTTGCGATGAAGTTTTACAAGCCGGAAGAAAACGAATCCCCGGAAATCGTGGCAAAGATTCTTTATGGCAGCCCGAAATACGTTCCGTTACTCAGCTTTTTTAATCACGATCGACCGGCGCTTTTCGCTGATCCAAAGAAGGTGTTTCCACCAGAGACTCAATTGGTCTACCTCTACTTGAGCGAGCTATGAATCATGTCCGGTGTGAATAATGGATTTTGGGGCGCGATCGAACCTCCGGCCTTGGGTCTATGAAGGCTTTGCGCGAAAAGTTCTTATCGGACTCTTCTCTGTGCAACCTCTGTGTCCTCTGCCTCTGTGGTTAAGGAATTGCTCGAAAAAACACCACAGAGACACAGAGGACACAGAGGTTACACAGAGAAATCAGACTTTTCGTGCAAAGCCGGTCTATGAACGACGGGACTAAGATCACCGAACTCTTAATAGCAAGGAAATTTACCTCCACAATGGACGATCTTTAGTCGCCCATACGCCGCACGAGTAGTTTCCAGTAAGACACGGGTAGGAGGCGTGCGATCAGAGATATGGTCTTCGCGTCTGAGCTGTGGGTTCGGGCATAAAGTGAAATCGGCCTATTAGTGGAAGCAACAACTTATGCGGACGATTCCGGCATTAAATGAAATTTTTGTCCGTCATAACGTGAAATTTTCCTACAGTTTTCCGTCATAACTTGAAATTTTCCTCAGCGCTCCATTTTTAGAGACTTCATTGGCCGCAGCCTCTTAAGGTTGCTCGGTCTTAGGTGAGCTGGCACCTTACTTTAAGGATTTGTCGTGGCGCGGGTTTATCGATTTGGAACCCCTGCGCTCCCAATCTAGGGGTCTCCTTGGTCGTCGCCGCGTGTGTAATCGAGCTTATTAAGTGTTCCTTGCCGAAGAAGCACAGAAACAATCTTTTCAGCCTCAGCAGAACTTATCGCATCAACTGGACCTCAGCGCATTCGGACAGGTCTTGTACGATGCTTACAATATAGGTTTCGCGGTGTTGTTTGGAGATTTTGACATGGGGTGATTGTGGACTTGCGATTAAGTTCAGGAGGCTATGGACCGCTTTGTTTTGGACGGAGGCTAATCGAGTTTTGAGGTCGTGGATCTCGATGTTCCGAGCGAGTGTGCGTTGCTGGTGGCATTTCATTCAGGCTGCCAAGTTAACTCGCTCTCGAGAACCTCTTCCCCATCTTCGTCGACCCAGACATTTTGGGGTTCTTCGCCAAACTCCTCGCCGCGCTGGTATTGCTGGACTGTTTCTTGCTCATCCCACAAATCTTAGTTTCGCCGGTATAAACTAATTCACCGTCGTCATCTTTGCCCTCAACTAATGCCACACCTTTTAGTCGTTCAAGAGTACCTTGCAACCGTTTTCCGCTTTTTGTGAATGGAACTAACATTTGTAGCCTCTCAAAAAGTTCAGTTTCAGAATTTGCGGTTGAGCCAGTAAGTTCGATTGAGCGCCATGTGGCTGCCGCCCGCTCTACTAATTGGATGGCGGTCTTCATGGCTTTGAGCCTGGTCCATTGGCGGGCGATTAGCATAGAGGTAATTGTTTCAAGTGTTGCGCTCTCGTTTTCCTCTTGCAGACAGTTTTCGGTAAATAGCAAATCGATAAAGGGCTGCGTAAAGTCCTGGTCTCGCTTTCGACTTTTATCTTCCAGAATGTTTTGTACTGCGGTGAAGTTTTCGTTTCGGGCTTTGTTCCGCTCCTTATCGAGGTGTTGCTTCAGTCGGCGTTGTCTTTCCTCTTCGCTTGGTACTGTGGGAATGTGAACGTGAGTTTTAATTAACGTTGCAGAGCCGCGAAGTAATGCGCATGCTGCGCTACCGGCAGAAGCTGATCAAGATGCGCACCATGAGCAAGAACAGTCTGCAGTCCTTAGCACTGCAATCCGGGCTAGCCAGGCGTGGGCGTTTGTTTACCCGCGAAGGTAAAGCTGAACTCCAGGCCGCGGTGATGTCACCGGCGATGGAGTGGCAGCGTGCACATTGGTGGCAACTGCTGGAGTCACTCAATCAACAAGTGTTGGAGACAATGACTTGGTTAAAGGCCGCCAGCCAAAACGATGTTTCGATTGCGCGGCTCCGCACTCACCCCGGCATCGGGTTGCTCGCTTCGCTGTGTCTGGTGCACACCCTGCAGCCGGTTTCTCGCTTTGGCAATACGCGCAAGGTGGCCGCCTATGCCGGCTTCGATCCCATGGAACGCTCTTCCGCGGAGCGCAAACAGTTCCTTGGGATCAGCAAAGCCGGTTCACGCGTGCTGCGTTACCTGCTGGTCGAAGCAGCCAACACCGCCGTCAGAAAAGACGAAGACCTAAAGCGTTTCTATGAACGTCTGGCGC